>NZ_JAVREM010000065.1:0-37254 GCF_031845425.1 Streptomyces millisiae
CATTCTCCCCCGGCGCCAGGGCCGGGCGCGGCCGGCGGCGCTTCGGCGCCGGGGGAGAATGCCCGCATGGATCTCCGTATCTTCACCGAGCCCCAGCAAGGCGCCTCCTACGACACCCTCCTCTCCGTCGCCAAGGCCGCGGAGGACCTCCGCTTCGACGCCTTCTTCCGGTCCGACCACTACCTGAAGATGGGTGAGGTGAGCGGCCTGCCGGGCCCGACGGACGCCTGGCTGACGCTGGCCGGTCTGGCCCGCGAGACCAGCAGGATCCGGCTCGGCACCCTGATGACCGCCGCCACCTTCCGGCTGCCCGGCGTGCTCGCCATCCAGGTGGCGCAGGTCGACGCCATGTCCGGCGGCCGGGTCGAACTCGGTCTCGGCGCCGGCTGGTTCGCCGCCGAGCACACGGCGTACGGCATCCCGTTCCCGGCCGAGAAGTTCCCCCGCCTGGAGGAGCAGCTGGCCATCGTGACGGGCCTGTTCGGCACGCCGGAGGGGGAGACGTTCTCCTACGACGGCACCTACTACCAGCTGGCGGACTCGCCGGCGCTGCCGAAGCCGGTGCAGGAGAAGCTGCCGATCCTGGTGGGCGGCATGGGCAAGCAGCGCACCCCGGCGTTGGCCGCTCGTTACGCGGACGAGTTCAACATCCCGTTCGCCTCGGTCGAGGACAGCGCCGCGCAGTTCGAGCGGGTGCGGCGGGCCGCCGAGGAGGCCGGGCGCAAGCCGGACGACCTGGTGTACTCGAACGCCCTGGTGGCCTGCGTGGGCAAGGACGACGTCGAGGTGGCGCGCCGCGCCGCCGCGATCGGCCGGGAGGTGGACGAGCTCAAGCGCAACGGCCTGGCCGGCACCCCGGCCGAGGTGGTGGACAAGATCGGCCGCTACGCCGAGGCGGGCGCCAGCCGGTTCTACTTCCAGATCCTCGACCTGTCCGACCTGGACCACCTGGACGTGATCGCGTCGCAGGTCGCGCCCCAGCTGGGCTGACGTGTCCGCGCCGCCGCTCACCGGTCGTCCCCTGGTGCTGGACGGCGGGCTCTCCAACGAGCTCGTCGCCCAGGGCCACGCCGTGGCCGGTGAGCTGTGGACGGCCCGTCTGCTGGTGGAGGACCAGGCGGCGGTCCGCGCGGCGCACGCGGCGTATGTCCGCGCCGGCGCCGAGGTGTTGATCTCGGCCAGTTACCAGGCGTCGTTCGAGGGCTTCGCCCGGCACGGCGTCGACCGGGCCGCCGCCGAGCGGCTGTTCGGGGACAGCGTGCGGCTGGCCAGGGCGGCGGCCGGCGGGCGGCGCGTGTGGGTCGCCGGTTCGGTGGGGCCCTATGGCGCCGTGGCGGCGGACGGCGGCGAGTACCGCGGCCGGTACGGGTTGAGCGTCGGTGAGCTCGTCCGGTTCCACCGGCCGCGGATCGCGGCGCTGGCCGCCGCGGGCCCGGACGTGCTGGCGCTGGAGACGGTGCCGGACGTCGTGGAGGCGGAGGCGCTGCTGCGGGCGGCCGAGGGGTGCGGGGTGCCGGTGTGGCTGTCGTACACCGTGGAGGGTGGGCGGACCCGCGCCGGGCAGTCGCTGGAGGAGGCCTTCGCGCTGGCCGCCGGCGACGACCGGGTGCTGGCGGTCGGCGTCAACTGCTGTGCGCCGGAGGAGGTCCTGCCCGCGGTCGAGGTGGCGGCGGCGACCACGGGCAAGCCGGTGGTCGCCTACCCCAACAGTGGTGAGGAGTGGGACGCGGCGGGGCGTCGCTGGCGGGGGAGGGGGCGGTCGCCGGCCGAGTACGCGGTCGCCTGGCGGGACGCGGGGGCCAGGCTGATCGGTGGCTGCTGCCGGGTCGGTCCGGCGGGGATCGCGGAGTTGGCGGCCCGGCTGGCGCCGTTCCGGTGAGGTTGGCGCGACCCTCGCGAATTCCGGCCGTGTTGGGGGTGGCCTCAGGCGCCCCGGACATCACGCCGGTCGGCGGGCGTGAGCGGTGTGGAGGCGGTGCTTGGGCGTTCCGAGGGGCCGACCCCCAGCTGACCGTTGGTAGTGAACATGCCACTCATCGCGACCGAATCCCGTCGCTGCCCCATGGCGTTTCCCGGCGATTCCGGCACACTCGCCAGCAGTGGGCGAGACCTCAGCGGTGCAGGGCAGAGGTCTCGCCCCCGCCCGGGTCAGGCCCGGGTTAGGCTGATCACATGATTTGACGCCTGCCCGTCCTGCCGCGGGCACCCCCGACTCCTTCCGACGCCAGACGCACGCAGTGAGCCAGCACCGTCAGCGAAGGAAGGACCACCGCACCGTGACCACACTGACCGTCGCCCTGCTCCAACTCGACCGTCCCGAGCCCGATCTGACCGTCACCCGGGAGGCGGGCGAGGCCGCCTGCCGGCGGGCCGCGGCGTTGGGTGCCGACATCGCGCTCTTCCCCGAGATGTGGAGCAACGGCTACCACTCGGCGGAGCCGATCGGGACCGTCTACCGGCACCCGGAGCTCTGGGCCGGCCACCCGCCCGTCGCCGGGGCCGAGGGCGAGCCCGCCTGGCGCGGCGAGCCGGTCACCGCCGACTCCGACTATGTGGCGCACTTCCGCGCGCTGGCGGCCGAGTTGGGGATCGCCATCGCCCTCACCTGCCTGGAGCGGTGGGCGGGCGCGCCGCGCAACACCCTGTTCCTGACAGACCGGCACGGGCGACTCGTGCTGACCCACGCCAAGGTCCACACCTGCGCGTTCGCCCGTCCGGAGGTCGAGCTCACCCCGGGCGGCTCCTTCGACGTGGCCACCCTGGACACCGCCGCCGGCGAGGTGCGGGTGGGCGCGATGATCTGCTACGACCGGGAGTTCCCGGAGAGCGCCAGGTCGTTGATGCTGGCCGGCGCCGAGCTGGTGCTGACGCCCAACGCCTGCGACCTGGAGGTCAACAGGCTGTCCCAGTTCCGCGCCCGTTCCTTCGAGAACATGCTGGCGGTGGCGATGGCCAACTACGCGGGCCTCGGCTGGGGCCACTCGATCGCCTTCGACGGCATGGCGTTCGGGCCGGCCGGGTCGCGGGACATGCTGGTGATCGAGGCGGGCGAGGCGGCCGGCGTCTACCCCGCGGTCTTCGACCTCGCGGCGTTGCGCTCCTACCGGCGCCGGGAGACCTGGGGCAACGCCTTCCGCAGGCCCGGGAGTTACGCCGCGCTGACGGCCGGCGAGGTGGCCGAGCCGTTCCTCAGGTCGACGCACGACGGCATGCCGTTCCGGCGCTGAGCGGGCGCGGCGTCAGGCGGGTGAGCCCGGCTCGGCCTCGGGCCCGTCCTCGGGACCGAGCGCCGGCGGCCGGCCGGCGCGGATGGCCTCGGCGTTGGCGTTGGCGAGCCTGAGCTGCCCCATGGCCACCATCACCCGGGCGGCGGCCGTGCCGAGCGCGGTGATCAGCGCGGCGACGGCGCCGATGGCGGCGGCCGAGCCGAGGTGGTCGAGGATCCCTTCGCTGTCGCGGAGGGCTCGATGGGCCTCCTCGGCGTCCGTCTCGGCATCGGTCGGGGGCGCTTCGGTGGGCGCTGGCGGCGGGGGCGCGCTGCTGTCGGCGGTGGGCCCAGGATCGGGCGGCGGGTTGTAGGAGATGTCGTCGCCACCGAGGTGCGCGATCATCAGCGCGGCCGCCGTCACCACGGCGAACACCAGCGGCGCCAGCCAGGCCACCGTGCGCAGCGCCCGACGCAACGCACCGGCGACCGGCCGCTGTTGCTCACGGTCGTCCCCCATGCTCCCACCGTACCGCCCGTCGACGACATGGCGCCGCCCCTCGGCGACGGGGGGGAAAGCCGAGGGGCGGCGGTCGGTGGGCGGTGGCTACGCCACCGGCGTGCGGTCGCGGCGCGGCAGCGCCTTCCGCAGCAGCGGCCAGAGCAGGATCACGCCGACCACGGCGTAGACCGTCACGGCGAACGGCGAGTTGACCAGACCGGTCAGGCTGCCGTCGCTGATCTGCAGGGCGCGGCGCAGCTGGAGCTCGGCGGAGGGGCCGAGGATCACGCCGAGGACGGCGGGCAGCACGGGCAGCCCGAACCGCCGCATCAGCAGTCCGACCAGGCCGATGATCAGCAGGATCACCAGGTCGAGCGGCTGCGAGCTCACCGCGTACGCGCCCACGGCGGCGAAGAACAGGATGCCGGCGTAGAGGTACTGGCGGGGGATGCGCAGCAGCTTGGCCCACAGGGGCGCCAGCGGCAGGTTGAGCGCGAGCAGCATCACCAGACCGACGAAGAGTGAGGCGATGAGCGCCCACACCAGGCTGGACTCGCGCTCGAACAGCAGCGGTCCCGGCTGGATGCCGTAGGTCTGGAAGGCGGCCAGCATCACGGCCGTGGTGGCCGTGGTCGGCAGGCCGAGCGTCAGCATGGCGCTGATGGTGCCCGAGGCGGAGGCGGAGGCCGTGGACTCGGGGCCGGCGACGCCCTCGATGGCGCCCTTGCCGAACTCGTCCTTGTGCTTGGAGAGCCGCTTCTCCGTCACATAGGAGAGGAAGGTGGGGATCTCCGCGCCGCCGGCCGGGACGGCGCCGAACGGGAAGCCGATCAGCGGACCGCGCAGCCACGGCTTCCAGGTGCGGCGCAGGTCGTCCCTGCCCAGCCAGGGCCGGCCGACCGGGATGGGCTTCTGGGTGCCCTGCCGCAGGTGCAGCGCCACGTAGAGGGCCTCGCCGATGGCGAACAGGCCGACCGCGACGATCACCACGTCGATGCCGTCCGCGAGCTCCAGGGTGCCGAACGTCAGCCGCTGCTGGCCGGTGAGGCGGTCGAGCCCTACCAGGCCGATGGTGAGGCCGATCAGCAGCGAGGCGAAGCCGCGGATGCGGGAGCTGCCGAGCACCGAGGTGACGGCGATGAACGCCAGCACCATGATCGCGAAGTAGTCGGGCGCGCCGATGTCGACGGCCAGTTCGGCGACGAACGGGGCGAGCAGCACCAGCAGGACGGTGCCGATCAGGCCGCCGGTGAAGTGGCCGATGGCGGCGGCGGCCAGGGCCTGGGCGCCGCGGCCGGAGCGGGCCATCGGATGGCCCTCGATGGCGGCCACCACGGCCGCGGTCTCGCCCGGGGTGTTGAGCAGGATCGAGGTGGTCGAGCCGCCGAACATGCCGCCGTAGTAGATGCTGGCGAACATGATGAACGCGGCGGTGGGGTCGAGCGCGTAGGTGACGGGCAGCAGCAGCGCCAGGGCCATGGCCGGGCCGATGCCGGGCAGCACGCCGATGGCGGTGCCGAGCAGCACGCCGACCGCGGCCCACAGCAGGTGGGTGGGGGTGAGGGCGGTACCGAAGCCCTCGATGAGCGAGTTCAGTGAGTCCATGGGGCTACAGCACTTCCATCAGCGGGCCGCCGGGCAGCGGGGTGCCGAGCAGGGTGTCGAAGACGAAGAAGGTGACGACGGACAGGCCGGCCGCGATGAGCGGATCGCGGTGGTAGGCCCGGCTGCCGAGGGCGAAGGCCGATCCCCAGAACAGCAGGGCCCCGGAGATGGGGAAGCCGAGGGGCTGGATCAGCACGGCGTTGCCGAGGAAGACGCCGACCAGCAGCGCGACCGTGCGCCAGTCGCCGGGGCGGTCGAGGTCGACGTCCTCGCCGCCCTCGGCCTCGCCGCGACCGCCGCGCAGCACGTCGATCGCGAGCAGCACGGCGACCACCAGCAGCGCCACGCCGACCACCGTGGGCACGGTCTTGGGGCCGACCGGTCCGCGCTGGGTGAAGTCGGTGTTCATGGTGATGACGTCGCCGAGCACCAGCAGGCCCAGCGCGAGCAGCAGGGCGCTGACGCCCAGTTCTGACCGGCCCCGCAGGCGCTCACGCAGCCCGGGCCTGGCGGCGGTCGATTCGGAAGTGCTCACAGCGTTCCCTCGTTCGCTTCTCCGCCCGAGCGGCGATTCCGGCTCTTGGTTGGTGTGTGCGGCGCGGCTGCCGCTGGTGCGTGGCTCACAGCCCGAGCTCCCTCAGGATTCCGTCCACCCGCTCGTCCTCGGCGGCCAGGAAGTCGCCGAACTCGTCGCCGGTGATGAAGGCGTCGGTCCAGCCGTTGGTCTCCAGCGCCTCCTGCCACTCGGCCGAGTCGTGCAGCTCGGTGACGAGGTTGGTCAGCCGTTCGCGCTCCGCGTCGGTCAGGCCGGGCGGCGCGACGACGCCGCGCCAGTTGGTGAAGGTGACGTCGACGCCGGCCTCGGTGAGGGTCGGCGCGTCCAGGCCCTCGACGCGTTCGCCGCTGGTCACGGCGAGCACGCGGAGCTCGCCGGCCTCGATCTGGTCCAGGTACTCGCCGACGCCGGAGACGCCGAAGGCGACCTGGCCGCCGAGCACGGAGGCCAGCAGCTCGCCGCCGCCGTCGTAGGAGATGTAGTTGACGCCGCGCGGGTCGATGCCGGCGGCCTCGGCCATCAGCATGGGCGCCAGGTGGTCGGGGCCGCCGGGCGACGAGCCGCCGCCCACGGGCAGCGAGCCGGGGTCGGCCTGCCAGTCGGCGAGCAGGTCCTCGAAGCTCTGGTACGGGGAGTCGGCGGGGACGACCACGATGTCCGGCTCCTGGGTGAGGCGGGCGATCGGGGTGGTGTCCGCCAGGGTGGAGCTGGTGTGGTTGGTGTGCACCGCGCCCACCACGCCGAGGCCCATCGACATCGCGAGCCGGCCGTTGCCGTGGTCGGCGACGAGGCTGCTCAGGCCGACGGTGCCGCCGGCGCCCGGCAGGTTGAAGACCTCTATGCCGCTGCTGAGCCCCGCGTCCTCGGCGGCCCGCGCCGCGGTGCGGGCGGTGATGTCGTAGCCGCCGCCCGGCGTGTTGGGCACCATGAAGCGCAGGCCCGGGATGTTGGTGCCGGTGCCGGCGGAGCTTTCGTCGCTGAGGAGCGGAGGCACCACCAGCACGATCAGCGTCGCCGACAGCAGCGACAGGAGTACACGCAGGCGCACGGGACGCCGCCTTTCGTCGAACATCTGGTCGGGAGTTGAGGGCGCCACATGTTGCCTACGTGTTAAGCGGCGTGTCCATGCCCTGCTCGGTTGCGGAACTAAGTCGCCTTTCGGTCATTGAGTTCATGACGAAAGTCAGGGATGCGGGGCCCGAGGTTCCGACTTTGGATGACTGTCGCGGAGGGTGACCGAGGACATAGCGTCGAGCCGTGTCCACCCGGACCGTGCCCGGGCGGAGACGAGAGGACGAGGAGCGCGCGATGCCCACCGAGGCGAAGGAACCGACCACCCGGCTGTGGCTGCCCCTGGCGGACCGGCTGGTCCTGCTCATCGGCGCCCCCGCGCTGGGGGCCGGGCTCGGCCTCCTGCTGCCGCCCGTCTCGGACTGGGTGATGGGCCTGCCGTGGATGCCGATGCGCGGCCCCTTCGAGCTGGTGGCCTCGTTCGAGAGCCGCTGGGTGGGGGCCGTGCTCGCCGGGCTCGGGCTGCTGGCAGGGCTGGTCCTGGTGGTGATCGCGTTCGCCACCAGCCTCAAGGTCACGCTCAGCGACTCGCGGATCCGCGTCGAGATCAACGACACCACCCGGGTCATCGAGCGGGCCGCCGTCGACGTGGTGTTCCTGGACGGGAAGAAGCTGGTGATCCTGGACCACGAGTCCCGGCAGCTGCTGCGGGACACGAGCGAGGAGCGGCCGGCGGACGTCGCGCGGGCCTTCGCCGCCCACGGCTACCCGTGGGCCGACGCCGACCCCTACGCCGACCTCTACCGGCGCTGGGTGCCCGACACCCCCGAGGTGCCGTCGGCGGTCAACGCGCTGCTGAAGGCGAGGGAGGTGGCGCTGCGGAAGAAGGCCGCCGAGGACATAGCGGAGCTGCGGCTGGAGGTGGAGAAGCTGGGGTACGCGGTGCGGGACGAGGCCGTCCGGCAGTACTGGCGCCCGCTGGTGCGGTCATGAGGTCGGCGGCGCGCTCCCGCCGGCGTGACCTGGTGGTCGACGTCACCTGCGTCACCCTGTCGCTGCTGCTCGTGCTGCTGCTCTTCGCCGACTCGTGGGGCGATCCCAGGTTCTCGGAGCCCTACCTGGGCGCGGCCCTGGCCCTGGGGGTGGCGGGCTCGCTGCTGCTCGCCAGGCGCCGGCAGCGGCCGGTGCTGGTGTCCGTGCTGGTGCTGGTGGCGGGCCTGTTCACCGAGCTGGTGGCCGGCGCCGTGCTGGTGTCGTTGTTCACGGTGGCGGTGCGCAGGTCGTGGCGGGTCGCGGCGGCCCTCACCGTGGCGCACGCCGTGGGCAGCATCCCCTTCGCGGTGGTCCACCCGGACCCCGACCTGGTCGAGGCCGGCTACACCGACGTGGGGCTCGCGGTCTTCTCGGCCGTGCTGTCGCTCGTCGTCATCACGCCCTTCGTGGCCTGGGGCATGGTGGTGCGGGCCAGGCGCGAGCTGGTGGACTCGCTGCGCGAGCGCGCCGAGCGCGCGGAGGCGGAGGCCGCGCTGCGGGCGGACCAGATCCGGGGCCGGGAGCGCGAGCACATCGCCCGCGAGATGCACGACGCGCTGGCGCACCGCATCACCCTGGTCAGCCTGCACGCCGGGGCCCTGGAGATCCGGCCCGACATGGGCTCCGCGGAGGTGGCCGAGGTCGCCGGCACCATCAGGTCCAGCGCCCACCAGGCGCTGGAGGACCTGCGGGAGATCCTGGGCGTGCTGCGCTCCGGCCCGGCCGCCGACGTGCCGTCGGCGGGCGCGACCCGGCCGCAGCCCGGGGTGGCCGACATAGCGGAGCTGGTGGGGGAGTCCCGGGCGGCGGGCGCCCTGGTCGCGCTGGACAACCGGCTGCCGGCGGCGACCGGTTCGCTGCCGGCGTCCGTCGGTCGCACCGCCTACCGGGTGGTGCAGGAGGGGCTGACCAACGCCCGCAAGCACGCCCCAGGGCACCGCGCCAGGGTGCTGCTCGACCGCACCGGGGAGGGGGAGCTGCACGTCAGGATCGCCAATCCGCTGGCGGTCGCCTCGGCCGAGCCCGCCCTGCCCGGCTCGCGGTCCGGCCTGGTGGGGCTGAGCGAGCGGGTGTCCCTGGCGGGCGGGCGCATCGACTACGGTGCCCGGCGAGGGGAGGGCGGCATGATCGATTTCTGTCTGGAGGCGTGGCTGCCGTGGCCGACGTGATCCGGGTCCTGATCGCCGACGACGACGGCCTGGTGCGGGCCGGGATCGCGCTGATACTGGGCGCCGACCCCGGGATCGAGGTGGTCGGCGAGGCGGCGGACGGCGCCGAGGCCGTCGAGTTGGCGCGCCGGCTGCGGCCCGACGTGGTGCTGATGGACATCCGGATGCCCAGGACGGACGGGCTCGCCGCCACGGAGGAGCTCCGCTCAGGCGCGCTCGGCGAGGGCCCGGCGATCATCGTGCTGACCACCTTCAACACCGACGAGTACGTGCTGCGGGCGCTGCGCGCCGGGGCCAACGGCTTCCTGCTGAAGGACGTGCCCCCGACCGACTTCCTGCGGGCGGTCCGGGGCGCGGCCGCGGGCGAGTCCATGCTCTCCCCGGCCGTCACCACCCGGCTGATCGACCACGTGGTGCGCCGCGACGCGGACGAGGAACGCCGCCGCAGGGCCGCTCGCGCCCGGGCCTCGCTCGCCGCCCTCAGCGGCCGCGAACGCGAGGTGGCCCGCGCCATCGGGGAGGGCAAGTCCAACGCGGAGATCGGCGGCGAGCTGTTCATGAGCGTGGCCACGGTAAAGACATATGTCTCGCGCATCCTGAACAAGCTGGAGTGCGGAAACCGCGTCCAGGTCGCGATCCTGGTCCACGAGTCGGAGGGGTGACGGGCCATGTCCATGGGGGGCACCGCGGCCTACGCGGGCGTCGAGGGCCTGCCCGAGCCGGTGGAGCGGGCGGTCCGGCTGGCCACCGGGCGCGGCTTCGCCCACTCGTGCCGGCCCGAGCAGGGCCGGCTGCTGGCGGCCCTGGCCGGCGGAGCGGCGGGGGTGATCGGGGAGACCGGCACGGGCTGTGGGGTGGGCCTCGCCTGGCTCGCCTCGGCCGCCCCGCCGGGCGCGCGGTTGGTGAGCGTTGAGCGTGACCCGGACCTGGCCGCGGCGGTGGGGCGGCTCTTCGGCGCCGACGACCGTGTCACCGTGGAGTGCGGGGACTGGCGGGAGATAGCCGGTCACGCCCCGTTCGACCTGTTGGTGCTGGACGGCGGCGGCTCGGGCAAGGCGCCGGGCGACGAGCCCGCCGATCCGGAGGCGCTCCTCGCACCCGAAGGCACGGTGGTGGTCGACGACTTCACGCCGGGCCGCCCGGGACCGGACCCGGCGCGTGAGCACTGGCTCGGCCATCCGGCGCTGCGCGCCGTGGAGCTGCGGCTGGCGGCCGATCTCAGCAGTGTCGTCGGTGTCAGGAGGTCACGCGTCGGCCAGGGTGGCGACCAGTAGGGCCTTGATGGTGTGCATCCGGTTCTCGGCCTGGTCGAAGACCACCGAGTGGGGCGACTCGAAGACCTCGTCGGTGACCTCCAGGGAGTCCAGGCCGTGGCGGGCGTGCACGTCGCGGGCGACCTCGGTGCCCAGGTCGTGGAAGGCGGGCAGGCAGTGCAGGAAGCGGACGGACCGGTTGCCGGTGGCCTTCAGCACGTCCATCGTCACCGCGTAGGGCCGCAGCAGCGCGATCCGCTCGTCCCAGACCTCCTTCGGCTCGCCGAGCGACACCCACACGTCGGTGGCGACGAAGTCGGCTCCCCGGACGCCCTCCGGCACGTCCTCGGTGAGGGTGATCCGCGCGCCGGTCCGCTTCGCGAGGGCGGCCGCCTCGGCCCGCACCCGCTCGGTCGGCCACAGCCCGCGCGGGGCCACGATGCGCACGTCCATGCCGAGCAGGGCCCCGGTCACCAGGTAGGAGTTGCCCATGTTGTTCCGCGCGTCGCCGAGGTAGGCGAAGGCGAGCTCGGCCAGCGGCCGGCCGCCGGCGTGCTCGGTCATGGTCAGCGCGTCGGCGAGCATCTGCGTCGGGTGCCAGTCGTCGGTCAGCCCGTTGTACACCGGGACGCCCGCGTGCTCGGCCAGCTCCTCCACGGTCCGCTGGGCGCTGCCCCGGTACTGGATCGCGTCGAACATCCGCCCGAGCACCCGGGCGGTGTCCTTGGCCGACTCCTTGTAGCCGATGTGCGAGCCGCTCGGGTCGAGGTAGGTGGTGTGCGCGCCCTGGTCGGTGGCGGCCACCTCGAAGGCGCAGCGGGTGCGGGTGGAGCTCTTCTCGAAGATCAGCGCGATCTGGCGCCCGGTGAGCCGCCGCTGCTCGGCGCCCTCCCGCCTCGCGGCCTTGAGCTCCGCCGCGAGGTTGAGCAGGCCCCGGAACTCGGCCGGGGTGAGGTCCAGCTCGCGCAGCAGGTGGCGGCCCTTGAGGTCTGTCGCCATGGGATGACTCCATCGGTCGTCGGAATCGCGTTCGAGAAGTTGGAAGTATATACGCGTCTTTTCATGGTTATGCAACGTCTGAGGGGTGATCACCTGAGGCGGCGGGCCAGCACCGCCGCCTCGGGCCTATCGCCGCTCAGGACACCGGGTCGCGCTCCACGGGGCAGCTCATGCAGCGCGGCCCGCCCCGGCCCCGGCCGAGTTCGCCGCCCGGGATCTCCAGCACCTCGAACCCCTGCCGGCGCAGATGCGTGTTGGCGGTCACCGTCCGGTCGTAGGCCACGACCACGCCCGGCTCGACCGCCAGCACGTTGCAGCCGTCGTCCCACTGCTCGCGCTCCGCCGAGTGCACGTCCTGGGTCGGCGTCAGCACCCGGATCCCGCCCAGACCCAGCGCGGCGGCGATCGCCCGGTGCATGTGCTCCGGCGGATGGTCCGTCACCTTCAACTCCCGCTCCCCTGAGCCGGGTTCTATGGTGTACGAGCGCAGCATCCCCAGGCCCGCGTACTGGGTGAACGTCTCCCCGTCCACCATGGTCAGCACCGTGTCCAGGTGCATGAACGCCCGCCGCTTGGGCATGTCGAGCGCCACGATGGTGCGGGCCGAGCCGGCCGCGAACAGCCGCCGCGCCAGCAGCTCGACGGCCTGCGGCGTGGTCCGCTCGCTCATCCCCACCAGCACCGCGCCGTTGCCGATCACCAGCACGTCCCCGCCCTCGATGGTCGAGGGGTGCGCGCCCTGCCCCTCCGACCACAGGTGGAAGCGCCCGGACCGCTCGCCGGCGAACAGCGGGTGGTAGCCGTAGATCGCCTCGAAGTGCACGCTCTCCCGCTGCCGCGCCGGCCAGCGCATGGCGTTGATCGCCACCCCGTCGTAGACCCAGGCCGAGGTGTCCCGGGTGAACAGGTGGTTGGGCAGCGGGTGCAGCAGGAAGTCATCCGGGTCCATCACGTGGAAGCGGACCGAGGTCGGCTCCGGGTGCCGCTCCAGGAACTCGCGCTTGGTGATGCCGCCGATCAGCACCTCGGCGAGCTCGGGCCCCGGCAGCTCGTCGAACGCCGCGCGCAGCCGGTCGGTGGCCAGCGGGCCGTACTCCCGCTCGTCGAACACCCGGTCAAGGACCAGGCTCCTGGCCGCCGGCACGGCCAGGCTCTCGGCCAGCAGGTCGCCGAACAGGTGCACGGCGACCCCGCGGTAGCGGAGCAGGCCGGCGAAGATGTCGTGCTCCTGCTGGGCGCGCCGCACCCACAGCACGTCGTCGAACAGCAGCTCGTCCTTGTTGGTGGGGGTCAGCCGCTTCAGCTCGAGCCCGGGGCGGTGCAGGATCACGCGCCGCAGTCGTCCGGTCTCCGAGTCGACATGGAAGGTCATGGCTCCATTCTGCGGGCACCCGCCTGCCGGAGCCCGGCCGCCGTGGCCCTCAGCCGTCGAGCAGCGCGTTCAGCCGCCCGAAGCTCCAGTCGCCGCTGTCGAGTCGGGCGTAGGTGCCGGTGTCGAGCAGCTCCCTGGTGGCCCGGTCGACCGCCGCGTAGGCCGCCTGGGCCAGGCCCGAGCCGACGCTGATCCGGGCCGCGCCCGCGGCGGCGAGATCGGCCACCGAGGGGGCCCCGGGGCCGGTCAGCACGTTGAGCGGGGCGGCGAGCCCGTCGGCCAGCGCGGCCACCGTCTCCAGGTCGGTGACGCCCGGCACGAAGACGCCGTCGGCGCCCGCCTCCAGGTAGGCCCGACCCCGGTCCAGGGTCTCCCGCAGCAGCTCCTCGCGCGGTCGGCCGGCGTCGGCCCGCAGGAAGACGTCGACCCTGGCGTTGACGAAGACCGGCACGCCGGTCGCCTCAGCCGCCGCGCGGGCGGCGGCCAGGCGGGCGGCCTGCTCGCCGACCGGGCGCAGCGGCGCCGGGCCGCCGTGGTGGGTGTCCTCGATGTTGACCCCGGCCGCGCCCGCCTCGATCACCAGCCTGACCGTCTCCTCGACGCCGTCCGCGTCCGCGCCGAAGCCGGCCTCGATGTCGGCGGTGACCGGCGGCGTGACGGCGCCGGCGACCCGGGCGACGAGTTCGACGGCGAGGCGCCGGTCGAGCCGGTCGCCGTCCGGGGCGCCGAGGGACCAGGCGACGCCCGAGCTGGTGGTGGCCACGGCCGCGGCGCCGGCCGCCGCGACCACCCGGGCGCTGGCCACGTCCCAGGCGTTGGGCAGCACCAGCGGGGCGGGCCCGTGGTGCAGGGTGTGCAGGAGTCGGGCTCGGGCGACGCGTTCGTTCGTGCTGTTCATGGCAGGAGTCCAGCATGTGCGCACGGCTCCGACCGGCGGCATTCGGACATCACCGTCGAGGGCGCGCGCGGCGGCCGAAAAGAATCGTTCGCGGGTTCGTATTGGCGGGCGATCCGTTGGGCATATTCCCCGTCGTGGCGAAGACGCAACCGGGGGCCGCGGCCCAACTACCGAAAGCACGTTGGCGGTTGATCGGCCCCGGCCTGGTGGTCGCGGCCACCGGGGTCGGCGCGGGCGACCTGGTCGCGACGGCCGTCGCCGGCAGCAGATACGGCTACACGCTGCTGTGGGCGGCGGTGCTCGGCTGCCTGATCAAGATCTCCCTGGCCGAGGCGACCGGCCGCTGGCATCTGGCCACCGACACCACCATCTTCGACGGCTGGCGCTCGCTCGGCCGGTGGACCACGGTCTACTTCGGCGGCTACATCGTCATCTGGGGCTTCATCTACGGCGCCACCGCCATGTCGGCCAGCGGGCTGCCGTTGGTCGCGCTCTTCCCCGACGGGCCCGACCTGCGCACCTGGGGCATCCTCTCCGGGCTGCTCGGCCTCGTCTGCGTCTGGTTCAACCGCTACGCGGTGGTCGAGAAGCTGATGATGGTCTTCGTCGGCGTGATGTTCGTGGTGGTCGTCGGCATCGCCATCCGCGTCGCGCCCGACACCGGGGCCATGGTCGCCGGCCTCTGGCCCACCCTGCCGGACGGCTCCGTGCTCTACACCCTCGGCCTGATCGGCGGCGTCGGCGGCACCATCACGCTGGCCGCCTACGGCTACTGGGTGACGGCCAAGGGCTGGCGGGGCCCGGCCTGGATGCCGATGATGCGGCTCGACAACCGGGTGGCCTACGCCACCACCGGCCTCTTCGTCGTCTCCATGCTCGTCATCGGCGCGGAGCTGCTGCACGCCGCCGAGGTCTCGCTGACCCAGGGCGACCGTGGACTGCTCGACGTGGGCGCGGTCCTCGAGGACCGCTTCGGCAGCCTCACCGCCAACCTGTTCCTGATCGGCTTCTTCGCTGCCTCCTTCAGCTCCGTCATCGGCGTCTGGCACGGCGTGAGCCTGCTGTTCACCGACTTCGTCAGCCGCCTCCGCCCCGCCGCCGTCCCGGCCGGGGACCCCGAGCGTTCCTGGCCCTTCCGCGCCTACCTGCTCTGGCTCACCTTCCCGCCGATGGCCCTGCTCTGGCTCGACCAGCCGATCGGCCTGATCATCACCTACGGCGTGCTCGGCGCGTTCTTCATGCCGTTCCTCGCGCTGACCCTGCTCTGGCTCCTCAACACGAGTCAGGTCCCCCGCGAGTGGCGCAACGGCCCGATCAGCAACGTGATGCTCTTCGGCTCCGGCGTGATGTTCCTGATCCTCTGCGTCCAGCAGGTCCGCGACCTGCCGTGGTGAGGGTCACCCCATCTGGGTGGTGTCCAATTCCAGGTCGAACGGCGCGGGCAGGGGCATCGGGACGCCGAAGGGCAACGGCCCGTGTGCGTGGGTGTACCCCAACTCGCCGGGCTGGCTGAAGAGAGTGCAGGCGCGCTCCTGCCGATCCACGAGGAGGTAGAGCGGCGCGCCGTACTCGGCGTAGCGGCGGCGCTTGACGACACGGTCGGTCTCCGCATTGGAATCCGAGGTGACCTCGATGATCAGCAGCGTTTGGCTTGGGAGCAGCGCCCCGGCGCCCTTCGCCAGGTCGCGAGGCACGACAGCCAGATCCGGGACGTACCAGTTGGGGGAGCCCGGCAGATCGAGGTTGCCCGAGCCGGCAGCGCAGTTCAGCCGGCGCAGTGCCGGAACGAGCTGGTCCCGGATGAGATCAGCTGCGTTCTCGTGATCCCACATGGGTGACACGGGTTGGATGACTCCTTCGACGATCTCCGTGCGGTCGCCCCGGATGTGTTGGATCGCGTACTTCAGCGCCTTCTCGGGGTCGGGTACGTCATAGGTGTGGGGGGCGTCGTGCCAATCGGGCTGGACACTCACCGGTCCTCCAAGGGCGTGCTGTTGCGGCCGCGACGACGGCCACCTCCTGTCTATGCCATCGCGACTCGCCAGCGCATCCTGCGCGCCGGTTTCTCACTCGAACGAGTGTTCATGCCTGCCCGTCATTGACGGATAATCGGTACGCGTCCGGCACGGGTCGCCGTCAGGATGGGCGCATGACCTGGACGCTCACCGAAGACCTCGACGTCTTTCTCGGCACGGCCGGCCCCTTCCTGCACGCCCGGCCCGCCGAGAACACCGTGTTCCTGACCGTCACCGACACCCTCCGGGCCGCCGGGCTCGGCATGTACGGGGACCTGCCGCCCCGGTTCGGGTGGTGGCGGGACGGGGCGGGGGAGGTGGCGGCGGTGTGGTTGCGGACGCCGCCCTGGCCGGTGAACGTCAGCCGGGCGCCCGACGAGGCGGTCGAGGCGCTGGCCGCGCTGCTGGCGGCGGAGGGCGACGCGGCGCCGACCGAGGTGTTCCTGCCGCGCCCGGAGGACGAGGCGTTCGCGCGGGCCTGGCAGGCGCACGCCGGCCGGCGGCCCACCGTCCGCCACGAGACCCGGCTGTACCGGCTGGCCGAGTTGAGCCCGCCGCAGGCGCCGCCGGCCGGCCGGAGCCGGACCGCCACCGCGGCCGACCGGGCGCTGCTGATCGACTGGACCCACGGCTTCCTGCGCGACGTCGGCGACGACGTCCCCGGCGACCGGGCGGTCGCCGCGCTCGTCGACGACCGGCTCTCGCACCAGGGCGTGGAGGTCTGGGAGGAGGCGGACGGCACGCCCGTCGCCATGGCGCAGCTCACCCGGCTGGTCGCCGGCCAGGCCAGGGTCGCCAACGTCTACACCCCGCCGGCGCACCGCGGCCGCGGCTACGCCTCGGTGCTGACCGCGGCGGTCAGCGGGCGCGCCCGGCGGGCCGGGGCCCGGGAGGTGGTGCTCTTCACCGACCTCGCCAACCCCACCAGCAACGCCATCTACCAGCGCATCGGCTACCGCCCCGTGCTCGACCGGGTCACCCTGGCGCTGTAGCGCGACCCGGCGCCGTGGTTACCGGGGTCGGCGCCGGGCAGCCCCTACAGTCGGGCCATGGCACGCACCCGGCTGTACCGCGGTGGCTCCCTGGTGCGGGAGGACTTCCCGGTAGGTGACATCCCCGAGTACCTGGCCGAGGCCGGCTCGGTGGTCTGGCTGGACCTCTACCGGCCGGAGCCGGAGGCGCTCGACCGGGTCGGGCGGGAGTTCGGGATCCACGAGCTGGCCCTGGAGGACGCCGGCAAGGAGGGGCAGCGGCCGAAGATCGACCGGTACCGGGCGCACGAGTTCCTGAGCGCCTACGGCGTCACCATGGACCGGCGGAGCGGCGAGCTGGTGATGAGCGAGCTGGCCGTCTTCGTCACCCCCCAGGCCCTCATCACCGTCCGCAAGGACGACGGCATCCACATCGACGACGTGCTGGCCCGCTGGGACGACGCCCCGGAACTCACGGCGCAGGGCGTCGGGTTCCTGCTCCACGGCCTGCTCGACCATCTGGTCGACGGCTACTTCGTCGCCGTCCAGCGGCTCGACGACAGCATCGAGGACCTGGAGGACCAGCTCTTCGCCGAGGGGGCCACGGTGGTGCGGCAGGTCCAGCGGCGCGCCTACGAGCTGAGGAAGTCGCTCGTCGAGTTCCGCCGCGTGGTGCTGCCCATGCGCGAGGTGGTGAACACGCTGATGCGCCCCACCCTGCACGTCGTCTCGGAACCGCTGGTCCCCTACTACCAGGACGTCTACGACCACGTGCTGCGGGCCACCGAGTGGACCGAGTCGCTCAGGGACCTGGTCGGCTCCGTGATGGAGACCAACCTGTCCATCCAGGCCAACCGGATGAACGAGATCATGAAGCAGGTGACGAGCTGGGCGGCGATCATCGCCGTGCCCACCGCCATCACCGGCTTCTACGGCCAGAACCTGCCGTTCCCCGGCTTCGGCGACCACGTCGGGCTGCTGTCCTCCTCCGCCCTCATCGTGGTCGCCACCGTCCTGTTGTTCTTCGCCTTCAGACGGCAGGACTGGCTGTGAGACGGGCGATACCGGCGGGTCAGGAGACGAAGGGCGCGGCGGCCAGGTAGGGCAGGCTGCCGGCCAGCACGCCGGCGAAGACGACGGTGGCCGTCATCGTGCCGGTGCCGTCCCTGAGTCGGGCGACGAGGCCGGTGGCCACCAGGCCGAGCGCGCCGATGAACAGCTCGTAGATGGCGAAGAGGGGCGAGGCCAGCACGGCGAGCACCAGTGTGGTGGTGAAGAGCACCAGCGTCCGCCGCGAGGTCCTGCTGTCCAGCCTGTTGTCCAGCGCCTGGTCCATGACGGAACTCCTCTGCACAGCCGGGGTGTTGACCGGTTCTGCGATCACTGTCCCCCGGATTGGGCCGTCTCATGCCGTCTGTCGAAGATGAGCGAACTGGCAAGAGAAGGTGATCGCCTCGTGTCCTTCCCTGGCAACTTCCTGTCATGCGTGGGAAGCGGGACGAATATTCGCCTACTGGCGTGTCCATGCCATATCGGCGAGGATGGTCCCGCTCGATCGCTCAATGTCATGTACGAGTCATAAGCCAGTGTTCCCCGAAGGGAGTCCACCCATGGCCTGTTCGAGCACCGCTCTCTGGGCCGGAGAGACCACCTGGTTCTGTTGCGGCGCCTCCTGGGGCCCCTGCGGCTCCGCCGGCGGCGGCGCCTGCGGCAACTGTCAGTCCAGCGGCAACCAGGGCGCCTGGCCCAACGCCTCCCAGGCGTGCTGGGACATCACCCGCCCCGACCTGTGCGGCGAGAGCGGCATCGCGCGCCGCGGCTGCGGCTCCGTGATGAACGTCAGACACCAGTGCACCGGCGCCACCGTCTGCATCACCATCACCGACTGCGGCCCCCGCACCCGCAGCTTCTGCGGCGAGCAGGTGTGCTGCGGCGGCACCTGCCGGATCAACCGGGTCCTCGACCTCACCCCGGCCGCGTTCTCGGCCATCGGCAGCCTCAGCTCGGGCGTGCTGCCCGTCGTCATCACCGAGTAGGGAGAAGGGACGCCCGATGTCATCGTCAGCACACGGCACGTCATCGCACGGCACCCCCTCGCCCCGCCGACTCGGCCGGCGCGGCTTCCTCGGCTCCGCGGCGATCGGCGGCGCCACCATCGTGGGCGCCTCGGCGCTCGGCGCGCTCGACGCCGACGCGGCCTTCGCCGCGCCGGGTCCCTCGCTCGACCCGGCGGCCACCGGCGTCTTCGCCGAGGGCCGGATCGGCGCCATCCGCGGCGGCCTGCTGCACGTCGCGGGATCGCTCGGCGAGACGCACCGGATCCAGCTCACCAACGCCACCAGCGTCTGGAAGGTGCGCCCCACCGTCGCGGACGCCATCGAGGTCGGCGACGGTCTCTACGCGCGTGGTGTGCGCATGCCCGACGGCTCGGTCGCCGCCGACGCCGTCTGGGTCAACATCGTCAACCTCTACACCGAGATCCGCGGCCTGACGAAGGACCGGATCCACCTCAGCCACCACGACCACGAACTCGTCGGCCGCGTCGTCCCCGAGACCGCCGCCTCCTACGCGGGCGGCGCGCTCACCGCCGACCTGACGAGGCTGCGCATCGGGCAGCCGGCCCAGGTGCTCGGCGCCTGGCGGCCGAGCGACGGCTCGGTCGACCTGGTCCGCGTCACCGTCGGCCACTGAGGGAAGGAACGGGTCATGCCCCTGAGCTCTCTCGCGGCCGCGCTGTGCGCGCCGTTGCTCGGCGCCCTGCTCGCCTGGACCGGCGCGGCCAAGCTGGCCAGCCGCCGGCTGCCGGCCCAGGCGGCCGGAACCGCCCTGCCCCGACTGGTCCGTGGCCCGCGCCGGGCGACCGCCGTGCTGCGGGCCACCGGCGCCGCCGAGGTCGCGCTCGCGGCCGGGTTGCTCCTGGCGCCCACGCACCCGCTGCCGGGCGCCGGCACCGCCCTGCTGGGCGCGGGCTTCGTCGGCTACCTGGCGCTGGCGAAGCGGGTGGCGCCGGAGTCGTCCTGCGGCTGCGCGGCCTCCGACCAGGCGCCGATCTCCTGGCACTCCTTCGCCAGGGCCGGCGCCGTGGCGCTGGGCGGCGTCGGCGCCGCCTCGGCGGACACCCGGTGGTGGACGGCGGTCGCCGAACGCCCGTGGGCCGCCGTGGTGTTCCTCGCGCTCGGGGCCGTCGCCCTCGGCTGGCTCTCGGCCGGTCCCGGGCGCGGCTGGCGGCCGGTGCTCGCCCGGCTGCGGCTGCGGATGTTCGGCAATCCGCTCGCGGCGACCGCGACCGCGGGCGGTGACGGGGGCCCGGTGCCGGTGGCGGCCTCCGTCGAGCTGCTGGAGCGCTCGCGGGCCTGGGAGACGGCCGTGCCGCTGATCAGGTCAGGGCTGCTCGAACACTGGGACGAGGACGGCTGGCGGATCCTGCACTACGCCGGCGCCCGCCACGACGCCGGCTGCGACTGCGAGCGCCCGGTCTCGGTCGTCTTCGCCCTGGACGCCACGGCCGACCTCGACCGGCCGCTCGGCCAGGCGATCCGGGTCAGCGTGGTGGACCAGGAGACGGAACGGGTGCTCACCGCCGAACTGCTCGGCCGGTGACGGGGCGGTCGGGCCCGACCGCGTCGGTCCCTGCCGGCTCAGATGTCGCGGAAGGGACCACGCGGTCTTCTGACCTGCGACGTGAGCGTCGATGGGCCGTTGGCGTGTGCGTATGCCCTTCAGGTCTGATGCGGCCGAAAGCCCCAGAGAACTCCCACGGCCCGGCCGCCCTCCTGAGCTGTGATCGCTCGGCCTCGCGTCCCGGGAGGAGGTGACTCCCCGTGTATCCCAGGCGTTGCTCCTCGATCGGCTTGGGGGATGCCGAGCGTGGCCTCGACGGCAGGGGCAAAGCGCCGGTGTCCGCCGCACCGCAACAGCCTCGATCATGAGCGCCGACAGCCCGGAAAACACCCTCCCGCGAGGGAGTTGACCTCTTGCGTGCGATGTCAACGATCCCGCCCTGTCAACGGTCGGTGGCAAGCACCGCGATCGCCCGAGAAGTCTTGTGGAGAGCCGGATGCCCGGACAACGGGCACGTCAGGTGTGCGCTGTGAGGCACTTCGTGGTATTTCCGACTCAGTCGGGAGGACGGTCCAGTCATCGCCTCAGTGTCCGTCGCGGACCACCGCTACCCCGCCGACCCGGTTCGTGATGCCCGCCGGCCCGCGTCGGGCCGAAGCGAGAACGCTGGCCGGTCGACCGAGGGTGTCGCCCTGCTCCACCTCGATCGCGACCGTCTGTGCCCCTGTCGTGTCGAGCAGGTGGGCGGCCAGGCCGGTCGTGCTGTTGGCGTTGGCGATGTCCTCGGGGACGCCGATCGACGGGGCGAACATCCGGCGGCTGCCCGGCCGCGGCCAACGCGGCGCGCGATCGGACTGGCAGGAGAAGCCTCGGCCGCCCATTCGAGGCCACGCGGGCGTTGCCGACGACGGCTTCGTCGGCCAGGCCGAGGCCGGCTGTGACCGCCCTTAGCTCGGGTGCCTGGGCGACGCGCAGGTTCACCGGGCCCGGGTCGAACGACGCTGTCACGCTGTCGCGGTTTCGGATGGCCCAGCCCTCGAAGCTGCGGCTCGTCGTACACAGCACGGCGCGGTGGTCGCTGCCGCCTTCGCGTATGGCGAGCAGCGCCAGGGCCGCGACGGTGCCGTGGCCGCAGGCAGGCAGTTCGCCTTCGGCGGTGAAGAACCGGAGCGAGTACGAGGGACGGCCGCGCTCAACTCCGGTGGCACGGATGAAGACGGCGTGCGAAGTGCCCAGCTCCCCGGGAATGCGGCCTCGCTCCGCGTCGGTGAACGACGCTTCGTCGAGAACAGCGGGCGGGCTGCCGCCCCGGCCCTGCCGCTGACACGCGTCGATGACCACTACCTCGGGCAAGGCACCGGGGCGGTCGTCAGCAGCATCGTCAGGTCCAGCGCGGGCGCGCTGTGCGTCAACGCGCCGACCGAGATGAGGTCGACTCCCGTCTCGGCGATGGCGCGGACGCTGTCCAGACGGACGGTGCCCGAGGCCTCCAGCAGGATCCGGGAGGCGTCGGCACGCTCGGCCCGGATCTTCACGACCCTTTCGATGTCGGCCACCGGCATGTTGTCGAGCATGATCCAGCGGGCCCCGGCATCGAGGGCCTCAACGGCCTGCGCCACGGTCCGCACCTCGACATCGGTCTCCACCTTCTGCCCGGTGCGCGCCATCCCGCGCCGGACCGCGTCGATCGCGGTGGTCACGCCGCCTGCCGCGGCGATGTGGTTCTCCTTGAGCAGCACCATCGCCGCGAGGTTGAGCCGGTGGTTGCGGCCGCCACCGACGGTCACCGCGTACTTGTCCAGGGCGCGCAGGCCCGGCGCCGTCTTGCGGGTGTCCAGGATGCGCGCCTCGGTCCCGGCCACGGCCTGGACGTAGCGGTCGGTGAGCGTCGCGATGCCGCACATGCGCTGCAGGAAGTTCAGCGCCGTACGCTCCCCGGTGATCAGGCTGCGCGCCGAGCCGGACAGCCGCACCAGGACATCGTCGCCGGTCAGCCGGGCGCCGTCGGGGACGAGCGCTTCCACTGTGACCTCGGGGTCCACCTGGGCGAAGACCTCGGCGACCACGGGAAGACCGCTGGCGATGCCGCATTGCCGGGCGCGGATCTCGGCCACGGCCGCCAGGCCTTCGGGAACGCTCCACGCGGTGGTGATGTCCTGGCCCGACTCATCCTCGGCCAGGGCAGCGGCGACGGCGGTTCGCGCCGCCTGTGAGGGGAACTCTGTCATGGTCCGTGGTCTCCAGTCCTGTGGTTACGGGCCGGAAATCTGAGGTGTCCCGCGCGGTGACCGCTGTCAGAACCGGTTGCGCTGGCACCCTCGGCGGCAGTGGGCGGGGCGTCGGCAAGCTCGGCAGCCCACCGCTGCGACCACTCGGTGACCGAACGCAGGGCCTCGCGGGCGTCGTGGCCGAGCGGGGTGAGGGGGCGGCTGCCGTTGCACAGCACCTCGGCGAGTCGAGCCTCTTGGAGCTCTGTGAGCCCTTCAGCGAAGATCCGACTGGACCTCGGTCAGTCGATGCCTTCGACGATGCGGAAGTCGCGCTCGAAGCCGTCGGGGAGGGCCACCAGCGCCTTCTGGTATGCCTCGCTCTCGTATGCCGCGACGGCCTGTTCAAAGCTGTCGAACTCGATCAGAACGACGCGTTGCGTGATTCCGGCCTCGTGGGCGACGACTCGACCGCCACGGGACGGGAGGAGGGACAGGTTGCGCCCGCCCCCAGCCTGGACAGCCGGACCGGCCAGCTTGTCGTAGGCAGCCAGCTCCTCAGGGTCGGAAATGGCGGGGTAGACACTGACCCAGTAGCCCTTGGCCATGGAAACCTCCTGTGTTGGGCCGGACACGTCCGACTTCGCATTGACACTCAGATCGATCGATCCCGGCGACGGGTACTGCGGTCAGCGGAATCGTCATATGCGCAGGTTAGGGCTCGATGCGCGGTCGAGGGAAAGACCGGTACGGGCTAGACTCAGAACGGATCGTTATCAATCGGCAGGGGGGCACGTGGCGCCGGATACGGTGAGCCTGCGGTACTTTCTGGTGCTGGCGCAGGAGTTGAACTTCACCCGCGCGGCCGCACGGATCGGTATCGCACAGCCCGCGCTCAGCGCCCGGATGCGCCGACTGGAGGCGGAACTCGGTACGGCCCTACTGGTCCGCAACACGCGTAGCGTCGTATTGACCACGGCAGGTGCGGCTTTGGCGGAGTCCGCGCCGCCCGCGCTGGCGGCGCTGGACCGGGCATGGGACACCGCCCGGAGCGCGGCAGCCGGTGAACTGGGCACGCTGCGCATCGGCTACAGCCTCAGCGCCGGGGCCGAGACGGCACCGGCCCTCGTGGACAGGCTGATTCGCGGCAACAGCGGACTCGAGGTCGGCGCGGTCCCGATGGCGACACCGGAGATCTCCCCCGCGGTCGCCGACGGCCGCATCGATGCCGGGATCACCCGCGGTGAACAGCCGGGCCGTGGCGTGCGGCGGTTCCTGCTGCGGCGTATGCGCGTCGGGGTCCAGCTGGCGCAGCACCATCCGCTGGCCGAACACCCGGAGATCGAGATCGCCGACGCGGCCGCGTATCCGCTCCGACTCCCGGACCGTGCGGCCAACCCCGTGATCCACGATCAGCTGTCCGCGCTGTTCCGAGACACCCGACCACACCCCCGATTCCACACGCCCGCAGTCTCTTTCGACATGGCTCAGCGCGACCTGCGCGACGGGGTCACCCTCGCCCCGGCCGGAGAAGCCGCGGCCACGGCACAACCGGCCGGTCTCACCTGGCGACCACTGCGGGGCGCGCCCAGCCTGACGATCCACCTGGTCCTCCCACGCGAGCAGTCGCCACTACATCGCCGCATCCGTGCCGTAGCCAAAACCCTGGCGCACGAGTTGCACTGGCTGCCGGACTGACGCGCAAGAGGTCACGCGAGACGGACGCCCGCGGTGGCGAGGCCGAAAACCTCGCACCCGGCGGACTTCGCGGTGATGACGACGACGGTCTTGCTGATGTCCAACACCACCTCGCCACGCCGGCGGACCAGCATCCGATGAGGGCCCCGGGTCCGGTCCGAGTCGTACCCCGCGGCGATGTCCTCGCCCAGCCCGAGATATCGGCGGATACCGCGCTTCGATCCGAGAAGGGACTGGCCGGGCTGGACGAGCACCGGGTCCGCCGCTACCCCTCGTGGGCCCGCTGGGTCACCCTCGCGATGCTGGCCCATGCCTTCCGCTGTCGTGTGCCTCTGCCGCCGAGCGTGGCCGATGCCCTCCGGCGGCACATGGAGGCATTCGTGCCGGTACGCGTCGCACTGCCTTGGGGGACCCCAGTCCTCCCAAGACGGCGGTGGAGGCCAAGCGCCGGCGGCCCAGGTCGTACGCGCTCTGAGTCGATCGTGTCTCTGGCCCAGTGGCTCGGCCACGCCGACCCGGGGTTTACGCTCCGTGTGTATGCCCACTTCCTGCCATGCGCGGGGGCACGGGGAGCGGCCGCCATCGATGCGGTCTTCGGCCGTGACCGGAGCGAACCGGGTGCGGCGGAAACTCCCAGAGCACTCCCACAGGCAGCGACGCACCCCCACCGGTCCCGCGTTTCCGCAGGCCGGGGTGGGTGCGTCGAAGGGGCTCTGTCAGATGTCGCGGAAGGTCTCGATCTGCGCGCCCACCGAGTTCAGCCGCTCGGCGAGGTCCTCGTAACCGCGGTTGATCACATAGACGTTGCGCAGCACCGAGGTGCCCTCGGCGGCCATCATCGCCAGCAGCACCACCACGGCGGGTCGCAGCGCCGGGGGGCACATCATCTCGGCCGCCCGCCACCGCGTCGGACCCTCCACCAGCACCCGGTGCGGGTCGAGCAACTGGAGCCGGCCGCCGAGCCGGTTGAGGTCGGTGAGGTAGATGGCGCGGTTGTCGTAGACCCAGTCGTGGATCAGCGTCGAGCCGTGCGCCGTGGCGGCGATCGCGGCGAAGAACGGCGCGTTGTCGATGTTGAGGCCGGGGAACGGCATCGGGTGGATCTTGTCGATCGGCGCCTCCAGCTTGGAGGGTCGCACGGTCAGGTCGGCCAGCCGGGTGCGGCCGTTGTCCGCCCGGTACTCGGCGCCCAGGTCGTGGTCGAGACCCATGCCCTCCAGCACCGCGAGCTCGATCTCCAGGAACTCCAGCGGCACCCGACGGATGGTCAGCTCCGACTCGGTGACGACGGCCGCCGCGATCAGGCTCATCGCCTCGACCGGGTCCTCGGAGGGCGAGTAGTCCACGTCCCGGTCGATCTCCGGAACGCCGTGCACGGTGAGCGTGGTGGTGCCCACGCCCTCGATCCGCACCCCCAGCTGCTCCAGGAAGAAGCACAGGTCCTGGACCATGTAGTTGGAGGAGGCGTTGCGGATGACGGTGACCCCGTCGTGCCGGGCGGCGGCCAGCAGCGCGTTCTCCGTGACGGTGTCGCCGCGCTCGGTCAGCACGATCGGCCGCTCGGGTGAGACGCCCTGGGTGACGGTGGCGTGGTACATGCCCTCGGTGGCGGTGACCTCGAGGCCGAACCGGCGCAGCGCCATCATGTGCGGCTCGACGGTGCGGGTGCCGAGGTCGCAGCCGCCCGCGTAGGGGATCCTGAAGCGGTCCATGCGGTGCAGCAGCGGGCCGAGGAACATGATGATGCTGCGGGTGCGGAGCGCGGCCTCCTTGTCGATGGCGTCGAGGTCGAGCTCGGCCGGCGGCACGATCTCCAGGTCGGCGCCCTCGTTGATCCAACGGGTGCGCACCCCGATCGAGTTGAGCACCTCCAGGATCCGGAAGACCTCCTCGATCCTGGCCACCCGGCGCAGCACGGTGCGGCCGGAGTTGAGCAGGCTGGCGCAGAGCAGCGCGACGCACGCGTTCTTGCTCGTCTTGACGTCGATGGCGCCGCTCAACCGGCGCCCGCCGACCACCCGGAGATGCATCGGGCCCGAATAACCGAGCGAGACGATCTCACTGTCCAGGGCCTCACCGATGCGGGCGATCATCTCAAGGCTGATGTTCTGGTTCCCGCGCTCGATGCGGTTGACCGCGCTCTGACTGGTACCGAGCGCCTCCGCGAGCTGGAGTTGTGTCCAGCCGCGATGCTGACGTGCGTCCCGGATGAGCTGTCCGATCCGGGCGAGGTAGTCGTCGATCATACGCACGAGCGTATCTCACATATGAGATGTCGCTCGCCAGGGTGGGCCGTTCGAGTGAGTCGCCGTTCGAACGGGTAAGCTCCACTTGTTCGCATGGAATGCGAACAAGTCCGAGGCTACGGGGAGGGGATCCTCATGACCACCGCACGTCGAGTCGCCCTGGTCGCGGTGCCGTTCGGCGCGGCGACCGCGGCATACGTCGGCATCTTCCTGGCGCGGTACGACCGGCTGCCCGAGCGCATCGCCACGCACTTCGGCGGGGGTGGCGAGGCCGACGACTTCATGGGCCGGGCGACCGCGCTCTGGTTCGGCGGCGGCCTGCTGCTCGCGCTCGGGCTGCTGTTCACGCTGTCGCTGCTCCGTCCCGGCGGGGCGGCCGGGCGGCGCCTGACCACGGCGCTCGGCGCCGGCCTCGCCGTCACTCTGGGGTATCCGCTGATCGCGACCGTGCTGGTCAACTCGGACCTCGGTGACCCCGCCGAGGCGCGGCTGCCGATGTGGCACCTGGCGGTGCTGCTGCCCGCGGCGGCGGCGGTCGGGTGGCTCGCCTGGTGGGCGGCCGGGGCCGACCCGGGGCGGGCCGCCGAGCGGCCGGTCGCCGCCCTGTCGCTGGCCGACGGCGAGGCCGCGGCCTGGAGCCGGACGGCCGCCTCCGGCGCGCTGCTCGCGGCGGCGGGCCTCGGGCTCGGCGTCGGGGTGCTCGTCACGCTCTTCGGTTCGCTTCCGGCCGGGCTCGTGGCGCTCGCCCTCGCCCTGCTGTGCGCGGCGTTCGCCGGTGTGCGGGTCACGGTCGACCGCCGGGGGATCGCCGTCCGTTCCGTGCTGCTGCCGCGGCCCAGGATCGCCGTCCCGCTGCACGCCGTCGCGGGCGCCGCCAGCGTCCGGGTCGAGGCCGTGGGAGACTTCGGCGGTTGGGGCTATCGCATACGCCCGGGGAGGCGCGGGGTCGTGCTGCGTTCGGGGGAGGCGCTGTCGGCGCGGCTGAGCGGCGGGCGCGAGTTCGTCGTCACCGTCGACGACTCGGCCACCGCCGCCGCCCTCCTCAACGGGCTCGTCGAGCGTCGGTCACGGGAGCGCGACTGAGATGTTGTTCCGGGTGGTTCCGGGATCGCCCGTGCCGCTGGGCGAGCAGATAGCCGCCTGCGTGCGCGGTGCCATCGCCGAGGGCGCGGCGGGTCCGGGGGAGCGGCTGCCGCCGGCCCGCGAGGTCGCCGCCTCGCTCGGCGTCAACGTGCACACGGTGCTGCGCGGTTACCAACGGCTGCGCGACGAGGGGCTGATCGAGCTGCGGCGCGGCCGGGGCGCGGTGGTCACCGCCGCGCCGGGCGCCGCCCGGCTCTCCGAGCGGATCCAGGCGGCGGTCGCCCAGGCCCGCGAGCTGGGCCTGACGGACGAGGAGTTCCTGGCCCTCGTCCGGGCAGGTCTGGCCGCCGCGACGGTGCCCACTGCGCCGTTCGCGCGGTGATGTACTAGAGTTATCTCGACATCGAGATATCTGGTCACGGCGCAGTACGTGTCGACCGCCCGCTCGGCGGCTTACTTAGGGTCACCTTACCAAGCCTCGTCGGGACGCGAACGGCAGCATTGCGGCAGAACGCGCGAATACCTGTGTTGAAGGAGACAGTCGTGTCGGCGAACAGCTTCGACGCCCGCGGTACGTTGCGGGTGGGCGACGAGTCGTACGAGATCTTCCGGCTGGACAAGGTGGCGGGCTCGGCCCGGCTGCCGTACAGCCTCAAGGTGCTGCTCGAGAACCTGCTCCGCACCGAGGACGGGGCCAACATCACCGCGGACCACATCCGCGCCCTCGGCGAGTGGGACGCCTCCGCGCAGCCCAGCCAGGAGATCCAGTTCACCCCCGCCCGGGTGATCATGCAGGACTTCACCGGCGTGCCCTGCGTGGTCGACCTCGCCACCATGCGCGAGGCCGTGCGGGACCTGGGCGGCGACCCGGCGCGCATCAACCCGCTCGCCCCGGCCGAGCTGGTCATCGACCACTCCGTCATCGCCGACAAGTTCGGCACGCCCAACGCCTTCCAGCAGAACGTCGAGCTCGAGTACGGCCGTAACCGCGAGCGCTACCAGTTCCTGCGCTGGGGCCAGACCGCCTTCGACGAGTTCAAGGTCGTCCCGCCCGGCACCGGCATCGTCCACCAGGTCAACATCGAGCACCTGGCCCGCACCGTCATGGTCCGGGGTGGTCAGGCGTACCCCGACACCCTGGTCGGCACCGACTCGCACACCACCATGGTCAACGGCCTCGGCGTGCTCGGCTGGGGCGTCGGCGGCATCGAGGCCGAGGCCGCCATGCTCGGCCAGCCGGTCTCCATGCTGATCCCGCGGGTCGTCGGCTTCAAGCTCACCGGCGAGCTGCCCACCGGCACCACCGCCACCGACCTGGTGCTCACCATCACCGAGATGCTGCGCAAGCACGGCGTGGTCGGCAAGTTCGTCGAGTTCTACGGCGAGGGCGTGTCCTCGATCCCGCTGGCCAACCGCGCCACCATCGGCAACATGTCGCCGGAGTTCGGCTCCACCGCCGCCATCTTCCCGATCGACGCCGAGACCATCAGCTACCTCAGGCTGACCGGCCGCGACGCCCAGCAGCTCGCGCTCGTCGAGGCGTACGCCAAGGAGCAGGGCCTCTGGCTCGACCCGGCGGCCGAGCCCGACTTCTCCGAGTACCTGGAGCTCGACCTCGCCACCGTCGTGCCGTCCATCGCCGGCCCGAAGCGCCCCCAGGACCGGATCGCGCTCGCCGACGCCAAGGCCAAGTTCAGCGACGACGTGCGCGCCTACGTGCCCGCCACCGACATCGACGAGGCCGGCAAGGAGTCCTTCCCCGCCTCCGACGCGCCGGCCGTCAGCAACAGCGCGCCCAGCAGGCCGGTCACCGTCACCGCCGCCGACGGCACCACCTTCGAGCTCGACCACGGCGCCGTCACCGTCGCCGCCATCACCTCCTGCACCAACACCTCCAACCCCTCCGTCATGGTGGGCGCGGCGCTGCTGGCCAAGAAGGCGGTGGAGCGCGGCCTGACCCGCAAGCCCTGGGTCAAGACCACCCTGGCGCCCGGCTCCAAGGTCGTCATGGACTACTACGACCGCGCCGGCCTCACCCCCTACCTGGACAAGCTCGGCTTCAACCTCGTCGGCTACGGCTGCACCACCTGCATCGGCAACTCGGGCCCGCTGCCCGAGGAGATCTCCCAGGCCGTCAACGACAACGACCTGGCCGTGGTCTCCGTGCTCTCCGGCAACCGCAACTTCGAGGGCCGGATCAACCCCGACGTCAAGATGAACTACCTGGCGTCCCCGCCGCTGGTCGTCGCCTACGCCATCGCCGGCTCGATGAAGATCGACATCACCACCGAGCCGCTGGGCCTCGACCCCGACGGCAAGCCGGTCTACCTCCGCGATGTCTGGCCCTCCGAGCAGGAGATCGAGCAGGTCGTCGCCTCGGCCATCGGCCAGGAGATGTTCGGCCAGAGCTACTCCGACGTCTTCGCCGGCGACGCCCAGTGGAACGCGCTGTCGATCCCGACCGGCTCGACCTTCGAGTGGGACCCCGAGTCCACCTACGTCCGCAAGCCCCCGTACTTCGAGGGCATGACCATGGACCCGGAGCCGGTCGCCGACATCAGCGGCGCCCGGGTGCTCGCGAAGCTGGGCGACTCGGTCACCACCGACCACATCTCGCCCGCCGGCGCCATCAAGGCCGACACCCCGGCCGGCCAGTACCTCACCGAGCACGGCGTCGCCCGCCGCGACTTCAACTCCTACGGCTCGCGCCGCGGCAACCACGAGGTCATGATCCGCGGCACCTTCGCCAACATCCGGCTGCGCAACCAGATCGCGCCCGGCACCGAGGGCGGCTACACCCGCGACTTCACCCAGGAGGGCGGGCCGGTCTCCTTCATCTACGACGCCTCCCGCAACTACGAGGCCGCGGGCGTGCCGCTGGTGGTGCTCGCCGGCAAGGAGTACGGCTCAGGATCCTCCCGCGACTGGGCGGCCAAGGGCACCGCGCTGCTCGGCGTGCGCGCCGTGATCGCCGAGTCCTACGAGCGCATCCACCGCTCCAACCTGATCGGCATGGGCGTGCTGCCGCTGCAGTTCCCCGCCGGCCAGAGCGCCGACTCGCTCGGCCTGACCGGCGAGGAGACCTTCGCCGTCCGCGGCGTCACCGCGCTCAACGACGGCGGGATCCCGGAGACCGTCAAGGTCAGCACCGACACCGGCGTGGAATTCGACGCCGTGGTGCGGATCGACACCCCCGGCGAGGCGGACTACTACCGCAACGGCGGAATCATGCAGTACGTGCTGCGCTCCCTGATCCGCAAGTAAGATCACATAAGAGCCGGGCGAGAGATCGGCCGACATAGGCACATCGGTCGCCAGAAAGGCTCAGAAAGCGGCGCCAAACGCGCGGGCCGCCCTCCATTTCCAACGGAGGGCGGCCCGCGTCCGTGTGTGTCCGGGAGATCTCAACTCGGAAAAGCATCAACGCGATCGAGGTACGCGATCTTCCAAGCCCGAGGCAAGTGGACTATACCTGTCGGGATCCGGGCGGCCTCCACCGTCTGATCCGTCTCGAAGGCGAGGACTTGAAGATGCGTTCCGGTCCATTCCTCAACCGCCGTGCCCTGATCAGAGGCTCCGCCGCCGCGGGCCTGCTCGCCGTCCCGGCGATGGGCGCGCTCACCTCCTGCGCCAGCGGCGGCGGCAGCGGCGACGACGGCGGCGCCGAACGCGGGGAGACCTCCGCCGACAACCCGTTCGGCGTCAGCGCCGACGCCGACCTCGAAGTCGTCATCTTCGACGGTGGCTTCGGCGACCAGTACGCCGTCGACGCGGAGGCGCTCTACCAGCAGCGGTTCGGCACCGTCGACCACACCAAGACCCAGGAGATCCAGTCCCTGCTCCAACCCCGCATGGTGCAGGGCGATCCGCCGGACGTGATCGACAACTCCGGCGCCCAGGCGATGGACATCGCCGCCCTGATCCGCAACGAGCAGGTCCACGACCTCACCGAACTGCTCGACGCGCCCTCCCTCGACGACCCGAACGTCACCGTCCGGGACACCCTGATGCCCGGCACCGTCGAGATGGGCCAGTTCGGCAGCGAGGCGGTCTACCGCCTCAACTACGCGCTGCACGTCTACGGCCAGTGGTACTCGCGCACCGCCCTGGAGCGGCTCGGCGCCGAATACCCGCGGACCTGGGACGAGATGCTGACCCTCTGCGAGGCCGCCCGCCGCGAGGGCATCGCCGGCTGGACCTACCCGGGCGTCTATCCCTACTACTTCAACTTCACCCTCTACCCGTTCATCGGCAAGATCGGCGGCATAGAGGTCCTCCAGGCCCTCGACAACCTGGAGCCCAACGCCTGGCGGCACGACGCCGTCCGCACCGCCTTCGAGGCCTACTACGAGCTGACGGCCCGCGGCTACGTGCTGCGCGGCAGCCCCGGCATGACCCACGAGGAGTCCCAGACCGAGTGGACCGAGGGCCGCGCCCTGTTCATCCCCAACGGCTCGTGGGTGGAGAACGAGGCGGCGGCGACCACCCCGGAGGACTTCGACATGGCCGTCGGCCCGCCCACCGGCCTCGACTCCTCCGACGCCATGCCGTTCGGCACCCTCTGGGCCTCACCGGGCGAGCCGTTCTTCGTGCCGGCCGCGGCCGACAACGTCCCCGGCGGCCTGGAGTTCCTGCGGATCATGCTCGGCCGCGAGTCGGCGCGGAACTTCACCGAACTGGTCTCCTCGCTCACCGTCGTGCGCGGCGCCACCGAGGGCATGTCGCTGCCGCCCGGCCTCACCAGCGCCTCCGAGATCCTGGACGCCGCCGGCGACAACCTCGTCAGCTCCCGGCTGCCCGACTGGTACCGGCAGCTCAACAACGAGGAGATCGGCGGCGCCGTCGCGGCCATGATGGCCGGCGAGATCGAGCCGGACGAGGCGATCGACCGCTGCCAGCGGGCGGCCGACGCGACGGCCCAGGACGACTCCATCCAGAAGTTCCAGCACACCTGACCCGGACCAGGGGGCGGTATGAAGGACACCCCGCGGGGTCGGGAGCGCCTGACCCCTCGCGACGCACTGCTGTTCACGGTGGCGTTCCTCGTGCCGCCCCGGTTCACCCCGGACCGGGTGCGGCGCGACCGTCGCTACCGGAAACTCGACCAACGCCGGTTCATCGCCTGGTTCCTGGCCCTGCCACTGCTGGTCTACGCGGTGTTCGTGGTCTCGCCGTTCCTCCAGGCGTTCTTCTACTCCCTCACGGACTGGACCGGTTACAGCGCCACCTACACCTTCACCGGGCTCGAGAACTACCAACGCATGCTGGAGGACGACAAGTTCTGGGAATCGCTGGTCAACAGCCTGCTGCTGCTGGTCATCGCCCCGCTGGTCACCCTCTCCCTCGGCCTCTTCCTCGCCTACATGCTCAACGTCGGCGGCCGGCGCGGCGGCGCCACCGGCGGGGTCGCCGGCGCCCGTTTCTACAAGGTCGTCTACTTCTTCCCGCAGGTGCTCTCCATCGCGGTGATCTCCATCATCTGGGCCCGGATCTACAGCCCGACCGGTCTCCTCAACGAGGGCCTGGGCGCCGTCGGCCTCGGCTCCCTGGAACGGGAGGACTGGCTGGGCGGCGACGTCGCCGTCTGGTGCGTGCTCGCCGTGCTGTGCTGGGCCTTCGTCGGCTTCTACGTGGTGCTGTTCTCCGCGGCCATGAGCTCCGTCCCCGGCGAGATCTACGAGGCCGCGCTGCTCGACGGCGCCGGACGCTCGGTGACCTTCTTCCGGATCACCCTCCCGCTCACCTGGGACACCGTCCGAACCGGCTGGATCTACATGGGCATCCAGGCGCTCGACTCCTTCGCCCTGGTGGACGTCATGGTCCCCGAACACGGCATGGACGTGCTGCCCAGCTACCTCTTCGAGAAGGCGTTCCGCGACGCCCAGGCCGGCTACGCCACCGCGATCGGCGTCGCCCTGTTCCTCGTCACCCTGGTCTTCGCCCTGCTGATGATGCTGGTCGGCCGGCGCGAACGGATCGAGTTGTAGCGCCCGTCGAAAGGAGAACCCGAACCGTGAGCGTCACCAGCACCGACCCGCGCCAGGACGGCCGGGCCGCCCCCGAGGCCGGACCCCCGGCGGGCGCCGACCGGGCCCGCCCCGGGGGCGGCACCGGCGGGGTGCTCAACGTCTTCTCCCACTCGTTCCTGGTGCTCTGGGCCCTGATGGCCGCCGGGCCCGTGATCTGGGTGGTGATCTCCAGCCTCCGCCCGCACGCCGACGTCGTCGCCGACCCCTTCGGACTGCCGACGGAACTCCGCTGGGAGAACTTCAGCAACGCCTGGACCAACGCCGACATCGGCCGCTACGCCGTCAACTCGGTCATCATCCTGGCGGGTTCGCTCACCGGCACGATGCTGCTCGGCTCCATGGCCGCCTACGTGCTGGCCCGCTTCAGCTTCCGCGGCAACCGGCTGATCTACCTGCTCTTCACCGGCGGGCTGATGTTCCCGGTCTTCCTCGCCCTGGTGCCGCTGTTCTTCGTGCTCAACAACTTCGGCCTGCTGAACACCCGGCGGGGCCTGATCATCGTCTACATCGCCTATTCGCTCCCCTTCACCATCTTCTTCCTGGTCTCCTTCTTCCGCAGCCTGCCCGGCGGCGTCCAGGAGGCCGCGGCCCTCGACGGCGCCTCGCACACCAGGACCTTCTTCCAGATCATGATGCCGATGGCCAGACCGGGGCTGATCAGCATCGGGATCTTCAACTTCCTCGGCCAGTGGAACCAGTTCGTGCTGCCCCGGGTGCTCAACGTCGGCGACCCGGACGACGCGGTGCTGCCCCAGGGCCTCGCCGCGCTGATGGTCCAGCAGGGCTACGAGGGCGACTGGGGGGCGCTCTACGCCGGCGTCACCATGTCGATGCTGCCGGTCCTGGTCGTCTACGTCACCTTCCAACGCCAGGTCCAGTCGGGGCTGACGGCGGGCGCGCTTCGTTAGCCGGGACGTCGGGCCCGGCAAGCGGTTTCCCCGCTGTTCCCCCAAGTCCGGCCCCGAGTTCATATAGTGGGCGCGGGCCGCGCTGCCGGAGCGGGCCGGCGGGCCCGCGGTCGTGCCCGCCCGGGAGACCGGAAGTGGAGTGAGCCGTGGAGACTCCGGGGTCGCAGTCCTCGCTGCACCGGGCCAATCTGGAACGCGTCGTCCGGGCCGTGCGCGCCGCCGGCTCGCTGACCCAGGCCGACATCGCGCGCACCACGGGCCTGTCCGCCGCCACCGTCTCCAACATCGTTCGGGAGTTGAAGGGCCTGGGCACCGTCGAGGTGCGCACCACCTCGGCCAGCGGCCGGCGCGCCCGCAGCGTCTCGCTCTCCACCGACGCCGGGATCGTCGTCGGCGTCGACTTCGGCCACTCGCACCTCCGCGTCGCCGTCGGCAACCTGGCCCACCAGGTGCTCGCCGAGGAGGCCGAGCCCTTCGACGTCGACTCCTCGGCCGACCAGGGCTTCGACCGCGCCGAGAAGCTGGTCGGCCGGCTGCTGACGATGGCCGGCGTCGACCGCGCCAAGATCATCGGCATCGGCCTCGGCGTGCCGGGACCCATCGACGTGGCCACCGGGGCCCTCGGCTCCACCGCGATCCTCCCCGGCTGGCGCGGCACCAACCCGCGCGAGGAGCTGGAGGCGCGCACCGGCGTCCGGGTCCACGTGGACAACGACGCCAACCTCGGCGCGCTCGGCGAGTACGTGTGGGGGAGCGGCCGCGGCGCCGGCGACCTCGCCTACATCAAGGTGGCCAGCGGCGTCGGCGCCGGCCTGGTCATCGGCGGCCAGATCTACCGTGGCCCGGGCGGCACCGCGGGCGAGATCGGCCACATCACGCTGGACGAGTCGGGCCCCGTCTGCCGCTGCGGCAACCGCGGCTGTCTTGAGACCTTCACCTCGGCCCGGCACGTGCTGCCGCTGCTGTACTCCAGCCACGGCACCGACCTCACCATGCACCGGGTCGTGCAGTTGGCCCGCGAGGGCGACCCCGGCTGCCGCCGCGTCGTCGCTGACGTCGGCCGGCACATCGGCACCGGCGTCGCCCAGCTGTGCAACCTGCTCAACCCGAGCCGCGTCGTCCTCGGCGGCGACCTGGCCGAGGCCGGCGAGATAGCCCTCGGCCCGATCCGCGACTCCGTCGGCCGCTACGCGATCCCCAGCGCCGCCCGCCAACTCACCCTGGTGCCCGGCGCGCTCGGCGGCCGTGCCGAGGTGCTCGGCGCGCTCGCGCTCGTGCTGCGCGAAATGGGCGACGGAATGCTGCTCGGCCCGGCTTCCTGAAAGCGGGCGGAAAACGGGCGGTGGCGAGCCGTGAATCGCCCGAACGGGCAGGACAAGATCGAATTCCCGCGTTGTTCCCTTGAATTGCGCCGCCAAACGGACGAGACGCGAGTAAGGAAAAGTCTCGGTTCGGTTGACGCATGCTTCAAGTATTGACGGCACCATGAGCCCGGAGTTAGCTCTCTGCCGACCGAGGCCGCGCAGTTGCCGCCCTACCGGAAGGCGAAGCCAACCATGCGTCAATTACTTCGAAACGCCGCCGTCGGAGCCATGACCATCGCCCTGGCCGCCACCCTGGCCGCCTGCGGCGAGGCCGGCGGGGGAGACGAGGACGACACGAACGGCGGCGAACCCAACGAGGGCGGCGGCACCATCGGCCTGCTCCTCCCCGAGGACGCCACCACCCGCTACGAGTCCTTCGACCGGCCCTTCATCGAGGCCAAGATCGAGGAACTCTGCGGCGACTGCGAGGTCCAGTACGCCAACGCCGGTGAGGACACCAACACCCAGGGCCAGCAGTTCGAGGCGATGCTGACCGCCGGTGTCGACGTGATCATCCTCGACCCGGTGGACGCCTCCGCCACCTCCTCCTGGGTGGAGAACGCCGCCGCCGAGGGCGTCCCCGTGGTGGCCTACGACCGGCTCGCCGAAGGCCCGATCGACGCCTACGTCTCCTACGACAACGTGCGCGTCGGCGAACTCCAGGGCGAGACCCTGCTCTCCGCCCTCGGCGACGAGGCCGAGGGCGCCCGGGTCGTCATGATCAACGGCTCGCCCACCGACCCCAACGCGGCGATGTTCAAGGACGGCGCGCACTCCGTGCTCCACGAGACCGCCGAGGTCGTCTTCGAGCAGGACATCACCGGCTGGGACTCGGCCATCGCCAACGAGGAGATGAACGCGGCCATCGAGTCGCTCGGCGACGACGGCTTCGACGGCGTCTACGTCGCCAACGACGGCATGGCGGCCGGCGTGATCACCGCCCTCAGCTCGGCCGGCATCACCGACGTGCCGGTCGGCGGCCAGGACGCCGAACTCGCGGCGCTCCAGCGGATCGTGGCCGGCCAGCAGACCTTCACCATCTACAAGGCGCTCCGCGAGGAGGCCGAGACCGCCGCCGAGATGGCCATCCGCCTGCTGCGCGGCGACGCGCTCAACGACCTGGCCCCCGAGACGGTCGACAGCGCCACCGACCAGGGCGTCCCGGCCCGCCTGCTCACCCCGGTCGCCGTCACCGTCGACAACATCGCCGACACGGTGATCGCGGACGAGTTCTACACGGTGGACGACATCTGCACCGACGACTACGCGGAGGCGTGCGCCGCCGCGGGGCTCACCTGAGGGTTTTCCCCCACCCACCCCTCCCCCTGGCGGGGGCACGCCGGGCCGGGCTGCGCCCGGCCGCCTGCGGCCGCGCGGTCGTGCCGCGCGGTCGCCCGCCAGGCGCACACCGCGCGGGCCCGCGGCCGGCGCGGGTCGCCTGCGGCAGGCCGTGGCCCGGGGCTTGGGGCGACGGGGCCGTGCCGCGGTGCGGCCTTCGGCCCGCCCGCCCGTGGCGGCGTGGTCGCCCTGCGGGCGCCTCGCCGGGCTGCGCCCGGCCGCCGGCCGAGGC
>NZ_JAVREM010000066.1:0-36967 GCF_031845425.1 Streptomyces millisiae
GGGATCGACTCCCCCGAGGCCGGCGGCCGGCGGGTGGTCACGAGAGGTCGGGGGGCCGGACCGGCCCCGGAGGGCTGAGGGGGCGTGGGGGGAGCGTGGGGATCGCGGGCGGGGCGGGCGGCATCGGTGGCACGACCGGCGGCCGGGCCCGGCGCCCCCGTCGCGGCGCCTGCGGCTGCGGCTGCGCCGCCTGCGTCGGTGGCGGCCCCTGCGGCCTGGGCGGCGTGGGTGGCGTGGGTGGCGTGGCCGGCGGCGGCCCCGGCGCCGCCGTGGTCGGGCGGCGCGGCACGGCTGACCTGGGCGGCGGACGGTCCGACGCGGCGGCCGGCGGCCGGCTCGGCGCCGCGGCGGAGGCCGTCGACGCCGCGGACGACCGGCTCGGCGCCGTGGCCGAGGCGGCGGACGCGGCCGGGCGGCGGCCCGAGGCCGCCGACGCGGCGGCTGCCGCGGCGGCGGGTGGGCGGCCGCGGCGGAGCCGGCGTGGTGGGGGCGCGGCCCGGCGCCCCGCGAGGATCTGGCGATCGAGCCAACGCGCGGCTCGTTCCCATGGACTCCCCGAGTCCGACCCGGAACCCTTTCCGCCGGTGACGCCGGAGAGGGGGGCGAGGGGAGCCTGGCCCCTGGCCCGGTGTCGCGTGCCGCGGCGCCGGGTCGGGGCCGGGTACTTCCGGGCCCAGCCGCCGTCCCTGGCGAGCCAGAGTCGGATCTCGGCACCGCCGAGCACCGAGCGACCGATCCGCAGGTCACCGCCGGTGGACTCGGCGAGGCGGCTGGCGATGTCGAGGCCGAGCCCGGTGGAGCCGGGGCCGCCGTCGCCCTCGCCGCGCCGGAGGGCGGCCTCCGGGTCGGCGATGCCCGGGCCGGCGTCGGAGACCAGCACGATGACGGCGTCCGCGGCCCCGCCCGCACGGTACATGTCGACGGCGAACGCGGTGCCCTCGGGCGTGTGCCGGAACACGTTGCCGAGCATCGCGTCGAGCGCCGCCGCCAGGTCGGCCCTGGCCACCGGCACGGGGACGGGTTCCTCGACGCCGGCGACCCTGACCTCGCGTCCCTCGTCCTCCGCGAGCGCGGACCAGAACTCCATCCGGTCCATGATCACCTCGGCGGCGTCGGTGACCTCGCGCGGCCGGCCGTCGGGAACGGCGTCGCGGTGGGCGCGCGCGGTGCGGATGATCTGGTCGACCTCGCCCTCCAGTTGCTCGACCGCGTGCCTGGTCTGCTCGGCCGCGTCGCCGTCGCCGAGCGAGGCGGCGTTGAGCCGGAGCACGGTGAGCGGGGTGCGCAGCCGGTGCGAGAGGTCGGCGGCCAACTCGCGTTCGGCGGCGAGGAGTCCGGCGACCCGGTCGGCCATGGAGTTGAACGAGGAGGCGGCGGTGCGTAGTTCGCCGGGGCCGTCCTCGGGCACGGGGACCCGCACGCCGAGTCGGCCCTCGCCGAGTTCGCGGCTGGCCTCCGCGAGTTGCTCGATGGACATCACGGTGCGGCGGGCCAGCCGGTCGGCGATGGCGGCGGAACAGACGACGAGGGCGAGGCCGACGCCGGCCAGCACGAGCCAGGCGACGGTGACGCCCTCGGCGAGTTGCTCGGTGGGCACGAAGACCTCGATGAGCGCGGTGCGTCCGCCGGCGAGTGGGATCGGTTGGACGAGCGCTACGCCGCCGACGACGTCGACCCGCTCGACCGCGCCCGACTCGGCGACGGAGTGCAGGAGTTCGGGGAGCGCCCGGTGGCGGCCCAGGGTGTCGAGCGGTTCGCCGTCGCGGCCCGGTAGGTCGATCGTGATCCGGCCCTGGGCGCCGGCCTCGGTCTCGGCGACCGCGCGCTCCAACTCGTCGGCGTCGCGGGCGGTCACGACAGCCGGCGCGAGCAGCGCGGCCTGTCGTTCGGCCGCCGAGATGGCCCGGTCGAAGGCGACGTCCCGGACCACCATGCCGAGTGGCACGCCGAAGGCGACCACGACCATGGCGGTGACGGCGAGGAACCGCCTGATCAGGGACCACCTCATGCCGGTGGCTCCAGTTTGACGCCCACCCCGCGCAGCGTGTGGAGGTAGCGCGGGCGGGCCGCCGTCTCGCCCAACTTGCGGCGCAGCCACGAGAGATGGACGTCGATGGTCTGGTCGTCGCCGTATGACTGGCGCCAGACCTGGGTGAGGAGTTCCCTGCGGCTGACGACGACGCCTGGCCGCTGGGCGAGGAAGGCCAGTAGGTCGAACTCACGTCTCGTCAGGTCGAGTTGGGCGCCGTCGAGTTGGGCGAGTCGGCGGAGCGGGTCGACGGCCAGGCCGCCGACCCGTAGGACGCCGTCGCCGCCGTTCCCGCCGCCCTGGCCGTTCTGGCCGCCGGCCCCGCCGGCGCGGCGCAGCACCGCGGCCATCCGGGCCGAAAGGTGTTCCACGGAGAAGGGTTTGACGAGGTAGTCGTCGGCTCCGTCGTTGAGCAGCCGGACGATCTCACCCTCGTCGTCGCGGGCGGTGGCGATGATGACGGGCACGTCGGTGACGCCGCGGAGCATCTTCAGCGCCTCACGGCCGTCCAGGTCGGGGAGGCCGAGGTCGAGGATCACCACGTCGAAACCGATCTGGGCGACCTCGCGCAGTGCCTGGAGTGCGGTGCCCACGCTTCGGACGCTGTGTCCCGCCTCGGTGAGATGCCGGATAAGGGCGGATCTCACAAACTGGTCGTCCTCCACAACAAGCACATGCGCCATGCGCGGCACCGTACGCCATTAGAGTGACGCCGATGCACCGGTTTCTGGTCCGCGTTGGGAAGGCCGCCGCCTGGGTGATTTCGACCGGGGCGGCGGTGGGTGTGGCGTGGCTCGGCGTGCACGCGGTGCTGGGCGCGGCCAGCGAACCGCCGCGCGCCGTACAGGTTTCCGAGGACGTCTCCGACGGCCCGCCGGAAGCCTCGTCGACGCGCCGTCCGCGGCCACCGGACGACCACGAATCGTCGGAATCCTCCATGGAATCCGGTACGTCCGGCATCGAGACGGTCAGTACAACGGGCGGAGAGGTCGTTCTGTTGATCGGTCCGGACTCGGCCGAGCTCGTGTCGGCCGTCCCCAAGCCCGGCTGGGAGGTCAGAACGCGGGAGCAGGAGGGTCTCATTCGCGTGATCTTCACTGATGAGGAGGGGCGGCAGGCGTCCGTGACGGTGTTGTGCGCGTGGCGGGACGCGCCTCCGGAAATTCAGACGTATCGGGGCTGAACACCCGTCAGCGCGTTGCCGACAACGGCCGAAAATCGCCTACTCGAAGGATCCGTCGGGCGGCGGAGGCGACGCGACGGCTGTGGCATCGGTCACAGCGGGGGCGCCGCCGGTGAAGTCGACGAGCTCGCGGCCCGCGAGCAGCCTGGCCGGCTGCGGGTCCCCGGCGCAGCGGCGAGTCAACTCGGCGGCGGGCAGCGGTACTTCGGCGGCGAACAGCACCCCGTTGCCGAACCGCCGCCCGCGCAGCACGGCGGGCTCGACGGCGAGGCAGACGGCGGCGAAGCGGTCGATGGCCGTCGCGGTCTGGGCGCGGAGATGGGCGAGCGGCGGGCCGTCGGTGACGTTGGCCGCGTACCAGCCGTCCGGGCGCAGCACTCGGCGAACGTGGTCGAGGAACTCGGCGCTGGCGCAGTGCGCGGGGGTGCGGGCGCCCTGGAAGACGTCGGCGATGACGAGATCGGCCCAGTCCTCGGGGAGCCGGTCGAGCAGGGCGCGGGCGTCGACGGCGCGGACCCTGACCCTGGCCCCGTCGGGGAGCGGGAGTTCCCGGCGCACGAGGGCGGTGAGCGCGGCGTCGGGCTCGGCGACCTGCTGGTTCGAACGCGGCCTGGTGACGGCCGTGTAGCGGGCGAGGGTGAGGCCGCCGCCGCCGAGGTGCAGGACGTCGATCGGCCGGCCGGGGGACGCGACGAGGTCGATGGCGTGGCCGATGCGCCGCTGGTACTCGAAGACGAGCCGGGTGGGCTCGTCGAGGTCGACGTGCGACTGCGGGGCGCCGTCGAGCAGCACATGCCAACCGCGCGGCCGGTCCACGTCGGGCACGAGCTCGGCGAGCCCACCGCCCACGTCCTCACTCACCACCGGCCGCCCACCGGCGCGCCGCGATCTCCTCTTCACCATGCGAACAGTCTGCGACGCCTTGGCCGCGACGACCTCACCGCCGCGGCCTGCGCGGCGGCGCGAGCCGCCACGCCCAGCGCGCGGCGGGTGCGCTGCGGGTGCGCTGCGCGCGGCCGGGGCGCTGCGCGCGGCTAGCGCTGCGCGGCCTCTGGCCGCCGGCCGGCGTAGCTGCGGCGCTGACCGCGCGGGCGTAGGCGGCCTCCGGCCGCCACGCCCAGCGCGCGGCGGGTGCGCTGCGCGCCGCGCCTGGCCGCCGCACGGGCGCGGGGCCCTTGGAGGTGCGAGCCGCCGGAAGCAGGAGCGGACCGTGCAGACCGGCGGCGATGGGTCAGAGCGGTGGGCGTGGGGAGCCGGGTGTCGGCAGGTGTGGGCGGCAGCGGTCGACGACCGCGAGCATGGTGACGGCTTCGTTCAGGGCGGCGCGGAGGCGGTCGGGTTCGGTGGCCTGGCGGACGGCGTGGTCCGGCGGGACGAGCCAGCGGGTGCCGGTGACCGGCGGGGAGCCGCGGCGGGCGCCGGCGTAGGTCTGGGTGCACGCGCTGCCCGGCAGGTCCCAGCGCTCGGCGGTGCCCGGCGGCACGATGAAGCCGAGCGTGTCACCGGTGCGGTCGTGCAGCACGGGTCCGATGCCGTGGCGCAGGCGCAGCAGATCGACGGCTTCGAGACCCTCGCGCGCCGGCACGGTGACCAGATCGCAGGGGACCGCCTCACCGGTGTCCGCCATGGGGATTCCTCTCCTCGCGCTTCGTCGGTCGGTCGCGGTGTACAACGGCCGTAGCGCGTCAACGGCTACGGCCTGGCACCGCTGAAATGGTTGGCAGTTCATGGCAGATCACGGGTGAGATATCCGGTTTGTAGAGAAACCTGCCGTAGTGACACCACACCAGCGGGTACGGTCTCGCGCATGGCGACGTCACCATCCGCGTCCCGCCCGGCCGGTCCCAACCGGCTTTTCCGGGAGCTGCGGGGGCAGTTGTCCCCCGGCGAGTTCGCGGCGGCCGTGCGGCGCGCGGCGCGTGAGATCGGCGAACGGGTCTCCTGTGACGCCCGGTACGTCGGGCGGGTGGAAGCGGGCGAGATCCGCTGCCCTAACTACGCGTACGAACGGGTATTCCTTCATATGTTCCCCGGCCGCTCGCTGGCCGATCTGGGCTTCGAATCCCGCGAGACGGTTCGTGGCCGGCGAGCGGGCGCAGGGCCTGACTCCGGCTCCACCGGCCCGCGCCCGCGCTCCCCGCACCCCGCGCACCCCACCCCGATCACCGACGACCCGGAGGAGGGCGACGTGCTGCGTCGCGCGTTCATGACCGGCGGTCCCGCCGCCGTGGCGAGCCTGACCACCCCGCTGTCCCCCCTGTCCGCCGGCACCGCGGCGGCGGCCGCCGGCGGCGGCCGTCCCGGCGAGCGGGAGGCGGCCTGGGTGCACCGGAAGGTCACCGAGATCCGGCTGCTCGACGACAGACACGGCGCCGACACGCTCTTCCGGGTGGCGGGGGAAGCCCTGCGCTCGGCCTACCAGTTGGTGGACACCGGCGCCCGCCGGGCCGCCGTCAACGACCGGTTGCAGTCGGGCGCCGGCGAACTGGCCATCTCCGTGGGCTGGTTGGCCCACGACTCGGGCCGGCTCGCCGAAGCACGCTCGTACTACGCGGAGGCCCTGGCCACCGCCCGGGTGGGCGGCGACGCGGCACTGGAGGCGCACGCCTTCTGCAACACCGCCTTCCTCGCCAGGGACGCGGACTGCCCGCGGGAGGCGGTGCGCGCCGCGCAGGCCGGGCAGCAGGCGGCCAGGGCGCTCGGCCTGCCGCACCTGACCGCGCTGCTCGCGCTGCGCGAGGCCGGCGGCTGGGCGGCGCTCGGCGACCGGGGCGGCGCCGAGGCGGCGCTCTCCCGGGCGGTGGCCGCCTTCGAGCGCGGCCACGGCTCGGCGGAGGCGGCGCCGGAGTGGATGTCGTTCTTCGGCGACGCCGAGTTCGCCAGTCAGCGGGCGGGCTGCTGGGCGGCGCTCGGCAGGTGGGCGCGGGCCGCCGCGGCCTCGTCCGAGGCCGTGACGGCGGCGCTGCGCACGCCGCACTTCGCGCGCAACATCGCGCTGTACTCGGTGGAGCACGCCGAGCACCTGGTGTCCGCGGACCGGCCCGAGGAGGCCGCCGCGCACGCCGGGCGCGCGGTCGACCTGCTCGGCCAGGTCAGCTCGGGGCGGATCAGGACGATGCTCGACGCGCTGGCGGCGCGGCTGCGGCCGGCCCGCCACGACTCGACGGTGGCCGGCTTCCTCGACCGCCGCGCCGAGTGGGCGGCCGGCTGAGCGCGCCACGGTCGGCGCCCCTGGCCCGTCAGGCGCCGACCGGCTGCCGCGGCGCGCCGCGCTCGTCCCCGGTCAGCCTGATCGGCTCGATCCTGCCCATGACCAGCAGGTAGTTGAGCGCGCCGACCAGGGCGATGCCGCCGATCACGAAGAGCGGGACGACGAACGAACCGGTGGCGTCCACCAGCGCGCCGATCGCGATGGGCGAGAGGATGCCGGCGAAGTTGGACGCGAAGTTCTGCAGGCCGCCGATGGAGCCCACGTGCCGGGAGCTGGGCGCGACGTCGCCGGGGAGCGACCAGATGCCGGTGCCGGCGACGGTGAGGCTGCCGTAGGCGAGGGAGAGCAGCGCCAGGGCCATCCACGCCTCCGGGACCAGCGCCGCGAACATGATCACCGAGCCGCCGGCGAGGCCCCCGACGATCACCGTCTTGCGCACCCGCGTGACGGAGACGCCGCGGCGGATCGCCCGGTCGGCGAGCAGCCCGCCGGTCCACCCCGAGAACACGGCGAAGATGCCGGGTATCGCCCCGAAGAAGCCCAGCTCCAGCAGGTCGAAGCCGCGCTCGTCGACCAGGTAGGACGGGAAGAACGTGATGAAGAAGTAGATGACGGAGTTGAGGCAGAAGAACCCGAACATCATGCTGAGGACGGTGCGGTAGCGGAAGAGGGAGCGCCACGGGATCCGCCGCGCGTCCTCCGGGTCGGTCTCGGCGGTGCGGGCGCCGCCGGCCTCCAGGTACGCGACCTCGGCGGCGTTGGCCCGCGGGTGCTGGCGCGGGTCGCGGTAGATCCGCCACCACACCAGCGCCCAGCCGACGCCGAGGGCGCCGATGACGACGAAGACGGCGTGCCAGCTGAACACGGCGATGATGGCGGTCACGATGGGCAGCGCGATGACGGCGCCGACGCGGCTTCCCGAGTCCCAGACGCTGGTGGCGAAGCCGCGCTCCTGGGTGGGGAACCAGGTGGCCGTGACCTTCGCGGCCGAGCTGGGGGCGGGGCTCTCGCCGGCGCCGAGCAGGAAGCGGACGGTCAGCAGCGACCAGAAGCCGCGGGCCAGCGAGGTGAGGGCGGTGAACACCGACCACCAGATCGCGGCCAGGGTGAAGGAGCGCCGGGGGCCGACCTTGTCGACGTACCAGCCGGCCGCCAGCTGGCAGGCGTCGTAGGCCCAGAAGAAGGCGGCGAACACCAGGCCCTCCTGGGTGGCGCTGAGCTCGAACTCCTCGCCCATGAACGGCAGGGCAACGCTGAGGCTGGCCCGGTCCAGGTAGTTGATGGAGAGACCGACGAAGGCGACCCAGATGATCAGCCAGCGCACCCGCGTGGCCCCGGCGGGTGGTCGCGTCGACCGCTGCTGTGTCTTCGTCATCGTCGACTCCTTCGTCATGGTGCAGGTAGTGCGGGTGGTGCCAACTGGAGCCGAATCATCTGATGACTGGCGGCCGGATGCAACGGTTACCGCCGAGTAGTTACCGCATTCGGGGCGCCTTCATCTGACGTTTCCGATTCTCCGGGCGCCGAGTCGTCTGACGAATACGCGGTAGGGTGGCGGCTGTGACAAGCGGTAACCAGGCTCGATCGCAGACCGACGTGGTGGTCGACGGCATCAAGCGCATGATCATGGGCGGCGAGCTGGCCGCCGGCGCCCGGCTGCCCGTCGAGAAGGACCTGGCGGCCCTGCTCGGGGTGTCGCGGAGCTCGCTGCGCGAGGGGGTGCGCGCGCTCACCGTGACGGGGGTGCTGGAGACCCGGCAGGGCGCCGGCACCTACGTCACCGCGCTCGACCCGCGGATCCTGATGAGCCCGATGACCTTCCTCGTCGACCTGCAGCGCCCGGAGAGCGTGATCGAGCTGCAGTCCGTGCGCCGGGTGCTCGAGGTGGAGGCCGCGGGCCGCGCGGCGCTGCGCGTCACCGAGGCCGAGCTGGCCGCCGCCGAGGAGATCCTCGCCTCGATGGACGAGCTGCTCAGCGGCCCGGGCCGTGCCTCGCACGAGGCCGTCATGGAGGCGGACATCGCCTTCCACCGGGTGATCGCCGGCGCCTGCGGCAACGCGACGCTGGAGGCGCTGATCGAGGCCCTGGCCAGCCGGACGGTCCGGGCGCGGCTGTGGCGGGCGATCAACGAGGAGGGCACGGAGCTCGTCACCCACCGCGAACACCGGGCGATCCTGGCCGCGTTGCGGACCGGGGACCCGGACGCGTCCCGGCTGCGGATGGGCGTGCACCTGCTCGCGGTCGAGCAGTACCTCACCGCGAGCCTGGGCCCCGGCGCCGGTCAGGCGCCGGAGGAGCCGGCGGCACCGGCCCAGTAGGCGCCCGTCGGGTAGGTGTGGGCGGCCACCGAGTCCGCGCGCATCTCCGCGCTGTACCCGGGGCGGCTCGGGAGGGTGTAGGCGCCGTTCTCGACGACGCAGGGGTCGACGAAGTGCTCGTGGAGGTGGTCCACGTACTCGGTCACCCGGTCCTCCAGCGTGCCGGACACGGCGACGTAGTCGAATATCGACAGGTGCTGCACGAGCTCGCACAGGCCGACGCCGCCGGCGTGCGGGCAGACCGGCACGCCGAACTTCCGCGCCATCAGATAGACGGCGAGGATCTCGTTGACGCTGGCCAGCCGCGCCGCGTCGAGCTGGCAGTAGTCGATCGCCCCGGCCTGGAACATCTGCTTGAACAGCACCCGGTTCATGCCGTGTTCGCCGGTCGCCACGCCGATCGGCGCGACGGCCCTGCGGACCGCGGCATGGCCGAGGACGTCGTCGGGGCTGGTGGGCTCCTCGATCCACAGCGGCCTGAACTCCGCCAGCGCGCCCACCCACTCGATGGCCTGCGGCACGTCCCAGACCTGGTTCGCGTCGATCATCAGCTGGGCGTCGTCCCCGATGACCTCGCGGGCGATGCGCAGCCGGCGGATGTCGTCGTCGAGGTTGGCGCCCACCTTCAGCTTGACGTGCCGGTAGCCGGCGTCCACCGCCTCCTGGCAGAGCCGCCGCAGCTTGTCGTCCGAGTACCCGAGCCAGCCGGCGCTCGTGGTGTAGCAGGGGTAGCCGGTCTCGGCCAGCTCGGCGACGCGCGCCTCCCTGGTCGGCGCGAGCTCGGCCAGCAGGGCCACCGCCTCGTCCCTGGTCAACACGTCGGAGAGGTAGCTGAGGTCGGCGACGTCGACGAGCTCCTCCGGCGTCATGTCGACCAGCAGGCGCCACAGCGGCTTGCCCGCCACCCGCGCCGCGAGGTCCCACACGGCGTTCATCACGGCGGCCATCGCGAGGTGTTCGACGCCCTTCTCCGGGCCGAGCCAGCGCAGCTGCGAGTCGGACTTCAGGTGCCGGTAGACGCCGCCGAGGTCGGCGACGACCTCCTCCACGCTCATCCCGACCAGCGGCAGCCCCCGCTGCTCGGCGGCGAGCACGCAGACGTCGTTCCCACGGCCGATGGTGAAGGTGAACCCGTACCCGGAGAGCGCCGGGTCGTCGGTCCTGATGACGACGTAGGCGGCCGAGTAGTCGCCGTCCTTGTTCATGGCGTCGGAGCCGTCCTGGGTCAGGGACGTCGGGAACCGGACGTCGGTCGCCTGGACGCTGACGATGCGGGCCATCACTTCTCCACTCTGGGGGCATAACGGTGCGCCTCGCAGCATAGATCCGATGACTCGCCGAGTACAGAGCCAGCCCATCAGGCAATCCCCGCGCAAGCACCGGACAAGTTTCCCTGATTCATCTGATGTATCGGCCGGTTCCTCGTGTACGCTGCCCGCTGCACGGACCACGACGTACGCGAGGGGAGCCCATCCGGTGCTGACAGCCAACTACCTCGGGAACCGCGAGATCGGCATCCGCGAGACCGAGCCCGAGCCGCCGGGGCCAGGACAGGTGCGGATAGCCGTCGCCTACACCGGGATCTGCGGCACGGACCTGCACGTGCTGCACGGCGCCATGGACGCCAGGGTGCGCGTGCCGGCCGTCATCGGGCACGAGATGAGCGGGGTGGTCGCCGACCTGGGCGAGGGCGTCACCGGCTGGCGCGTCGGCGACCATGTCACGGTCATGCCGCTCGAATGGGATGGCACCTGCCCCGCCTGCCTGGCCGGCGACGAACACGTCTGCCAGAACCTCACCTTCATCGGGCTCGACTCCCCCGGCGCCCTGCAACGGCTGTGGAACGTGCGGGCCGACCACCTCGTGGCCCTGCCACCGGAGTTGCGCCTCGACCACGCGGCGCTCGCCGAGCCCGTCGCGGTGGCCGTGCACGACGTGCGCCGCGCCGAACTCGCCCCGGGCGACCGTGCCGTGGTCCTCGGCGGCGGCCCGATCGGGGCGCTGATCGCCCTGGTCGCGCGCCACGTCGGCGCCGAGGTGGTGGTCGTGGAGCCGGACGCGGGGCGGCGCGCGACGGTCGCCGGGCTCGGCCTGGCGGTGCTCGACCCGGGTTCCACCGACCTGGTGGCCCGGGTCACCGAGTGGACCGGCGGCGCCGGCGCCGACGTCGTCTTCGAGGTCTCGGGCGCCGCCGCGGCCGTCCTCGGCGCCACGGAGCTCGTGAAGGTCCGCGGCACCCTCGTCGTCGTCGCCATCCACCCGGAACCCCGGCCGGTCGACCTGCAGCGGGTGTTCTGGCGCGAGCTGCGGATCCTCGGCGCCCGCGTCTACCGGCGCGCCGACTTCGAGCACGCCGTGGAGCTGCTCGCCAGCGGCGTGATCCCGGCCGACCGGATCATCAGCCGCGTCGAGCCCCTCACCGAGACCGCGCGGGCCTTCGCCACGCTGGAGGCCGGGCAGGCGATGAAGGTCCTCATCGACGTGGCCGCGACGGGAGCCGAGGCATGAGCGAGACCACACCCTTCGACCTCACCGGCCGGACGGCCGTCGTCACCGGGGCCCGCCGCGGCATCGGCCTCGCCATGGCCGAGGCCCTGGCCCGGGCCGGCGCCGACATCGTCGGCGTCAGCGCCTCGATGGAGCCCGACGGCGGCGAGGTGGCGCGCCGCGTCGCCGCCGCCGGCCGCGCGTTCACCGGCCTGCGCGTCGACTTCGCCGACCGCGCGGCGGTCACCGAGCTCGCCGAGCGGCTGGCGGGGACGCGCGTCGACATCCTGGTCAACAACGCCGGCACCATCGAGCGCGCCCCCGCCGCCCACCATCCGCTCGAACTCTGGGACCACGTCATCGCGGTCAACCTCTCCAGCCAGTTCGCGCTGACCCAGGCCGTCGGCCGGTCGATGCTGGAGCGCGGCCGGGGAAAGGTCATCTTCACCGCCTCGCTGCTCAGCTTCCAGGGCGGCATCAACGTGCCCGGCTACACCGCCTCGAAGTCCGCGATCGCCGGCCTCACCAAGGCCCTGGCCAACGAGTGGGCCCCGCACGGCGTCAATGTCAACGCCATCGCGCCCGGCTACATCGCCACCGACAACACCCGGGCGCTCCAGGACGACCCGGACCGCAGCCGGGCCATCCTCGACCGTATCCCCGCCGGCCGCTGGGGCGCGGCGGACGACCTCGGCGGCGCGGCCGTCTTCCTCGCCAGCCGCGCGTCCGACTACGTCTCCGGGGTCGTGCTGCCCGTCGACGGCGGCTGGCTCGGCCGGTGACCCGCTCCCGGCACCCGCCGGATCAGCCGCCGACCTCCAGGTGGCCGGTGTCGTTCCAGCGCTCGATGGCCGGCTCGCCGTAGGCCCAGGACAGCGCGCAGAGCGCGGCCGCGTCCAGGCGCAGCCGGGCCGCGAAGCGCACGTCCTCGCCGAGCCAGCGGGCCGCGATGGCGCGCAGCACGTGGCCGTGCGCGAAGAGCACCGCGTCGCGCTCGGCCGCGCGCGCCCAGGCGACGACGGCGTCGGCGCGCGCCGAGAGCTCGGCCATCGTCTCGCCGCCGGTCACGTCGTCGCGCCAGATCACCCAGTCCCCGCCGCGCCGGGCGCGGATCTCCTCGGTGGTCAGGCCCTCCTGGTCGCCGTAGTCCCACTCACGCAGCGCGTCCCACTCGGTGACGCGGTCGCCGAACCCGGCGAGCTCGCAGGTCTCCCGCGCGCGGGACAGCGGGCTGCTGCGCACCTCGGCGCCCGGCAGCCCGTGCCACGGCGCCTGGTGCAGCCGGGCGCCGAGCGCCTTGGCCTGGGCGCGCCCCTCGTCGAGCAGCGGCACGTCGGTGTGGCCGGTGTGCCGGCCGGACACCGACCAGGCGGTTCTCCCGTGCCGGACCAACACGATGCGCGCTGCCATGACCGTCCTCTCCGTCTGTCTCATCTGTCACTCATCATCCCGCACGCAACCGGGGAGGGCTCCCCAGGCGTCCTTCCCCCCGTGCCTCGGCTTACGGTGGTGTTCATCACAAGACCGTGAAACGCCGAGAACATGAACCCGACATGAAGCCGACGCGAGTGGGGAGTCTGAGTCCGCATGCCCCGTGACCGGCCACGCTGGTGGACCGAGCTGCTGCTGATCGTGGTCGTCTACGGGGCCTACACCGTGGCCCGGCTGCTGGCCCGCGGCAACGTGGGTACCGCGGTCGACAACGGCCTGCGCATCCTCCGCATGGAGAACGCGCTGTGGCTGCACCCCGAGGTCCCGCTCAACGAGTTGTTCACGCAGGAGGCCTGGATCGGCGTCCCCTCGTCGTTCGCCTACGCCTCGCTGCACTACATCGTGACGCCGGCCATCCTGCTCTGGCTCTACCGCCGCCGGCCCCCGCACTACCGGCTGATGCGCACCTGGCTGCTGGTCTCCACGCTGCTCGGCCTGGCCGGCTTCACGCTGCTGCCCACCAGCCCGCCCCGGTTGCTGCCCGGGGACTACGGCTTCGTGGACAGCCTGGCGCAGTACGCGGCGTACGGCTGGTGGACGGACGACGCCAGCGCGCCCAGCGGGATGGGCGACTTCACCAACCAGTACGCGGCGATGCCGAGCCTGCACGTCGGCTGGTCGCTGTGGTGCGGCGTGGCGCTGTGGCACTACGGCGCCCGCACCCCGCTGGTGCGCGCCCTGGCGGTGGGCTACCCGCTGATGACCACCATGGTGGTCATGGGCACGGCCAACCACTACTTCACCGACGCCGTGGCGGGCGCCGGCGTGATGGTGATCGGGCTGCTGCTGGCCCGCCCGCTGCTGCGGCTCGCGGACCACGTGCGGCGGCGGTTCGGCTGGTCGGACCCGGTGCCGGGCGCGGAGCAGGCGGCCCGGCCGGCCGGCGCCGAGGGCGTCAGGCCGCCGCGGCCGCGGGACGGCAGGGCCGCCGAGTGGCTGCCCGAACACAGGCGGCTCGGCGGAACGTCACGGCACAATGGAGCGGCGCGGCGGGAGCAGTTGGCGCCGCCGTCCTGAGACCGGCCTCGGCCGGTCGGTCCGGCGAGGCCAGGCACGTCCAGGCAAGTCCAGGTAAGGAGAGCGTCCGCATGTCCGATTCCGGCAAGGCGCCCGAGCCGCCGCGGTACCGGCGCCCGGCGGCGCTGTTCTTCGAGCCGCCCGCCGAGCAGCAGGACGAGGAGCACTTCTTCGCGCTCGAGTCGATCACCGAGCCCGGCGAACTGCTCGACCGGGCGACCGAGCTCGCGGTGGCGTTCCAGGCCGCCGCCGACCGTTCGGTGGAGTTTCAGGCGATCGCGGCCGCCCGGCTGGCCGATCCCGGGCGCTTCGACCGGCTGCCGGCGGCGGCCGTCGCGGAGCGCGCCGGGTGGACCGAGGACTACGCGGTCAAGATGATCGAGTTCGGTCGTGAGCTGCTGCGACGCCGTCCCGAGAGCCCCTCCTAACCGATTTTTGTTCCGTCGGATCGGGGTGCTAGAGTCTACGACGTCAGCAGGCGCCGCTAGCTCAGTTGGTTAGAGCAGCTGACTCTTAATCAGCGGGTCCGGGGTTCGAGTCCCTGGCGGCGCACCTGATGGGAGGCCCCCAGCAGCCGAGAGGTTGCTGGGGGCCTCTCCGCTTGTGAGGCACGCCTCCGGCGCCCGGGAGCCCGCAGTTGGTCTCACACGGCGGAGGACCCCGGCAGACGCTCCGGGGTCCTCGGTGTCGTGCGGTGCGTACCGGCCGCGGGCCGGGCTCGCGCCCGGCGTCCTGCTCAGGCGGAGGCCTTCGACGGCGGCTCCGGGCCCTGGGCGCGCAGTTGCTCGTTGATGCGCTGGGCCTCTTCGAGCTGGTCCTCGAGGATGATGATGCGGCAGGCGGCCTCGATGGGGGTGCCCCGGTCGACGAGTTCGCGGGCGCGGGCGGCGATGCGCAGCTGGTAGCGGGAGTAGCGGCGGTGGCCGCCTTCGGAGCGCAGCGGGGTGATCAGGCGGTGCTCGCCGAGGGTGCGGAGGAAGGCCGGAGTCGTGTCGAGCATTTCGGCGGCCCGCCCCATGGTGTAGGCGGGATAGTCGTCGTCATCGAGGTTGTCGGCGGGCCGGGTACTGCGAGGGGGCATAGACCTCTTCTTCCGGGGACGCGTCGGGGGGCCCGGGCGCCATGCGGCGCCCGGGCCCCGAGCTTTCAACACCATCTACCGGCTCAGCGCGCCGGCCTTCTGTATCCGCAGGCACCACCCAGGAGGGCGGGGCTGCGGGGATCGCGGATGCGTGACCGGGGACCACCTTCCAATCCGGGGCCTACGGTACCCGGGCGGACTTCCTCCTCACCCGGGCGATCCTGATGGCGCTCTGCTCCTTACTTCGACTTCTGGGTACGACAGATACAGTAACCCCACGGCCCGGCAATGTCTACTGTCGCCATGGCAGATTTTCTGCAGCGCCAGCTCCTGGACTCCGGTCCCCGGTGCCAAGCATCGCGGAGGCCCTCTGGAGTGGGGTGGCGGCGGCGTCGGCGGGCGCCGAGGCGGGGGGCCGGCAGGTGAAGCCGAGGGCCCTCATGGCCCGGGTGACCTCGGCGGCACTGAAGTCCCGGCGGTCCTGTCGGGTGACGACCTCCCCCACCTGTTTCACCGGGTACTGGCGGCGGCCGATGATCACGGACTCACCGGTGACCGGCTCGGGCTTGACGCCCTTCATCGCTTCGAGCACCTGGCTCCTGGTCAGGTCGAACGGGAAGCGGGCGATGATGCAACGCATGAGACCTCACAGGGGAAGGGGTTCTACGCGGCCGCGTCGAAGGTCGACCGCCGCCCGGCGGTGCGGCGGGTCGGCTGGGCCGGACGGCCACTCCGGGAGCGAGCGGCCGCGCCGCGCCGCGGGCGCTCGACGTCCGGCGCGGCGATGACGACCGGCACGCCGGAGGGGGTCCGCGCGCCGGTGATGCGGCCCAGCTCCGCCTCTCCGGGCCGGACCTGGGTGATCCGCGGGAGGATCCCGGCGCTCGACATGAGGTGCCTCATGCCACGGCGCTGGTCGGGGGTGACCAGGGTGACGACGCTGCCGGACTCGCCCGCCCGGGCCGTACGGCCGCCGCGGTGCAGGTAGTCCTTGTGGTCCGTCGGCGGGTCGACGTTGACGACCAGGTCGAGGCTGTCGACGTGAATGCCGCGGGCGGCGACGTTCGTGGCGACGAGCACGGTGACGTGACCGGTCTTGAACTGCGCCAGCGTACGGTTGCGCTGCGGCTGCGACTTGCCGCCGTGCAGCGCGGCGGCCCGCACCCCGCTCCTCAGCAGGTCCCGGGTCAGCCGGTCGACCGCGCGCTTGGTGTCGAGGAACATGATCACGCGGCCGTCGCGGGCGGCGATCTGCGTCGTGGTGGCGTGCTTGTCGTCGCTGTGGACGTACAGCACGTGGTGCTCCATCGTCGTCACCGCGCCGGCCGAGGGGTCGACCGAGTGCACGACCGGATCGGTCAGGTAGCGGCGGACCAACTGGTCGACGTTGCGGTCCAGGGTGGCGGAGAAGAGCATCCGCTGTCCTTCGGGGCGGACCTGGTCGAGCAGGCCGGTGACCTGGGGCATGAAGCCCATGTCGGTCATCTGGTCGGCCTCGTCCAGGACGGTGATGGCGACCTGGTTCAGCCGGCAGTCGCCACGCTCGACGAGGTCCTTCAACCGTCCGGGAGTGGCGACGACGACCTCGGCTCCGCCGCGCAGCGCGGCGGCCTGGCGCCCGATCGACATCCCGCCGACGACCGGAGCCAGCCGGAGCCCGACCGAGCGGGCGTACGGGGCGAGCGCGTCGGTGACCTGCTGGGCCAGTTCGCGGGTCGGGACGAGAACCAGGGCCAGCGGCCGCCGGGGCTCGGCACGCTGCCCGGCGGTCCGGGCCAGCACGGCCAGACCGAACGCCAGCGTCTTACCGGATCCGGTACGACCGCGGCCCAGAACATCACGGCCGGCGAGCGTGTTGGGCAGCGTCGCGGCCTGGATCGGAAACGGCACGCTCACCCCCTGGGCGCGGAGCGCGGCCAGCAGCTCTTGGGGCAGGTCGAGATCGGCGAAGGCCTCGACCGCGGGCAGCGCCGGGGTCCGGGTGACGGGCAGGGCGAAGTCACCCTGCCGGGTGGGCCGGCTGCCGTGGCCACCCGAACGGCCCGCTCCGCCGGGGCGTCCGGAACCACCGGAGCGGCGGCCCCGGTCGAAGCCGCCGTCCACACGGGGGCGAGAGCGGGCGGGAGTACGTGTGCGGTTCATGAGGAACCTTCCTCGATACGGCACGTGTCAAGGAATTACCGCAGAAGATGAGCAACACGGAGAATCGCGAGAACGAGCCAGAGCGAAACAAGAGGGGAAAGAAAATCCGGCCGAGCGAGGAAAAAGCGATCGCCGGATAACGGGCCGCGGGCGGAACCGGTGGCTTTTGGACCGGCCATATCCCATGAGCTGGGGCCCGCACCCCGAGGTGCGGGCCCCAGCTCACATTGGGCGCGTGTCAGGCGGGAACGATGTTCTCAGCCGTCGGGCCCTTCTGGCCCTGCGCGATGTCGAAGTTCACCTTCTGGCCCTCGACCAGTTCGCGGAAGCCCTGGGCGGCGATGTTCGAGTAGTGGGCGAAGACGTCGGCGCCGCCACCCTCCTGCTCGATGAAGCCGAAACCCTTTTCCGCGTTGAACCACTTCACGGTGCCGGATGCCATGTCAGTCTCCTTTGGGGCAGTTCCCGGAGTCCACACCGCGTGGACCCCGCGTCGCCGCGATGATCGCCCCTCCGGAAAATGACCGGACATTCAAGACGCCACAACTGCAACTACGACCGACGGTAGCACGGCGAGAGTGACCTCGCCGGGTGACTAATCCCTCGCGGTTCGGCCGCATGAGAAACCCTGACCACACGTCGTTCTGAATTTCTCACCTCCCGGCTACAGATATGCGCCGGTCTCCGGGAAGGGCCAGGAGGCCCGGCACGGTCACTCCCGCACGATCTTGATGTCCCAGCCGCCGGTGGCCGTGCGGGCGCCCACCTCGACGCGGATGCCGATCTCCGGGTCGTAGTAGCTCTCCCCGGTGCCGAGGGGGGCGTCGGCCAGCCGGGGGTGCACGGAGGCGGCGTGGCAGGCGCTGGTCTCGGGATGGCCGTCGAGCACCTCGACGGGCCCGTCGGCCGAGGCCACGTCGCTGCGCACCCGGTAGAGCAGCACGCCGTGGGTGCAGGTGGTGGCGTCGTTGCCCAGGGGGGCGCGGGCCTCGGCCACCAGCGCCTCCTCGGCCCCCGTGCGGACGACGGCGAGCCGGGTGTCGGTGCCGGGCGACGAGCGGTCCAGGGGCGCGGCCAGCGGCTGCAGGGTGTGCCGGGTGGTGCCGGGGCCGCGCACGCAGTCGACGTGGTCGGCGTCGAGCCAGCCGAGCTTCCACTTGTGCCAGCCGAAGAGCTCAGGCGAGAGACCGAACTGGCTGCCCATCAGGTCCCAGTCGCCGACGTGGGTGTCCCAGTCGCCGTAGCCGTCCTCCGGGCGGTTGTAGAGGTCCGGCAGGTCGAAGACGTGGCCGGTCTCGTGGGCCAGCACGTTGCGGTCGGGCGGGCGCCGTTCGAAGACGGTCACGACGCGGCGGACGCTGGCGTCCCCGACGGACATGGGCCGGTCGAAGTTGACCACCTTGGTGGCGTCCGAGTCCACGCCGGGCGCGTCGGGGTCGGCGACCAGGTACACGATGTCGTAGTCGGCCAGCTCGACGTGGGGCGCGACGGCGTCCAGCGCGTCGCGCAGGTAGGCCGAGCGCCGGTCCGGCTCCCAGTCGCGCTGTATGGCGTAGGAGCGGGAGTCCCGCGGCATCCCGATCCATCCGTCGGTGACGGTGACGCGCAGGTCGAGCCGACCGTAGGAGGCGGCGCGGAAGTAGTCGGTGGTGGCCGGGAAGTAGTCCTCGGCGATCCGGGCCGGGGTGACCTTGGGCCTGGCGTCCGGGAAGGACAGGAAGAGCATCACGGCCTCGAGGGCGCCGACCGGCCTCGGGTAGTCGTCGTTCCAGCTGTCGACGCCCTCCGAGTGGTGGATCGCGGAGCGCGGCAGGCCGCAGGGCTCGTCGGCGGCCGCGTCGGTGCCAGGGCCCGCCGTCAGCGTGGTGCCCATGAGGGCGGCCAGGGCGGTGAGCACCGCCGCTGGTCTGCGGTAGGCACGGCGCACATCCACCTCCCATCGGACACTGCCACCACTGTGTTCCGATTGGTGAGGAATTGGCCTGTTTCAGTAGGCCGCGCGAGTCAAGGGCAATACGATTACCCTGCGTATTCATCGTTCGTTAACGATCGGGAGCGCAAAGGCGTCGAGCAGAAACGATCAGCTTCTCGAAACTTTGTCGCAAGCACAGATTTCAGGAAACGAGACAGGCCCGCCGGGCACTGGCTCCAGCCGCTCCGCAACCTCTATGATCGCCACATTTCCAGCGCGGATGCGCCAGCGGGCAGCCGGGGAGCGCCCGACAGCGGCATCCACCAGGCGACCAGTCCCCTCCGGGAGCGATCGGTGAACGGACCCCCCAAAGGACCGGGCCAAGACCCCGAAGGCGGCCTCGGCGCGACCCCCAAATCCTTTACGGAGAGTGAGGTTCTCCGGGACTATCGGGCGGCCTTCCGGATCGCCCACCTGCCGATGGCGCTGGTGGGCAGATCCGGCCAGATCCTGGCGGCCAACCCGGCGCTCGGGCTGCTGCTCGGCGTCGACCCGGCCGACCTCGCCGGTCAGCGCGCCGACGCCGTGACCGGGCTCGGCCTCGACGGCCGCACCCGGGGCTCGTACCACGCGGTGCTGCGCGGCCACAGCGACCGGATGCGCTGCACCAGGCGGCTCAAGCACGCGGACGGGCACACCCTGTGGGCCGAGGTCACCGTGTCGCCCACCGGCGACCCGGACGCGCAGTCGGTGGCGCTGCTCGCCGTGCAGGACATCAGCGAGCGCCGCGACCTGCAGCAGCGGCTGCGGCACATCCAGATGCACGACCCGGTCACCCGGCTGCCCAACCGCGCGCTGTTCTTCGAACGCCTCACCAGCGCGCTCGCCGACTCGGCCACCGGCCGCATCGGCCTGTGCTACCTCGGCCTCGACGGCTTCAAGGCGATCAACGACACACTCGGCCACCGGGTCGGCGACCAGCTGCTCGGCGCGGCGGCCCAGCGGCTCGCGCAGTGCGCCACGGGCGCCGGCGGGCACCTGGTGGCGCGGCTCGGCGGCGACGAGTTCGCGGTGCTGGTCGAGGGGTCGACGGGCACCGAGCAGCTGACCGGGCTCGCCGACGCCATGCTGACCGCGCTGCGACCGCCGTTCGACCTGGACGGCCAGCGGCTCGCCGTCTCCGCGAGCATCGGCGTCGTCGAGCGCAAGGCCGCCGGCACCTCGGCGACCAACCTGATGCAGGCCGCCGACACGACGCTCTACTGGGCCAAGGCCGACGGCAAGGCCAGGTGGACGCTCTTCGACCCGGAGCGCAACGCGCACCGGATGACCAGGCAGTCCCTCTCCTCCACGCTCCGCCCGGCCGTCGAGCGTGGCGAGTTCACGCTGGAGTACCAGCCGATCGTGGGGCTCGCGGACGATGTCGTGCGCGGGGCGGAGGCGCTGGTGCGCTGGAACCACCCGCGCTTCGGCAAGCTCGGCCCCGACAAGTTCGTCGGCCTCGCCGAGGAGAACGGCGCGATCGTGCCGCTCGGCCGCTGGGTGCTGCGGGAGGCCTGCCGGCAGGCCCGCCGCTGGCAGCTCGACCACCCGCGGGCGCCGCTGTTCGTCAGCGTCAACGTGGCGGTGCGGCAGGTGTGGGACTCGGACCTGGTGAGCGACGTGGCGGAGGCGCTCGAACAGTCGGGGCTGCCGTCCGGGCTGCTCCAGCTGGAACTGACCGAGTCCGCGGTGATGGGCTCGGCCGGCCGGCCGCTCCAGGCCCTGCAGGCGCTCTCCGACATGGGTGTGCGGATCGCGATCGACGACTTCGGCACCGGCTACTCCAACCTCGCCTACCTCAGCCGCCTCCCGGTGCGCGCCCTCAAGCTGGACGGCATGTTCGTGCGGGGCTTCCGCACGGCCCGCCACCTCAACCCGGCCGACGAGACGATCGTGACCTCGCTGGTCCAGCTGGCCCACAAGCTCGGCCTCACGGTGACGGCCGAGTGCGTGGAGGGCCCGGCCCAGGCCGAACGCCTCCGCCGCATCGGCTGCGACACCGGCCAGGGCTGGCACTACGCCCGCCCCATGCCCCCCGCCGACCTCCACCGCCTGCTGTCCGGCGACACGACACGATAAGCGGGAGGCGCCGGAGGCGCCGGAGAGACCACCGGCCGCCGCCGAGCCCGGCGCCGCTGGCGCGGCAGCGGCGCGGCGCGCCAGGCGCCGCAGGCGCCGGGCCGGCGAAGCCGTGGCCTGCGGCCGGCCCGCGCAGCAACGGTGCGGCCCGCCAGGTGGCGCCGGCGGGTGGCCGGCCCGGAGCGGGCGAAGCCACAACGCGCCGCAGGCGCAGGCCGCGTGGCAGTGGTGAGGCCGGCCAACGGTGCTGCGCCGCTGGCGCCGGAAGACGCCGGGCCGGCAACCCGCGCCGCGCCGCCGAAGCGGCGGCCTACGCGGCAACGGTGAGTGGCCAACGATGTGACGCCGCTGGCGTGGCAGGCGCCACAGGCGCCGGGCCGGCGAAGCCGTGGCCTGCGGCCGGCCCGCGCAGCAACGGTGCGGCCCGCCAGGTGGCGCCTACGGCGCCGGCGCGTGGAGCGGGCGAAGCCACGACGCGCCGCAGGCGCAGGCCGCGTGGGAGCGGCGAGGCGCCGCACGTGTGGCAGGCGCCGAAACCGTGGCCTGCGGCCGGCCCGCGCAGCAACGGTGCGGCGCCGAAGACGCCAGCCGGCCGGCCGTGCCGGGCCGGCAAGGCCGCGGCGGTCCGGCGTGGCCGTGGCGGCAGTGCCGGGCCCGGGCCGGCAGGGCCCCCGCGCCGGCCGGCCGCCAGACCCGTGGCCAGAGCCCGGCCGGTCAGGCCCCGGCGGTTTGTCGCCAAACTCTGTACTCCGTGTGGTGATGTCGCCATACTGCGCAGCCATGACGATCACTGTTGAGAACATCACGCTCACCCAACTCGAGGAGCTTCTCGCGGACGAGAGCACCCCCGTCGTGCACCGCGCGTTGTGGGCGCTGTTGTGGGAGAGCGAGGTGCGGGTGCACGACCTTCTGACGCTCGACGTGACCGAGGTGGGCGTCGGCGAGTTCGGTGAGCGCGCCGGGGCGCTGCTCGCCGAGCTGATCGGGGAGCGGACGGCGGGGCCGCTGTTCGCCGTCGGGGAGCGGGCGTTGACGTGGGAGCAGGCGGTGCGCGCGGCCGGGGAGCGGGAGATCGCGATCCACGCGTTCCGCACCGGCGGCAAGGCGCACCGCAGGGCGCTCGGCTCAGGCGAAGAGTGAGCCCATGGCCGGGCAGGGCGCGGCGGTGTGGGCGAGCAGCCGCAGCCCCTCCCAGGCGGTGACCTGGTTGGCGGTGAGGACCGGCTTGCCGATCGCGGCCTCCAGGTCCGGGAGCCAGGCCGCCGTGTGCAGCGCGGTGTCCGGCAGCAGCACGGCCTCCGCGTCCGGGTGGTCGCCGGCGCGGGCCAGCCGCAGCACCTCCTCGCGGCCCCAGGTGCCCACCTCGGCGGCCGTGATGATGCCACTGCCGCGCATCGCCACCACCTTGATGCCGGCCGCGTGCAGGAAGTCGACGAAGAGCGCGGCCACATCGGTCGGGTAGGTGGCCGCGACCGCCACCCGGCGCAGGCCGAGCGCGGTCGCCGCGCGGGCGAAGGCGAAGGACGTGCTGGACGCCGGCCGGTCGGCGGACGCCGCGAGGCGCCGCACCTGATCCTCCGCGCCGTCCCAGCCGTAGACGAAGCTGGCGCTGGTGCAGGCCCAGACCACGGCCTCGGCGCCCGCGCCCGTGAGCTCGTCGACCTTGGCCGTGATCCGGTCGACGGAGCCCATCTCCAGCAGCGCGTCCACCCGGTGCGCGTCGGTGCCGATGTCCGTGTGGACCAGTGGCAGCAGGACGTCGTCGCCCGCCGCGTTGAGCAGGGACTCCATGCGCGGGAAGTCGTCCTCGGCGGAGTAGCCGGGGTACAGGAAACCGACCGTGGTCGTCATGCGGGACTCACCTTTCCTCTTCCGGTGGGACATCGGCCTCGGCGACGAGCTCCGCCTCGGCTGCCACGGTGGGCGCGGCGGGCGCCACCGAGGCCAGCGGTGGCTGGTCGGCGGTCGGCGTGACGCCGCCCATCGCCGCCGGGCCGCGGCGCGCGGCCGGGTCGAGCAGGGCCTGGTAGGGGCCGACGGCCTCCCGGCCGATGGCCCGCAGCGCCGCCCAGATCGTGACCTGGTTGGCCGAGATCACCGGCATCCGCAGCTCGGCCTCCAGCTGCGGGATGGCGTCGTAGGTCGGCAGGTTGGTGCAGCTGATGAACAGCGCGTCCGGGGCGCCGGCGCCGGCCACCGCCTGCCGGGCCATGGCGACGACGTCGCGGTAGGGCACCCGCCAGATCTCGCGGGTGAGCCCGAGGTAGCTGCGGCCCGAGACCTCGATGCCGGCCTCGCTCAGGTAGTCCTCGAGGGCGTCCGTGACGGACTTGGTGTACGGCGTCACCACGGCTATCCGCCGGGCGTCGAGCTCGCCCAGCGCGTCGAGCAGCGCGCCCGAGGTGGTCAGCGAGGGGATCTCGCCGGCCCGCGTCATGGCGGCCGTCATGGCCCGCTCACCGGCGACGCCGCCGACGAAGCTTCCGGAGGTGCAGGCGTAGGCCACGATCTCCGGGCTGACGGCGCTCAGCGCGCGCACCGCCTCGGCCAGCGTCTCGTGCTCGCTGACCATCCGCGCCAGGTGCAGGCTGACCTCGACCGGCACGAACGGGGTCCGCGTCACGTGTAGCGACACGTCGTCGGGCACCCATCGCCACAGCTCCCGGTCGAGCGCGAAGTCGAACGGGGCGACGACGCCGACGCCTCGTTGCGGCTGCGGCCCCCCGAGAAACGAGAGCTCCATGCCGGGCTCCATGTTGGGCATGTCTGACATGTCGGACCCCGATCGTGAGAGCGGAGACGAGGGCTCGGCTGGCCCTCGGAGCGATGAGTGGAAATCATGGGGCGGGAAACGCTGGAGGGACTGGAAGCAACACACCCTCGTCCACGAAGGTAGGGTCCCGTCCCGACCGCGGTCAATCGCGCCTTTCTCCAATGAAACACCCCCTCGTTTCGAAACGGTTTCCCCACCATGACCCAGCCCCGTGTCCTGGTCCTCGACGCCGAGCCTCTCCCCCGCCTCGACCGGCTCGCCGGCCGGGCCGACGTGCTGCACTGCGACGCCGCCACGCTGGCCGACCGGCTGCCGTCGGCGGACGTGTTGCTCGTGTGGGACTTCCTGTCCGACGCCGTCCGGCACGCCTGGCCCGGGCCCGGCCACCGACCGTCCTGGGTGCACACCGCGAGCGCCGGCGTCGACCGGCTGCTCTTCCCCGAACTGCTGGCCTCCGACGCCGTGATCACCAACGCCCGCGGCGTCTTCGACGGCCCGATCGCCGAGTACGTGGCCGGCCTGGTCCTGAGCATGGCCAAGGACTTCCGGGTCGGCTGGGAGCTCCAGCGGGAGCGGCGCTGGCTGCACCGGGAGACCGAGAAGGTGGCCGGCGGCCGGGCCGTCGTCGTCGGCTCGGGTCCCATCGGGCGGCGGATCGCCGAGACGCTGCGGGCGCTCGGCCTCGGCGTCACGCTGGTGGGCCGCCGGGCCAGGGGGGACGTGCGGGGCGCCGACGAACTGCCCGGGCTGCTCGGCCTGGCGGACTGGGTGATCTGCGCCGCCCCGCTCACCCCGGAGACCACGGGGCTCTTCGACGCGGCCGCCTTCGCCAGGATGAAGCCCACCGCGCGTTTCATCAACATCGGCCGTGGCCAGCATGTGGTGGAGCGCGACCTGGTCGCCGCGCTGCGCGCCGGCACGCTGGCCGGGGCCGCGCTCGACGTGTTCGAGAACGAGCCGCTGCCGGCCGACAGCCCGCTGTGGGACGTGCCGGGCCTGGTCGTCTCGCCGCACATGAGCGGCGACACCTTCGGCTGGCGGGACGACCTCGGCGAGCAGTTCCTCGACAACTTCGACCGCTGGTACGCGGGCGAGCCGCTGTTCAACGTCGTCGACAAGGACCTCGGCTACGTGCCCTCGGGGCCCTCGTCGGAACTTCCGGAGGAACCGTGACCGACCTCACCGCACTGACCGCCTTCACCGCCACCCAGCTGACCGCCGCCTACGCCGCGGGCGAGGTCTCCCCGGTCGCCGTGGCGGAGGCGGTGCTCGACCGGGCCGAGGCGGTCCAGCGGGCCGTGAACGCGTTCGTGTTCACCGACCGGGACGGCGCGCTCGGTGACGCGCGGGCCGCCGCCGAGCGCTGGCAGCGCGGGGCACCGGCCGGACCGCTCGACGGAGTGCCCGTCACGGTCAAGGACATCCTGCTGCAGCGCGGCCACCCCACGCTGCGCGGTTCGGCGGCGGTCTCCTCGGCCGGTCCCTGGGACGAGGACGCGCCGGCCGTCGCCCGGCTCCGCGAGTCGGGCGCGGTCCTCGTCGGCAAGACCACGACCCCGGAGTTCGGCTGGAAGGGCGTGACCGACTCGCCGGTCTGGGGCGCCACCGGCAACCCGTACGACGCGGCCCGCACCGCCGGCGGGTCGAGCGGCGGCAGCGCGGCCGCCGTGGCGCTGGGCGCCGGACCGCTGAGCCTGGGCACGGACGGCGGCGGCTCGGTGCGGATCCCGGCCGCCTTCTGCGGGGTCTTCGCGCTCAAGCCGACGTACGGCCGGGTGCCGCTCTACCCGGCGAGCGCCTTCGGCACCCTCGCCCACGTGGGCCCGATGACCCGCGACGCGGCGGACGCGGCGCTGCTGATGGACGTGATCGCCCGCCCCGACTCCCGCGACTGGTCGGCGCTCACGCCGATGCACCGCAGCTACCGCAACGCGCTGGTCGGCGGCGCGGCCCGGCTGCGCGGGCTGCGCGTCGCCTACTCGCCCGCCCTCGGCTTCGGGGTCCCGGTCAAGACGGACGTGGCGGCGGCCGTGCGGCGGGCGGTGGACCGGATCGCCGGGCTCGGCGCCGAGGTCACCGAGGTCGACCCGCCGCTGCCGCCGCTCGACGAGCTGCGCGCCGCGTTCCACGTGCTGTGGTTCGCCGGCGCGGCCCGCGTCACCGAGGGCTTCGACGCCGGGCAGCGGGCGCTGCTCGACCCGGGCCTGCGGGAGATCTGCGAGGCCGGCGCCCGCTTCTCCGCGCTCGACTACCTGGCGGCCGTGGACGTGCGGATGGCGGCGGGCCGGCTGATGGGCCGCTTCCACGAGAGCTACGACCTGCTGGTGACGCCGACCATGCCGATCACCGCGTTCGACAACGGCGTGGAGGTGCCGGCCGGCTCCGGGATGACGCGGTGGACGGAGTGGACGCCGTTCACCTACCCGTTCAACATGACGCAGCAGCCCGCCGCGTCCCTGCCGTGCGGCGTGGACGCGGACGGGCTGCCGATCGGCCTCCAGCTGGTGGCGGCCCGGCACGCGGACGAGATGGTCCTGCGGGCCGCGCACGCGCTCTACGAGGCGGGGGTGGCCGGCGTCCCCGAGCCGCCCGTCATGCCCGCCGGAAGCTGAGCGTCTCGCCGAGGGCCCCGGCCCGCCACAGGTCCTGGCAGGCGTCCGCCATCCGGTCGAGGCCCTCGGTGATGGTCCCCCAGACGATCCCCGGCACCCAGCCGGCGTCCCCGTTGATCAGCAGGTTGTTCCGCTCGTAGAAGAGCGCGAGGTCGACGACGGTGGTGCGGCCGCGGTGCTTGGCGTCCTGCTCGTAGCCGTAGGAGGCGGTGGAGAGCTGGGTGTCGGAGAAGGTGAAGTAGCACAGGTCGCCCGGGATCGGCGTGATCGTCGGGTTCTCCAGCGGCGGCTCCTGCGGCGCGAACGGCTCCACGAGCGCGTAGATCTCGTTCCGCGCGTACTTGGCGTGGTAGACGTCGCCGCCCAGCGGCAGCGCGTCCCAGATCGCGTCGCAGGTGATGGGCGCGCGGTCCCGCAGGAGCTTCGCGGTGCAGCTGACGCCGCGCTTGTCCAGGGAGACGGTGATGAACCGCTCCACGACGGTGGGGGACTGGGTCATGTGGGGCCTGCCTCTCGCTGACGCTGACTTTCGCGGGGCGCCTACCCAGCATGCCCGGCCCGACCCGAGCCGACCCGGTCAGGCGCGCAGGCCGTCGACCAGGAAGGTCGCCAGCCGGTCGGCGTCGGCGGGACCGACCTGCTCGCGGAGCCAGGCGGCGGCGCTGATCAGCGCGAACACGTCGTTCGCGGTGGCGTCGGCGCGGATCGCGCCGGCCGCGCGGGCGCGTTCGGTCAGCGCCTCGCCGGTGGCCGCCATCCGCTTGCACGCGGCGTACAGCTCGGACGTCTCGTCCTCCAGGCTGCCGAGGAACCGGCCGGCCAGCCCGCGGTAGGTCGCGGTGTGGTCGGTGACCGCGCGCATCCAGCGGGCCAGCGCCGCGTCGGGCTCCGTGCGCGGATCGGCGAGCAGCTCGTCGCCGAGCGCCATGATCGCCTCGTGCCGCTCCCGGAACAGCGCCTCCAGCAGGGCGTCCCGCGTCGGGAAGTGGCTGTAGAGCGTGCCGATGGCGACGCCCGCGCGGCGGGCGACCTGTTCCAGGGACGCCTCGGTGCCGTGCTCGCGGAAGGCGGCGTCGGCCTCGGTGAGGAGGCGCTCACGGTTGCGGCGGGCGTCGGCGCGCTGGCGGCGGCGCGAGGGTGCGGCGGGGTTCTCGGGCATAACGTGAGGGGTCCTCGGGTAAGGTGGCGGCGCGGGCTTAATTCGAGACAGCCTCATGTTAACCGTGGAGACCCTCATGATCCTGGTCACCGGCGCGACCGGCACCATCGGCGGCCACCTCGTCCGCCAACTCGCCGAGGCGGGCGCCGCCTTCCGCGCCCTGGTGCGGAGCGAGGCGAAGGGCGCGGCGCTCGGCCATCCGTTCGCCGTGGGCGACTTCGACGACGCGGAGTCGCTGCGGGCGGCGCTGGCCGGCGCCGACCGGCTCTTCCTGTGCGGCGGTGGCGCGGTGCCGGTGGCGCACGGCGAGCCGCAGCCGATGATCCGGCAGGAGAAGGCCGCCATCGACGCGGCCCGCGCGGCGGGGGTGCGCTACGTGGTCAAGGTGTCGGTCTGGCGGCCGACACCCGGCGCGCCCCTGTCGGTCGGCGCGCACGCGGAGATCGAACGCCACCTGGCGGCCTCGGGCCTGGCCTGGGCGACGCTTCAACCGACCGGCTTCATGCAGAACTTCGCCCCGGGCGGCGCGATCGAGGGCGCGTACGGCACGGGCCGCGTCGCCTACGTGGACGCCGCCGACATCGCCGCGTGCGCGGCGGCGCTGCTGACCGCCGCCGAGCCACGCGAGGGGGCGTTCCCGCTGACCGGCCCCGAGGCGCTGACCCACGCCGAGATCGCCGCCAGGCTGGGGGTGCCGTTCCGCGACCTGCCGCCGGAGGCGGCCGCGGCGGCGCTGCGCGCGCGGGGCCTGCCGGCCGGCTTCGTCACCGACCTGCTGACGCTGTACGCGGGAATGGCGGCCGGCGAGATGGCGGAGGTGACGCCCACCGTCCGCGACCTGACGGGCCGCGCGCCACGCTCCTTCGACGACTTCCTGGCGTTCGGTCGGCACGCGGGGCGTGGCGGGCGGTGAAGGCCGGCGGCGGATCCTGAGCGGTCCGCGGCGCGGACGGAGCGAGTAGCCTGCGGCACCGGAGGCTCCCACCTGCCGCTGCCTGCCGGGAGAGACACCTGTGCCCCACACCATCCTCATGACCGGAGCCACCAAGGGAATCGGCCGGGTGGCCGTCGAACGCGTCGTCGCCGGCGCCCCCGACGCCCGTCTCGTGCTGCTGGGTCGCGGGCCCGCGACCACCGCGCTGGCGGCCGAGTTGAGCGCCGGCGGCGCCCAGGTCTCGTCGATCGACGCGGATCTGCTGTCCCTGCGGAGCGTCCGGCACGCCGCCGAGCAGGTGCGGGCCCGGCTCGACGAGGGGGAACTGCCGCCCCTGCGCACGCTCGTGGCCAACGCCGGGGCGCAGTTCACGAACGACCTGACGGAGAGCGCGGAGGGTTTCGAGGCCACCTTCGCGGTCAACGTGCTCGCCAACCACGTCCTGGTCCGGCATCTTCAGGACCGTTTCGCGGTGCCGTCGCGGATCGTGGTCACCGTGAGCGACACCCACTTCGGCGACTTCCGGCACAATCTGGGGATGGTGCCCGCGCCCCGCTGGGGCGCGCCCGAGACGCTCGCCCGCGTCCGCGCGTTCCCCGCCCCACACACGACGGCGGCGGGCCGCACCGCGTACTCCACCAGCAAGCTCGCCGCGATCCACCTCGTCCACGAGTACGCCCGCCGGCTGCCGCCCGGCGTCGACGTCGTGGGGTACAACCCCCGCTTCGTGCCCGGCACGGGCCTCGCCAGGGACGCGGGGCCCGCGGCGCGGTTCGCGATGCGGAGCGTGCTGCCGCTGATGACGCTGACCCCGTTCGCGACCAGCCGGACGACGGCCGGCCGCCACCTCGCCGACCTCGCCCTCGGCCGCATCGAGGCCCCGTCCGGGTCCTACGTCGACCACGCGAAGGTCGCCCGCTCCTCCGACGAGTCCTACGACCCCGCGCGGGAACGGGAGCTCTGGGACGCCGTCGAACGCCTCACCACCCCCCGACAGGGCCTTCCGCCCAGCGGACGTGCGCGAGGAAGGCACCCCAGGCGGCGGGCCTGAACAGCAGCACGGCGGCGTCGGGGTTCTTGCTGTCCCGGACGGGGAGCACGTCATCGAGGTCGTCGACGACTTCGAGGCAGTCACCGCCGGTGTTGTCGCTGTAGCTGGACTTCCGCCAGACCGCAGAAGTCAGGTCAAGTGACCGGGCTCGCATGGGTAGTCGTCCTCCATGATCTGCTTGATCAGGTCCTTGGTGGCGTCGGGTGCCACCACAGGTCCGTGATCTCGCCGTCGGCGGCGAGCGCGTCGTCGATCTGCTGTGCCAGCGCCTCGTTGGGCGGGTCCGTGGCCAACTCCACCTGCGCGATCCGCGTGTGCGAGACGAACGACGCGTCGGCCAGCTGCTGTTGGGTCCACTCCTTGCCCTGCCGCAGCTTGCGGACGCGCGCGCCCAGCATCGCGGCCAGCGACGCGCGGGGGTCGAGTGGCTTCGGTCCGGCCATGGCTGTGCCTCTTTTCACTTCCCGGGACTCACGCCATCACCCCTGGTGAGCGTAGTGACACGTTCCGATGATGGGAGGGGAAACGGGTGGATCAACCGCCCGAAGGTGTTGAAAGGTGAAAGCCGGATGAGCGACACGGGCATGCCGGAGCGGCGGGTGCCGGGTACGCACTGGCCGGAGACCCTGCCGGATCCGGAGGACGTCGAGCCGGAGACCGACGAGGGCGTCCTGCGCGACGTGGCCGACGGCCTCCGCGACTGTCCCGACCGGAGGCCGCACCTGACAGCGCTGCTCCGCGAGGCGAACCGGTTCAGCGAGACCAACCGGCGCAGCCGTGGCTCACTTCCGTAGCGCTCCGGCGCCGACGGCGAGCAGGCCGGCCGTGAGGGCGAGGGACATGGCCGTCCCCGCGCGGCGTGTCAGGTGGATCGGCGAGGCCGGCGCGGCTGTGACGGGAACCACGTCTACCGTCACAGCGTTGTCACAGTGCGGATTTCGGAAGGAACGAGATGTCCCGCACGGACAAGACCAAGCCGGTCTGGGTGCGTCACGCGGAGCACGAACCCCGGCCGGTGCACGACCACCGTTTCGGCGACTGCGACCTGCCGCCGCGCCCGACGCGGGAGGAGACCGACACCCACTGCCGGTGGGAGCATCCCGGCGCGCTCATCTTCGGGCACACCTGCTGCTCTGGATGCCAGGACCGCGGGTGCCGCGCGGAATGGCAGCTGCACGTCAGGGAGAGCCACCGCCGGGACCGGTACGCGGCCCGGCGCGCGGCGCGCCGCTTCCGGGGTGGCGAGAGCGACGACTGAGGCGGGCGCCGCTTGGCATCATGGCCCGCATGGCAACGGAATCCCGGCATATCGCCCAGTCCATCGCCCGCCCCGCCGGCGAGGTGTACGCGTACGTGTCGCAGCCGGCCAACGTGCCCGCCTGGGCGGCGGGGCTCGGCAGCGCGGTGGAGGAGGTCGGCGAGGGCGAGTGGTACGCCGAGTCCCCGATGGGGCGGGTGCGGATCGCGTTCGCGCCGACCAACGAGTACGGGGTGGTGGACCACGACGTGACCCTGCCGTCCGGGGACGTGGTGCACAACCCGATGCGGGTGATCCCGGACGGGGCCGACGCGTGCGAGGTGGTGTTCACGGTGCGGCGCCCGGCCGGCGCGAGCGACGAGGAGTTCGAGCGGGACGCGGGCCAGGTGGCGGCGGACCTGGCGCGGCTCGGGGAGATCCTGGAGGGCGGTCAGGCCCGGAGGTAGCGGAGGAAGCAGTCGACGAGGCGGCGGCTCTCCTCCTCCGGCTCCGGGGTCCAGCGAAGGACGCCGTCGTGGGCCTTGAGCAGCAGCAGGACGTCGGACTCGTCGGCGTCCTGCCGCACCTCGCCGGCGGCCTTGGCCGCGTCCAGCAGGCGGCGCAGGGGGGTCTGGGCGCCTTCGCGGGCGCGGAGGAAGACGGCGGTGAACGCGCGGTCCTCCCGCTGGAGGGCGACGAGGTGGCCGAGGTGGTCGACCAGGCCCTGCCACGGGTCGGGGTGGGCCAGGGCGGCGCGCATCGAGTCCTCGCAGCCGGTCAGGCGGTCGGCGAAGACATAGGCGAGCAGGTCGTCGCGGGTGGGGAAGCGCCGGTAGAGCGTGGCCGTGCCCACGCCCGCACGGGTCGCGATGGCCTTCATCGGCGCGTCGGCGCCCAGCTCGCGGAAGGCGGCGCGGGCCGCCTCGACCAGGCGGTCGCGGTTGCGCTCCGCGTCCGACCGCAGGGTGCGTCGGGTTCCTTCTCGATCAGCCATACCGCCAGCCATACCACCAGCTCCGACAGAAGTGGGCACACGTGCCCACTTGCGTGTTACGGTCCTCGAAGTGGGCACCCTAGCCCAGTTTCGTCGACGAGAACGAAGGACCGATGACGTACTCACTCCTCGACGTCGCGCCCGTGGCCCCGGACGAGACGCCCGCCGACGCGCTGGGCCGCGTCGTCCCGCTGGCCCGGGCCGCCGAGCGCTCCGGCTACCGGCGGGTCTGGTACGCCGAGCACCACAACATGCCGCAGATCGCCTCCGCGGCCACCAGCGTGGTGATCGGCCACGTGGCCGCGCACACCGAGCGGATCCGGGTCGGCGCCGGGGGCGTGATGCTGCCCAACCACTCCCCGCTGGTGATAGCCGAGCAGTTCGGCACGCTCGCCGCGTTCCACCCGGGCCGGATCGACCTGGGGCTCGGCCGGGCCCCGGGCTCCGACCGGAACACCGCCCGGGCCCTCCGCCTGACGGCCGAGGCCGCCGACGCCTTCCCCGAGGACGTGCTCGAACTGCGGGCCTTCCTCGCCGGCGAGCCGGCCGTGCCCGGCGTCCGCGCGTTCCCGGGGCACGGCTCGAACGTGCCGCTGTACATCCTGGGCTCCTCGCTCTTCGGCGCCAACCTCGCCGCCGCCCTCGGGCTGCCCTACGCGTTCGCCTCGCACTTCGCCCCCGCCGCCATGGACACGGCCGCCGAGACCTACCGCGCCACCTACCGGCCCTCCGCCCAGCACCCCGAGCCGCACCTGATCATCTCGGCGAACCTCGTCGCGGCCGAGTCGGAGGCGGAGGCCGAGAGGCAGTACCGGGCGGCCCTGCGCTTCCGGGCCAGGGCGCTGCTGGTGGGCGCCCGGGACCTCACCGACGCCCAGCTCGACCAGGTGCTCGACTCGCCGGCCGGGGAGCAGATCAGGGCGATGGCCGTGCACACCGCCGTCGGCACCCCTGACCGGGTGCACGCCCAGCTCGCCGCGCTGGCCGAGCGCACGGGCGCCGACGAGCTGATGCTCGCGCCCGCCGCCACCGACCACCACGACCGGGTCCGCGCCGTCGAACTGGTCACCGCGCCGGCGCGCGTGTAACGGCCCCGAATGGGCGTGCATGGATCCGCCCAAGGTGGGTAGCCGCGCGGCCATGGCTCCACCGAGAGAAAAACCCCGATCAATTCAGAGAAAGTCAGAGATTTCAGAGACGACGAAAGGCGTCAGTCGTAGGGCACTGCTGGCAGGGATGGCCGCGTTCGGCGCCCTGGGCGCCGCCGGCTGTTCCCGGGTCGCCGCCCAGGGAACGGTGGAGGGCGGCGATCTGCTCGATCGGCTGCGAGAAAGCGGCTCGGTCAAGATCGGCATCGCCAGCGAGCCACCGTTCGGCTATATCGACGACCAGGGGGAGCCCACGGGAGAGGCTCCCGAGGTCGCGAAGGTCATCTTCCAGCGGCTCGGTGTGGACAATGTCACACCGGTTCCGGTCGAATTCAGCGCGCTGATTCCGGGGCTCAAGGCCCAGCAGTTCGACGTGGTGTCGGCCGGGATGTACATCAACCCGGACCGCTGCGCCCAGGTGCTGTTCTCCGACCCCGACTACCTGATGCTCGACTCGTTCATCGTGCCGGCGGGCAACCCGCAGGGGCTGCGCGACTACGACGACGTCGCCGAGCAGGGGCTCGTCCTCGCCACCGGCCAGGCGTACGCCCAGATCGACTACGCCGAGGCCGCCGGCGTGCGGGACGTGCTGATCCTGCCCGACCAGGTGGCCGGCCTCGACGCGGTGCTGCAGGGCCGCGCCCACGCGTTCGCCGGCACGAACGTCACGGTCAACGGCGTGGTCGAGGGCAACGACCGGGTCGAGGCGATCGAGCCGTTCCAGCCCATGGTGGACGGCGAGCCGGCCTACGGCGCCGGCGGCTTCGCGTTCCGGCCCTCCGAGAAGAATTTCCGCGACGCGTTCAACGAGGAGCTGCTGCGCATCCGGGAAAGCGGAGAACTCCTTGAGATCGTGGCACCGTTCGGATTCACCGAAGCGGAGATGACGGACCTCACCGCTGAGGAGCTGTGCCGATGATGACCGAGGGGATGTTCACCAACTACTTTCTGCCGGGCATCTGGATCACCATTCAGGTGACCGTCTACAGCGCGGCGCTCGGCGCTGTCGTGGCCTTTGTGGTCGGCACGCTGCGCACCTCGCGGCTGTGGATAGTCCGCTTTATCGCCGGCTGTTACTTCGAGGTCTTCCGCGGCATGTCGGCGCTGATCCTCATGTTCTGGCTGGTGTTCGCGCTGCCGCTGATGCTGGGCTGGCAGCTGGTTCCGATGTGGGCCGGCGTGCTCGCCCTCGGACTCACCTACGGCGCCTACGGCGCGGAGATCGTGCGCGGCTCGCTGGCCGCCGTTCCGGTGGCACAGCGCGAGGCGGGGGTCGCGTTGGGCTTCACCCGGTTGCAGCGGCTGCGCAGGATCGAGATCCCGCAGGCGTGGCCCGAGATGGTGCCGCCGTTCTGCAACCTGCTGATCGAGCTGCTCAAGGGCACCGCCCTGGTCTCCACGATCACGGTCGGCGACATGCTCTTCGCCGGCAACCTGGTGCGGATCGGCAGCAACGAGAGCGCGCCGGTCTACACGCTGCTGCTGGTGCTCTACTTCGCGATGGCCTTCGTCATCACCCGCTCCATGCGGGTGGTCGAGCGGCACGCCAAGGCCGGCGTCGGCCAGCGGGTGGAGCGCCGCGGCCTGTTCTCGCGCCGCGAGCAGCCTCCGCCACGGCGCGGCGGCCCCGCGGGCGACCAGCCGCTCACGGCCGGCGGAACGGTGGGTGCGCGATGAACTTCGACTGGGACTGGGGAGTCGTCAGCGACTTCATGCCGGTGTTCTGGGACGGACTCGAGCTCACCCTGCGCGCGCTGCTGTTCGGCAGCCTGATCGCCTTCGGGCTCGGCCTGGTCTGGGCGCTGGCGATGCGCTCGCCGTTCGCCTGGGTGCGGTGGCCGGTGACGGCGTTCACCGAGTTCGTCCGCAACACGCCGCTGCTGGTGCAGCTGTTCTTCCTCTACTACGTGCTGCCCGAGTGGGGCCCGTCGATGTCGGCGCTCACCACCGGGATCGTGGGCCTCGGCCTGCACTACTCGACGTACACCTCCGAGGTCTACCGGGCCGGCATCGACGGCGTGCCCGGCGGCCAGTGGGAGGCGGCCACGGCCCTGAGCCTGCCGCGCCGCCGCACCTGGGGGGCCGTGATCCTGCCGCAGGCCATCCGCAGGGTGGTCCCGGCGCTCGGCAACTACGTCATCGCGATGCTGAAGGACTCCCCGATGATCGCCGTCATCGGGGCGCTCGACATGTTCGGAGAGGCCCGGAGCTTCAGCAACGAGACCTTCACCACCGAGGCGTACACGATCGTCGGCGTCGCCTTCCTGCTCATCGCCTACCCGGCCTCTCTGCTGATCAGATTCCTGGAGCGTCGTCTTGCCCTCACCAGCTGAAACCCCGATGCACAACCCCTCGACCAACGGCACCCGGGCCAACGGCTCGGAGCTGGTCCGCTTCGACAAGGTCACCAAGCGGTTCGGCGGGACGACCGTCCTGGACCAGCTCGACTTCTCGGTGTCCACCGGAAAGCACGTCACCCTGATCGGCCCCTCGGGATCCGGCAAGACCACGATCCTGCGGCTGCTGATGACCCTGGTGAAGCCCGACGAGGGCACCATCAAGGTGGATGGCGACTACCTCACCCACGAGGAGCGCGACGGCCGCCTCGTCAAGGCGGGCGACCGGCACGTGCGGGAGGTGCGCAAGAAGATCGGCATGGTCTTCCAGCACTTCAACCTCTTCCCCAACATGAAGGTGCTGCGCAACGTCACGGAGGCGCCGGTGCACGTGCTGGGCCTCGACAAGGACGAGGCGGAGCAGCGGGCCCGGGACCTGATCGAACTGGTCGGCCTGTCCGAGCAGTTGGACAAGTACCCGAGCCAGCTCTCCGGCGGCCAGCAGCAGCGGGTCGCCATCGCGCGCGCCCTGGCGATGCGGCCGCAGGTGCTGCTCCTCGACGAGGTGACCTCGGCGCTCGACCCCGAACTGGTGGCGGGCGTGCTGGACGTGCTGCGGGACATCGCGCACAGCACCGACATCACCATGCTGGTGGTGACCCACGAGATGAGCTTCGCGCGGGACATCTCCGACGCGGTGCTCATGTTCGACCAGGGCCGGATCGTGGAGTCCGGGCCGCCGGACAAGATCTTCAGCGACCCGGAGCACGACCGCACCCGGGAGTTCCTCAGCACGGTTCTCTGAGCGATCGGTTCGGTACACGCAGCGACGAACGGCGTCAATGGGCACACCATGGGCGCCTTTCGTCGCTACGCTTGTACGAGCGAACACGGGGGAGGACTGGCAGGAGGTCGATGTGGCGATCACGTCCGGGCGCACCGCTCCCTTGCACTCGGTGCGGTACGCGCTGCGTCTGCTCGAGACGGCGGCCGACCACCCCGACGGTCTGACCGAGGAGCGGCTGGTCCAGCGGGCCGGCCTGCCGCCGGGTCAACAGCGCGGCATCCTGCGGATGCTGGTTCGGGAGGGCTATCTGCGGCGGCTGCCGGACGGCGCGCTCGCCGTCGGCGAGGCGCTGCTGGGTCTGAGCACCGGGGCCGATCGGCAGCAGGTGCGGCGTGAGCGGTTGCAGGGGGCGTTGGACGCGCTGCGCGACTCGCTGGGCGCCGCCGTCTACCTCGCCCGCTACACCGACGGCGAGTTGGAGGTCCCACACATCTCGGGGACGCCGCAGCTGCCGGTGGTCAACGAGTGGGTCGACTTCCGCTCGGCGGCGCACGCCACGGCCATCGGCAAGTGCCTGCTCAGCCAACTCGACCACGACGGGCGGCAGGACCACCTCTCCCGCCACCGGGCGGCCCGGCTGACCTCGCGCACCATCACCGACAAGCGGGCGCTGCTGAGCGCGCTCGACCGGCAGCCGGCCACGATGCCGATGCTGGACATCCAGGAGTACGCGGTCGGCACCCTCTGCGCGGCGGTCCCCCTGACGGCGGGCGCGACGGTCGGCTGCCTGGCCCTCTCGCTCCCCGTCGGCCAGGCCCACCGCCTGCGTGTGGCCGCCGAGGCGCTCAACCGCCAGGCGGCACCGACCCTGTTGACGCTGGCGCTGTGAAGCCGCGCCGGCCTTGCGGCCGGCGACCGCGTCGCGGGGGCGGAGCCCCCGCAC
>NZ_JAVREM010000067.1:0-36403 GCF_031845425.1 Streptomyces millisiae
CTCCGCGCGGACGGCCGCACTGCCGCTGCGCCGCGTGACCCCGCGCTACGCGCGGCGACGCGGCGGGCGCCACCGCGGCCGAAGGCCGTGGGCGGCCACGCCGCCGACCGGCCCGGCGCCGCAGGCGCGCGGCCGCTGCGCCGCCGGGTCACGCGAAGCGTGCCGCGCGACGACCCGCCCGGAGGGCGGGTGGGTGGGCGCGGCACGGCGCGGCGCGGCGCCGCGGTGGCTCCCCGCGCTATGCGCGTGCCCCGGGCCTGGCGGCCCGGTGGCCAAGGCCAAGCGCGCAGCGGTTACGCCCAGAGTTGGCCGTGGAGGGCCTCGATGGCCGCCTCCGTCGTCGGTGCGGTGTAGACGCCCGTGGACAGGTACTTCCAGCCGCCGTCGGCGACGATGAAGACGATGTCCGCGGTCTGGCCGGCCCGGAGGGCCCGGCGGCCGACGCCGATCGCCGCGTGGAGCGCGGCGCCCGTCGAGACGCCGGCGAAGATGCCCTCCTGGGCGAGGAGTTCCCGGGTCCGCGTCACCGCGTCGGCCGAGCCGACCGAGTAGCGGGAGGTCAGCACGGACTCGTCGTACAGCTCGGGGACGAAGCCCTCGTCCAGGTTCCGCAGGCCGTAGACCAGGTCGTCGTAGCGCGGCTCGGCCGCGACGATCTGGATGTCGGGCCGCTGCTCCCGCAGGTAGCGGCCGACGCCCATCAGCGTGCCGGTGGTGCCGAGGCCGGCGACGAAGTGGGTGACGGACGGCAGGTCGGCCAGGATCTCGGGGCCGGTGGTGGCGTAGTGGGCGCCGCTGTTGTGCGGGTTGCCGTACTGGTAGAGCATCACCCAGTCGGGGTGCTCGGCGGCCAGTTCCTTGGCCACCCGGACCGCCGTGTTGGAGCCGCCGGCGGCCGGGGACGGGATGATCTCCGCGCCCCACATGGCCAGCAGCTCGCGCCGCTCCGACGAGGTGTTCTCCGGCATCACGCACACCATCCGGTAGCCCTTGAGCCTGGCCGCCATGGCCAGCGAGATGCCGGTGTTGCCCGAGGTGGGCTCCAGGACGGTGCAGCCGGGGGTGAGCCGGCCGTCCTTCTCCGCCTGCTCGATCATGAACAGCGCGGGGCGGTCCTTGATCGATCCCGTCGGGTTGCGGTCCTCCAGCTTGGCCCAGATCCGCACGTTCTCGGCCGGCGAGAGCCGGGGCAGCCGCACCAGCGGCGTGTTGCCCACGGCTGCCAGCGGCGAGTCGAAGCGCATCAGCGCATGCCCCCGGCGACGGCCGGCAGGATGGTGACGCTGTCGCCGTCGGACAGCTCGGTGTCGACGCCGGCGAGGAAGCGGACGTCCTCGTCGTTGAGGTAGACGTTGACGAAGCGGCGCAGCTTGCCGCCGTCCTCGACGAGCCGGTCCTTGATGCCGGGGTGGTTGGCGTCCAGGTCGGCGAAGAGCTCGGCGATGGTCGCACCGGTGCCCTTGACCGCCTTCTGGCCGTCGGTGTAGCTGCGAAGGATGGTCGGGATGCGGACCTCGATGGCCATGCGGACTCCAGGGAAGGGCTCGTGGGTTGCGACAGGCGGAACGTGCGGCAGTAGCGGCTGGATCAGCGAGCGGCGCGACACATGGCGCTGGCGAGGCGGCACAGGTCGACGTGCAGACGCGCCACCAGCGGAGCGCCGCCGGGCCATTCGTCGTTCACGCCGTGGGAAACCATGGTCGCATCGTAGCGATTCCCGGAGACGCACATGGAAATCGGCTCATAACACCGAGGGCTCACACCACCCGCACCTCCTCCTCGGTGACCTCGCCCTCCACGATCCGGAAGGAGCGGAACGAGACGGGGCCCTCGCCGTTGCCGCACTCGGCGGTGGAGACCAGGACGTAGTGCGCGCCCGGCTCGTTGGCGTAGGAGATGTCGGTGCGGGAGGGGTACGCCTCGGTGGCGGTGTGTGAGTGGTAGATGACCACCGGCTCCTCGTCCCGGTCGTCCATCTCCCGGTAGAGCCGGAGCAGGTCGCCCGAGTCGAACTCGTAGAACGTGGGCGAGCGCGCCGCGTTGAGCATCGGGACGAAGCGCTCGGGGCGGTCGCTGCCGGCGGGGCCCGCGACCACCCCGCAGGCCTCGTCCGGGTGGTCGGCGCGGGCGTGGGCGATGATCTTCTCGCGCAGCTCCTGGCTGATGGTAAGCATGGCGTCAGGGTAGGACGGCGCCCGCGGGGTCAGGGCAGCAGCGTCCCGATCAGGGAGTCCTGGAGGGCGCCGAGCCAGACGTAGGCCATGATCAGCGGCTTGTTCGGCTCGTCGTCCGGGATGTCGAGGAGCGCCTCGGCGCCCTCGTCGTCCTTGATGTCGAGCCGCACGGCGATGGTGAGCCGCAGGTCGTTGAGCGCGCCGAGCCAGCGCCTGGCGTCCTCGGGCCCGAGGGTCAGCACGGCGTCGCCGCCCTCCGCGCCGCTCGCCGCCTCGTCCAGGCCGCGCACCATGGCCAGCAGGTCGTCCCGCTTGCGGGCCCGCAGGTCCGTCTCGGTGAAGCGGCGGAACTCGGCGGACTGCCGGCGGACCTCGTCGTCCGACTCCTGCCCCGGCTCGCCGTAGGCGTCGGGGAAGAGCCTGGCCAGCGCCGGGTCCTTCGGCGGCTCGCTCGGCCCCTCGGCGAACAGCGCGTCCAGCGGGTCGCCGCCGGCGCCCTCCGGGCCGCGCTCCGGGCCGATCAGCTCCAGCAGTTGGGTGGCCAGGCTGCGCAGGATGGAGATCTCGACCTCGTCGAGCGTGAGCGATGCGCCGCCCTCGGGGTCGCTGGTGGCCTCGAAGTAGCCCGCCATCACCGGTCCTGCTGCAGCGTCGCCCAGAGCCCGTAGCCGTGCATCGCCTGCACGTCCCGCTCCATCTCCTCGCGGCTGCCCTGCGAGACGATCGCCCGGCCCTTGTGGTGCACGTCCAGCATCAGCTTCTTGGCCTTGTCCTTCGAGTAGCCGAAATACGCCTGGAAGACATAGGTCACGTAACTCATGAGATTCACCGGGTCGTTGTGCACGACCGTGACCCACGGTACGTCGGGCGCCGGAACGTCGGCCGGCGCCTGCTGCGACTCCGTGCTCTCGATCTCCATGGGGATGGCACTCACGTGTCCCATGCTGCCATCCCCGGGGCCCGCGCGCCCAAGCGGCGGCCCCCGGACGGCTCCGGGGCGTCCCACGGAAGCGATATCGTCAGTTTGACGAGATCCGGTGTAGGCTGGCGCCCATGAACGTGGATGTGATGGGCGAAGGACGGCCGGGAACGCCCGTGGCGGTGCCCTCGACCGCCCTGTTCACCGACCAGTACGAGCTGACGATGCTGCAGGCGGCGCTGCGGGCCGGCACCGCGCACCGGCGCTCCGTGTTCGAGGTCTTCACCAGGCGGCTGCCGGAGGGCCGCCGCTACGGCGTGGTGGCGGGGACCGGCCGGGTCCTCGACGCGGTGGAGAACTTCCGCTTCGAGCCGGCCATCCTGGACTTCCTCGGCGAGCAGGGCGTCGTGGACCGGCCGACGCTCGACTGGCTGGCCGACTACCGGTTCACCGGCGACATCCACGGCTATCCGGAGGGCGAGATCTACTTCCCCGGCTCGCCGATCCTCCAGGTGGAGGGCACCTTCGCGGAGTGCGTGCTGCTGGAGACCGTGATCCTCTCGATCCTCAACCACGACTCGGCGGTGGCCGCGGCCGCCTCCCGGATGGCGGTCGCGGCGGCCGGCCGGCCGCTGATCGAGATGGGCGCGCGCCGCACCCACGAGCTGGCGGCGGTCGCGGCGGCCAGGGCGGCGTACGTCGGCGGCTTCTCCTCGACCTCCGACCTGGCGGCCGGCTTCCGCTGGGGCATCCCGACGGTGGGCACCAGCGCGCACGCGTTCACCCTGCTGCACGACTCGGAGCGGGACGCCTTCCAGGCCCAGGTCGACTCGCTCGGCACCGGCACCACGCTGCTGGTGGACACCTACGACGTCGCCGAGGCCGTCAGGACGGCCGTCGAGGTGGCGGGCCCGGGGCTCGGCGCGGTCCGGATCGACTCGGGCGACCTGCTGGTGGTGGCGCACCGGGTGCGGCAGCAGCTGGACGACCTCGGCGCGCGCGACACCAGGATCGTGGTGACCAGCGACCTGGACGAGTACGCGATCGCCTCGCTGGCGGCGGCGCCGGTGGACGCCTACGGGGTCGGCACCCAGCTGGTCACCGGCAGCGGGCACCCGACCGCCTCGATGGTCTACAAGCTGGTGGCCAGGGCCGCCGGCGAGGACGCGCGGGCGCCGCTGGTGCCGGTGGCCAAGAAGTCGCTGGGCGGCAAGCTGTCGGTCGGCGGTGTGAAGTGGGCGGCGCGGGCCAAGGACGAGTACGGGGTGGCCGCGGAGGAGGTCATCGGCACCGGACCGGTGCCCGAGGAGCTGGCCGACTCGCTGCTGAGCGTGGAGCTGATGCGGGCCGGCCGGGTGCTCGACCGGGAGACCCTGGACGCGGCGCGGCGCCGCCACGAGACGGCGCGCGGCGGGCTGCCGCTCTCCGCGACCCAGCTGTCGCGCGGCGAGCCGGTGCTTCCGACCCGTTACCGCACGGAGTCCCCGGTGACCGCGTAGGTTACTGGTAGTACTCGCGATGCTCGTGATCGGTCCGGATCGTTCGTAGACGCAAGTGAGGTGTTCAGAATGCAGCGCGCCCTGATCGTGGTCGACGTGCAGAACGACTTCTGCGAGGGGGGAAGCATCCCGGTGGCCGGTGGGGCGGACGTCGCCGCGGCGATCACCGACCTGATCGGGGCGGCCACGCCGGGCTACCAGCACGTGGTCGCCACCCGCGACCACCACGTCGACCCGGGCGACCACTTCTCGGAGCGGCCCGACTTCACGCGCTCCTGGCCGAGGCACTGCGTGGCCGGCACCGAGGGCGCCGGCTTCCACCCGAACTTCGCGCCGGCGGTGGCGTCGGGGGCCGTCGACTCGATCTTCGACAAGGGCGCCTACGCGGCGGCCTACAGCGGCTTCGAGGGCACGGACGAGTCGGGCCTCTCCCTCGCCGACTGGCTGCGGGCGCGCGGCGTGACGGCGGTGGACGTGGTCGGCATCGCCACGGACCACTGCGTGCGGGCGACGGCGCTGGACGCGGCGCGGGAGGGCCTGGAGACGCGGGTCCTGCTGAGCCTGACGGCGGGCGTCAGCCGGAAGAGCGTCGAGGCGGCCCGCGAGGAGATGGCGGCCGCCGGCATCGAACTCACCGGCGCCCCGGTGGTCGCGGCCGACTGAGGCGCTCCCCCACCGGGGGTTTCCCGGGGGGTTGCCCCACCCACCCGCCCTTCCCCGCCCCGCCGCCCCGGCCTGCGGCCGACCCGTGCGGAACGCCGGCTGGCCACCGCGTGGCCGAAGCCCGCCGCAGGCGTTACGTCGGCCGTGAGGCGCCGGCGCGCCCGACGGTGCCGGCGGCCTCGGCGGGCACTTCGCGCCGCCGAGGCGCACGTGGCCGAGCTCGCCGCAGGCGTCTCGCAGGCGTCACGCCGGGCGGCGTAGGAGGTGGCGGATGGGGCGCCAGGAGTCGGCGGCCTCCGAGGGGCGGTGGCGCCAGACCAGGCCGTCGGGGTGGTGGAGGACGGCGGAGATCTCGTCGGGGGTCGGCGGCGCCGCGTTGCCTCGCAGGTAGACGGCCCGCAGCCCCAGGTTCCGCACCCGCGTCAGCGCCCGTGGCCGGTTGATCGCGTGCACCAGCACCCGCACGCTGCGGCCCGGTGCGACGGGGTGCGGCAGGCCGAGCGCGACGACGACGCTGCCGTCCGGCAGCTGGACGAAACCTCCATCTGACATGTCACACATCCTTACGCGCTCGGCCGCCGCCCGTCGAGGGGCGGCGGCCGAGACCGTGGTCACCCACGGATGTGTGATCGCTCGATCACCGTCCGCTCGGGGACACCCGCACCGTGATCGGCTTCGAGGTGTTCAGCGGCTGCGAGACGATCGAGATCCTGGTGTTGGTGTCCGGCACCCGCACGCTGTGGAACGGGTTGTCCGGGTCGTAGTAGGTGCCGTTCCGGTCGTCGAAGACCGGGGCGCCGAGCTCCGCCCGCAGGGTGGTGGGCTCACTGTTGCGGTGCAGGGTCAGTCGGCGGGTCGGGTACCAGCTGAAGGTGGCGTCCCGGGACTGGATCCGGTTGCGCATCAGGGAGCCGTCCGACCAGCGGTCCGCCTCGGCGTGCGCGTCCACCGGCAGGACCAGGCCGGTGCCCGGGTGCTGGCTGACGTCGTTGTCCAGCTCCGAGGTGTCCCACAGCCAGACCAGCATGCCGTTCTGGTAGGGGAAGTGCTCGACCCAGTCGGGCCGCTGGTCCAGGAAACCGAAGTTGTACGGGCCGGTCCGCAGGGTGCGGTCGTAGCCGACGTACTGCCGGTTCTCCACCAGGTAGTACTGCGGGTACTCGCCGGTGATGGCGTCGCCCACGACGCTGAAGCCGTCGGCCTCCCAGTCGCCCTCGCCGCTCTCCGCGTCGTCCGAGAAGACCGTCTCGCCGTCCGCGGTCACGGAGATCTCGTCGGCCGTGAAGCCGGTCATGGTCAGCGAACCGTCCGTCTGGTAGCGGAAGCGGACCTCGACGGACTGCCCGACGTAGTCGTCCAGCGCGTAGGAGACCGGGACGTCGCCCATCGACTCGCCCGAGATGGCCGTGCGGCCGGCGCTGTCGGTCGGCAGCGCCTCGCCGTTCGCCGTGCCGTCCAGCGCGGTCCACGTCGAGCCGCCGTCGGTCGTCGCCTCGGCGTAGAGGTAGTCGAAGCCCTCCTCGATGGACCACCAGCCGGTGAGGTCGAGGGAGGCCGAGGAGCTCGCGCCGGTCAGGTCGACGGTGCGGGTCAGGGTGTTGTTCAGGTCGTCGCCCGAGCCGCTCCACCACTGGTTCTCACCCTGGGCCGGCTGGTGTATCGGGGTGGTGACGGTCTTCTCCGGCAGCTCCACGATCAGCGCCTGGCTGCCGCGGCTCTCGCCGTCCTCCGGGTAGGCGAGGCCGGACGCGCCGAGCTGGTGGGTGGACCGGGTGGCGGCCTGGGCCACCTCGTAGTCGAGCCAGCCGAGCTGCAGCTTCTCCCACGGACCCATGTCGTTGGGCAGGGCGCCGATGGAGCCGTCGCCGGGGCCGAGCCAGGAGCCGGACGACATCAGGGTCCAGAACGCGGTGCCGTTCTCGCCGCCCTGGGTGTCGTACAGGTCGGGCAGGCCGAGGTCGTGGGCGTACTCGTGGGCGAAGACGCCCACGCCGCCGTTCTCCGGCTGGATGGTGTAGTCGCCGACCCAGAGGCCGGTGTCGCCGATCTCGGTGCCGCCGAGCGGGTTGAACTCGGGGCCCGTGACGCCGGCCTGGTCGGCGAACGCGTACCAGCGGTGCGCCCAGATGGCGTCCTCGCCCTGCGCGCCGCCGCCGGCCGACTCGTCCTCGCCGGCGTGCACGATCTGGAAGTGGTCCAGATAGCCGTCCGGCTCGTTGAAGTCGCCGTCACCGTCGTAGTCGTACCGGTCGTACCGGTCGTACTCGGCGAGCGTGGCCCGCAGTTCCTCCGGGGTCGCGCCCTGGGCGAGCTGCTCCTCGTACCAGGTGGTGACGCCGTCCGCGACGACCTCCCACACCGAGCGGCAGACGCTGGAGCCACAGGCGTTGTTGCCGTACCTGGCCTCGTTGTAGTCGACCCTGACCCAGTCGCTGACATAGCCCTCGACCGAGTAGCGCCCCGAGGACTGCTGCTCGAAGTACTGCTTCACGGACGGGACGTCCGGGTCCTCCGAGTAGTACACGTCCTCGTAGTACTGACGGTCGAAGTCCTCCTGCCAGATGGTGGAGTTGTCCACCTCGCGGTCCGGCTCCGGGATCTGGTTGACCAACGGGCCCGGGTCACCGCCGTACTCCGGGTGGATCTCGTCACCGAACTCCACGAGGATCGTGAAGATCCGGTCGGTGCCGGTCGTCGCCATGTCGACGAACTCGCCGTCGCTCAGCTCGACGACCTCGGAGCCGCCCCTGGTCCGCGCCGTGGCCTCGCCCGACAGCAGCTGCTGGTAGGCCTCCTGACGCTGCGACTCGCGCTTGTCCCCCAGGGGGTTCTCGAGCTCGGGCTCCGCGGCGTACGGCTCCTCGACCTCGGGCGCCGCCTCCGGGTCCGCGGGCGGTTGCGCCTGGGCGACCCCGGCGGGCAGCAGCACCGCCGCGCCGATGGCGGCGACGGCCGTCGCGACCGCGGCGGTCCTCGATCTCGTGGATCTCTTCCCCATGTTCACCTGTTGACTGTCCTCCCTGCGCGAGCAGTGACACGACGGGTGCATTTGACATGAGTGATTCAGAAAAAGACAGCCCTTGATTCAACCCCCCGCTACCACTACGGTCGTTCGTCCGTCTGTCAAGCCGTCATGCCATGAATCCGTGCGCCCCCCGTGCATCCGTCATGCCGCCCGGCGCGCGCTTACCGACGGCGTCGCGCGGGCATCGAGGGCCGTAGAACCGTTCGAAAAACGGAACGCGTTCCTGGGGCGCCGCCCCTCCGGCACGGCCCGCCACCACCAGCACCGAGGACGGACACCGCGATGCCGCACCCGACCCCCGCGCAGATCATCTACGGTTCGGTCACCGTCGTCACCACCACCTTCGCGTTACTCCTGCTGGCACCGGCCCTCTCGGGCCCGGGTCTCACGCTGGTGGCCGGTGTCGCCCTGCTGCTCGGCGTCCTGGTCGCACTGGCCCTGCGGGCCCGCCGCGCCGGCCGGGCCCCGGCCGCGCGGCTCCCGAAGACTGCCCACCCGGAGCCGCTCGACACCCCGCGCGGGCGCCCTGGCGTAACGGTCTGAGCGGCGCGCGCCCCCGCGCGCACGCCCGGCGCCCGGCTCCTCGCGACGGGGGTCCGACATCAGGCGGTCGAGACCACCACGGTCCTGGCCGCCTTGTCGTGCACGCACTGCCGGTACGGCTTGTCCCAGGTGCAGTTGAGCACGTTGACCAGCCAGAACACGAAGCCGATGCACGGCAGCAGCTGCGGCAGCGAGTAGACCCCGGCCCGGTACCAGGCCGGGTTGCCGCGCGGCACCGCGCCGTCCCGCAGCATCGCCACCCGGATGCGCATGGCCATCTTGCCCAGGGTCTGGCCACGGGCGCTGAGCATCAGGCCCTCGTAGATGAAGTAGACGACGAGCACGACGGCCTCGGAGCCGTACGCGCCGCCACCGCCGTCGCCGTCCCAGCCGTAGTTCCCCACCAGCGGCCACATCAGCAGCGTGACGGGCACGCCGACGACGATCGAGTCGATGACGCGGGCGACCAGGCGCTTGCCCCGGTTGGCCAGCGGGGGCATGCCGGCCAGCGGGTCGGCCGCGCCGGCCGGGCCGCCGTAGGGGTTGTCGCCGTAGGGCTCGCCGGGCGGCGGGGCCTTGGGCAGCCCCTCGTCCTCGCCGGCCTCCCGGCCGGGGCCTTCCTCGGGGTCGGGCCGTGGCTGGTGAGTACTCATGCCCCCAGTCCACCCCGGCGCCCGGCGCCCCGCATCCGGGCGCCGGGCGGATGGCTGACGCGCCCCCGTCGGGGGGCGGCTAGCCGTTCGGCTTGGTGACGGCCACGAAGGTGTGGGCCGCCTTGTCGTGCCACGCCTGGCGCCAGGGCCGGTCGCGGGCGCCGAGCACCAGGCTGACGACGCCCACCACCAGCAACGCCAGCACGTTGTACAGCAGCCAGCGCAGCAGCGCCGCGCCGAACGACGGCTTCTCCTGCCGCTCGACGTCGACCACCCGGGCGCCGACCATGCCCTTGCCGAGGGTGGTGCCCCAGATCGCGGTGGGCAGCGCCTCGAAGAGCAGCCCGACGACCAGGAAGACGCCGAGGACGAGGGCGAGATAGCCGCCCGTGGTGCCGTCGATCAGCCAGATCTGCTTGGTGATGCCGGCGCGCTCGGCGGCGTCGATCTGCTCCTGGATGTGGTCGCGGGCCTGGCCGACCAGCGGCAGGGCCACGGCGACGGCGGCGCCGACCGGCAGCAGCGAGTCGACGATCCTGGCCAGCAGCCGGCGGCCGAGGCCGGCCGGGTACTTCTGCTCCGGGTCGACGAACTGCCGGATCATGGTGAGCGGATCGCCCTGGTGGGCCTGGAGGTAGGGCGACTGCCCCGGCGGCGTGGACCCGGCCTGCGGGTAGCCGTAACCACCGCCGGAGGAACCGGGCTGCTGGGGCTGAGGCTGGGGCTGGGCCTGGGGGTAGCCGTATCCGCCGGCGGCACCCGGCTGCTGGGGCTGGGCCTGGGGATAGCCGTAGCCCCCGGGGGCGCCGGGCCCCTGCGGCGGCTGCTGGGGGTAGCCGTACCCGCCGGCGGCGGCGCCCGGCACGGGCACCCCCTGGCCGGGGCTCGGGCGCGTCGGCGGCACCGCGACGCCCTGCGCCGGGCTGGCCGGCGGCACGGGCGCGGGCCCGGCCTGCGGCGGCACGGGCTGGGCCGGCGGCACGGGCTGCGCGGGCTGCGCGCCCTGGGCGGGCCCCGGCTGCGGCGGGACACCGAGCCCGGGCGGGCCGCCGGGGGCGGGCACGCCCTGCGGCGGACTGGCCTGCGGCGGGGCGGGCTGCGGGGTGGGCGGCGACGCCTGCCCCGGCACCGGAACGCCCTGCTGCGGACTGGGCGCCGGCGGGGCGCCGAGCCCGGGCGGGCCCGACTGGGAGGGCACCGAGGGCGCCTGGGCCGCCTGGACGGGAGGGCCGGCGGCGGCCGCGTCCGGGCCCTGACCGCCGCCCTGGGCCAGCTCGTGCACCTGGCGCTCCCAGGAGCCGCCGCCCGCGTCGGCGCGCGGCGCCGAAGGCTCCGGCGCCTGGGCCGGCGGGGGCTCGGGTGCCTGGGACGGTGCCGGCTCGGGCGCGGGGGCGCCCTCGGCCGGGGTGCGGCGGAACTGCCCGCGCGGGTCGACGCGCCCGGCCGCGGCGGCCGGCGACGGGCTCACGTCCTCGTCGGAACCCCAGGCGACCCGCTGGTCGCCCGAGTGCGCCACCTGCGGACCGGAGTCCGCGGGTGTCGGGTCCTCGTCGAAGAAGAAGGGCTGTGTCTCGTCCTTGGGGGGTGCCTGCGCCGGCGTGGGCGCCGCCGGCGCCACTCCGGAGCCGGCCGGCGGCGTGGGCGCGGGCTCGCCCTCCCGCGGCTCGGGCCGGCTGCTGCCCGGCACCCAGGCGGTGCCGTTCCAGTACCGGATGTAGCCGGGAATGGACGGGTCCGGATACCAGTTGGGCCCCGGGCCGCCGCTGGCGCCTCCTGCGGGTGGGGAGCTCATGCGGTCCGAATCTCCTCGTCCGTGCTCTCTGGTCGCGACTGCGAGTAAGCATCGTACGTCGCAAGCGGCCAGCGTCATTCCAAGTCTGTCCGAGAAGGACCCTAACGAACGCCGTCCGGTTCCCACGCGCCCTGTCGCCCGAGCGCCGCCCGCACGGCGGCACGGGCCGGCCCCGGGTCGCCGAGGAAGTCCGTGTTGTCCGCCCACTGGTCGACGGCGCCCGTCAACGGAAGGCCACGCAGCGCCGGGTCCGCCACCGTGCCGGCCAGCTCCCGCGCGAACCGACCGGCGTCGAGCACCAGGAACGGCCGGCTGTGGTAGGGCCGTCGGGTGGGATCGAGCGGCGCCGTCAGCCCCGACTCGTTGTGCAGGGCGGCGATCCGCTCGCCCGCGTCGCACAGGTGACGCTCGCGCAGCGCCGCGCCCGTGGCGGCGAGCGCGCCGCGCAGCGCCGGCAACAGCTCGCCGGCGACCGGCAGTCGGGCGAAGGCGCTGCCCAGCCACTTGCCGTAGGGCGGGTACCGGCGCGCGTAGAGCAGACAGAGCCGCATCCAGTCCCGCACCAGCCGCCCGGCGACCAGGGCCGCGCCCAGGTCGTCCCCGACCTCGGCGCAGCGCCCGGGGAACGCCTCCTCCTGGGCGATCCGCTGCCACTGGCAGGCGAGCAGCCAGCGCCACACCTGGTCCGGGTACCAGTCGAGCCTGGCCCGGGCGGCCGTCAACTCGCCCACCCCGTCGTGGAAGACGGCGCCGGCGGTGACCTCGGCCAGCCGCTGGGCGGGCATGGCGAGCCAGTCCGCGGTGTCGGGCTCGGCGGTGAGGCCGCGTTCGGCCAGCCAGGAGCCGACGTCCGTGACCGCGACCCGGTGCGCCACCGGCCCCTCGGTGTGGGCCATCAGGCCGACCGGGTCGGCCGGGTCGGGCGACGGCCGGAAGTTGGTGGGCCAGCCGCGCACCTCCTTGGGCAGCCGGTGGGCGAGCATCCGTTCGATGTCGGCGCCGTGCTCGGCGGCGTCCTCGGCGGTCAGGAAGAGTTCGAGTCGCGGTCCCCACTCGTGGTCGGCGGACCTGGCGGTGTCGAAGCCCAGCACCTCGGAGCCCGGGCCGACGCGGGCGGCGGCGTACGGCAGCCCCGGGTGGTGCTCGGCGAGCAGCGGTCGCACGGCCTCCTCGTAGAGGACGCGGGAGAGCGTGAGTCCTGGCAGGAAGGGGGGTGGCGTCGGGTGTGTCACCGCATCACTGTGCGAGCCGACCGGCCCGAGGTCCACCCAATATCGGCCATCGAGGGGCGAGTTGCGCGCCCGGATCGGTGCCGGCGCGGATTCGGGCAGCGTACTCGGGGATGCCCCGGGGTACCCGCACCCGCGCCGCGACGACGGGGCGTGGGGGGGGCCGCCCGGCCCACCGCCCGGCCGTCGAAGAGTCCCGATCAATTCTCGTGGAGTCGCGTAATGAAAGACCGGTCTCTCCCTCTCTATCTCCGCAGGACCGCACAGAGAAGGGCGCATCCCATGCACACCATCATCGAGCGGGAGTTGGACCTCCAGTTGGTGCTCTCGCCTGAGCGCAGCGTTCCGGTGCCGGCTCGGCTCGTGTACCGGTCCGACGACCCGTACGCCGTGCACATCACCTTCCACCTGGGCTCCGACGTCCCGGTGCACTGGACGTTCGCCAGGGACCTGCTGGTGGAGGGCGTCTTCCGGCCCTCCGGGGAGGGCGACGTGCGGGTGTGGCCCGCGAAGCAGGCCGGGCGGAACGTGATCTGCCTGTCGCTGAGCTCGCCGGACGGCGAGGCGCTGCTGCACGTGCCGGCGGTGCCGCTGTCCGCGTGGCTGGAGCGGACGCTGCGCGTGGTGCCGCCGGGCACCGAGGGCGACGCCGGCGATGTGGAGGACGAACTACGTGGTCTGCTGATCCCCGGCGCCGAGGAGCCGGGTGAGTCGGCCCCCTGAACGGTACGGCGGGAGCGGTCAGGAACCGCCGCCCGCGGCGTGTCTGACCAGGGGGATGACCCGCAGTGGCACCGGGTTCTCCATCACGATCGCGGTGGACGCCCGGACGATGCCGGGGAAGCCGACCACCCGGTCGATCACCCGTTGCAGGTCCGCGTTGGAGCGGGCCACCAGGCGGCAGAGCATGTCGCCCTGGCCGGTGATGGTGTGCAGTTCGAGCACCTCGGGGACGCCGCCGAGGTGGCGGCGCACCTCCTCGCCCCGGCCCTGGGTGATCTCGAGGGTGGCGAAGGCGGTGACCGGGAAGCCGATGGCCGCCGGGTCGACGTCCGGGCCGAAGCCCCGGATGACCCCGGACGCCTGCAGCTTCTCCAGCCTGGCCTGGGCCGTGCCGCGCGCGACGCCGAGCCGCCGTGAGGCTTCGAGCACGCCGATCCGCGGCTCCCTGGCGAGCAGTTCGATCAGCCGCGCGTCGAGTCCGTCGATCGCCATGCCCGGCCTCCCCTTCTCGCGGCCCGACTGTACCGAGGGGCCCCATGACTTCACCAAGCGGGCGCGGAATCGCCCCGGCTTCCGCCAGAAGGTGTCCGCGGGGTGCGGATGTCCCCGATTCCCGGCGAGCGGGCGTGAACGGGTCGGCCCGGGGAATCAGTACCTGTACCACCCCCCACAAGCCGCCCCCGCGACCTGCACTCGCGGGGGCGGTTGGGCAGGTTCAGCAGCTGGGCACGGGCTCGCCGGCGGCCAGCGCGCGCAGGTCGTCGACCGCGCCGCTCAGGGTGGTCACCGGGATCAGCCGCAGTCCTTCCGGCAGGTCCGCCTGGGCGTCCGAGCACTCGTCGCGCGGCACCAGGAAGACGTCGGCGCCGTCGCGGGCGGCCGCCCTGGTCTTCAGCGGCACGCCGCCCACCGGGCCCACGGTGCCGTCCGCCTCGATGGTGCCGGTGCCGGCGATCACCCGGCCGCCGGTGAGGTCGCCGCCCTGGCCGTCGCCCCGCAACAGGTCCACGATGCCGAGCGAGAACAGCAGGCCCGCGCTCGGGCCGCCGATGCGCGGGAGGTTGAGCTCGACGGAGACCTCGGAACCGTCGAGACCGAGGTAGCCGAGGGCCGCCGACACCGCCGCGTCCTGGGACTCGCGCATCTGCTGGGCGTTGTGCTCGCGGATCTCGTTCGTCGAGTCGCCGACCGGGTAGACCGAGGCGCGCGGCATCACGGCGCGGTCGTCGGCGAAGTAGCCGCTGATCACGTCCCCGAGGCGGACCGTGGCGTCGGGCCCGGTGGCCACGATGGTGGTCAGCAGCAGCTGGCCCTCGGGGTCGCGCACCGGCGCGCCGGAGACGGTGATGACGGGCTCGCCCTCGGCCTCGCCGAGGACGTCGGCGGTGGACCCCGGGTAGGTGACGGAGAACGGCAGCGGCACGACGGCCACCACCGCGAACAGCGCCACCACGAGCGCGCCGCAGAGGGCGAGCAGCAGCGGGCGACGGCGACCGGGCGGCCGCTGGGCGGCGGCCTGCGCCTCGGGCGCGTTCTTGGCTGCGGGCATGGCAGCGAATCTAACGCAGGACCGCCGCCACCTCCTCGGCGGCCCTGACCACCCGCGGCCCGACCTCGGGGGGCACCGCCTCGCTCAGCATCACCACGCCGACGCTGCCCTCGATGCCGCAGTCCCTGGGCAGCGGGGCGGCGGCGCCCGAGCCGCCGGCCTCCAGCTCGCCGCGGGTGAGCACGTAGCCGTCCTCGTCGTCGATGTCCTTGCAGCGGCCGGTGAGGATGGCGCGCCCTGCGGCGCCCCGGTCGAGCGGGTGCCGGAATCCGGTGCGGTAGGCCACGTGGTAGTCGGTCCAGCTCGGCTCGACCACGGCCACGGTGAGGGCGTCGGTGCCGTCCACCACGGTGAGGTGGGCGGTGGCGCCCACGTCCTCGGCGAGCGAGCGCAGCGCGGGCAGGGCGGCCTCCCGTACCAGCGGGTGCACCTGGCGGCCGAGGCCGAGCACGCCGACGCCGACCCGGGCCCGGCCGCCGGCGTCCCTACGGACCAGGGAGTGCTGTTCGAGGGTGGCGAGCAGCCGGTAGACCACGGTGCGGTTGACGCCGAGCTGGCGCGACAGCTCGGTGACCGTCAGCCCGTGGTCGGTCTCGGCGAGCAGCTTGAGTACTCGCAGTCCTCGGTCGAGTGTCTGGGAAGTCTCCGCGGTCACGGCGCCCCCTTCCGGGTCAGCGGTGCGCGTGCCGACGTCCCGTTCGGCAGCGCGCACGGGATGCCATCACTGGACATGGCAGGTGAGACGGATCACTGGCCGCTGCGCACCGGGGCGACTCTGCAACCGAGTGTGCGCGTGTCCGGAAACTTATCGATCAGCACCGGTTACCGGAAGAGGACGTCCAAAATCCGAGCAGTCGATGTTGGTTTTGGATCGTTCTGGGGAGAAATGCCGGAAGAGCGGGCGGGCGTCACCGCATGCGCGTGGCCCACTCCCTGATCTTCTCCACCCGCTGCCGCAGCTGGCCCGCCGTGGCCTCGGCGCTCGGCGGGCCGCCGCACACCCGGCGCAGCTCGGTGTGGATCACGCCGTGCGGCTTGCCCGACTGGTGCGCGTAGGCGCCGACCAGGGAGTTGAGCTCGCGGCGCAGCTCCATCATCTCCTTGTGGCTGAGCACCGGCCGGTTCTCCGCCGGGACCTCGAGGAGGTCGGCCTCGGCGTCCGGCCTGCGGCGGCTGTGGGCGAGCTGCCTGGCCTGCCGCTTCTGCAGCAGCAGCCGCACCTGGTCGGGTTCGAGCAGCCCGGGGATGCCGAGGTAGTCCTGCTCCTCCTCGCTGCCGGGGTGGGCCTGCATGCCGAACTCGTGCCCGTCGTACATCACCCGGTCGAAGACGGCGTCGGACTCCAGTGCCTCGAACGGGAGTTGGTCCTGCTCGCCGTCCGGCTCGTTCTGTTCGCGCTCGGCCTCCTTGAGCAGGTCGGCCTCCTCGGCGTACGGGTCCTCCTCGCCGTCCTTCTTCGGCTTGTCCAGCGCGTGGTCGCGCTCCAGTTCCAGCTCGTGCGCGAACTGGAGCAGCGTCGGGATGGTCGGCAGGAAGACGGACGCGGTCTCGCCGCGCCGCCGGGAGCGCACGAAGCGGCCCACGGCCTGGGCGAAGAACAGCGGCGTCGCGATGGTGGTGGCGTAGACCCCGACCGCGAGCCGGGGCACGTCCACCCCCTCCGACACCATCCGGACCGCGACCATCCAGCGGTCCTCGCTGCCCCGGAACTCCTCGATGCGCTGCGAGGCGCCGCTGTCGTCGGAGAGCACGAGGGTGGCCGAGGTGCCGGTGATCTCGCGGATCAGCTTGGCGTAGGCGCGGGCCGACTCCTGGTCGGTGGCGATCACCAGGCCGCCGGCGTCGTGGATGGACCTGCGGACCTCGGTGAGCCGCCGGTCGGCGGCCGTGAGCACCGCCGGCATCCACTCGCCCCTGGGGTCGAGGGCGGTGCGCCACGCCTGGGAGGTGGCGTCCTTGGTCATCGGCTCGCCGAGCTTGGCGGCGATCTCGTCCCCCGCCTTGGTGCGCCAGCGCATGCTGCCGCTGTAGGAGAGGAAGATGACCGGCCGCACCACGCCGTCGCCCAGCGCGTTGCCGTAGCCGTAGGTGTAGTCGGCGACCGAGCGGCGGATCCCGTCCGTGCCCTCCGCGTAGGAGACGAAGGGGATCGGGTTGGTGTCCGACCGGAACGGGGTGCCGGTGAGCGCCAGCCGCCTGGTGGCCGGCTCGAACGCCTCCAGGCACGCCTCGCCCCAGGAGCGCGAGTCGCCGGCGTGGTGGATCTCGTCCAGGATCACCAGGGTCTTGCGCTGCTCGCACCGGTTGCGGTGCAGCATGGGCCGCACCCCGATGCCGGCGTAGGTGATGGCCACCCCGTGGTAGTCGCGGCCCAGCGGGCCCGCGCTGTACTCCGGGTCGAGCCGGATCCCTATCCGGGCCGCGGCCTCGGCCCACTGGGTCTTCAGGTGTTCGGTGGGGGCGACGACCGTCACCTGCTGGACGACGTGATGGTGCAGCAGCCAGGACGCCAGCGTCAGCGCGAACGTCGTCTTGCCGGCGCCCGGGGTGGCGACGGCCAGGAAGTCCCGCGGCTGACGCCGCAGGTACTCCTCCATCGCCCCCTGCTGCCAGGCACGCAGCTTGCCCGCCGTGCCCCAGGGAGCACGGCCGGGGAAAGCGGGCGAGAGATGGTGCGAGGAACTGGGTGCGGACGAGGCTGTGGTAGTCACGATCTCCGGAAACGGTGGCTCGGCGGCGACAACCGCGCCAGCCTACCCAAGCCGCGGCCCGGCCCGCTGAGGCCGGCCCCCGGTCACCGCCAACCCCCTTCCGCCACCGACGACTTCACGCCAGGGCGGCCCGCTCGGCGGGCGCGCCGATCCGGCCGGCCACCACGACGCTGAGCAGCGCGGCGACGGCCGCCGCCGCGTAGACCACGACGAACGCCTCCGCGCCCACGGCCGAGGCCGCGGCGCCGCCCGCCTCGTGCGCGGCGGACGCGTCCCCGCCGAAGGCGGCGAACAGGGTGCCGACCGCCGTCAGCATCAGCACGTTGCCCAGGCTGTCGCAGACCTGGAGCGAGGAGACGTTGCCCCCGGACTCCCCCGGCCGCGAGAGCCGGAGCACCAGCACGCCCACCGTGGACACCACGAGGCCCATGCCGAAGGCCGCCACCGTCAACGTGACCGTGGGCAGCCACACCGGCACCGCCTCCCACAGCACCAGCGGCGTCGTCAGCACCCCGGCCGCGAGCAGCACCGTCCCGAGCCGCACCAGCAGGTGGCGGTACGGCTCGGCCCACGGCCTGGCCTGGGCGAAGGAGCCCAGCGACCACACCACGCCCGAGACGGCGAGCGCCAGGCCGGCCTCGGTGTAGGACAGGCCGCGCCGGGCGACCAGCATCAGCGGCAGGAAGGTCTGCGTCACCAGGTACGCCGCCGAGATCACGCCCCGCAGGGATATCACCGCGGGCAGCCCGCGAGCCGCCCGGAGGGTGCCCACCGGCAGCAGCCGCACCGCCGAGGGCCACAGCAACGCCAGGCCCACGAGCGCCGGCAGCAGCGAGAGCCACCGCACCTCCTGACCGCCGAACTGCACGAGCCCCGCGCCCACCGCCACCGCCAGCGCGAGACGCAGCCGCCGGCCGTCGAACGCGCCCCGCGCGCCCGGCGGCGGCCCCGAGGCGTGACGCCGCAGCGCCGGGAGCATCACCAGCAGCGGCAACGGCACCAGCGCGGTGATCCCGAGGAAGACCCAGCGCCAGCCGAAGTGCTCGGTGACGGACCCCGCGATCAGCGGCCCGACCATCGACGGCAGCACCCACGCCCCGGAGAACGCGGCCAGCGCCGCGGGACGCAGCCGCTCGGGGAACGCCCGGCCGACCACCACGTAGAGCGCGACGATCACCAGGCCGCCGCCTATCCCCTGCACCGCACGGCCCAGCACGAACACCCACATGCTCTGGGCCACGCCCGTCACCAGCAGCCCCGCGGCGAAGGCGGCTATCCCCACCGCCACGGGCCGCAGCGGCCCGACCCGGTCGCACCACTGCCCGGCGACCACCATGCCGAGCAGGCTGGTGGTGAAGAAGCCGGAGAAGGCGAAGGCGTAGAGCGAGACGCCGCGCAGCTCCTCGGCCGCGGCCGGCATCGCCGTGCCGATGGCCATGGCCTCGAAGGCGATCAACAGGATGGAGCAGACGCACCCCAGGGTGAGCGCGCGGTGGCGGGGACCGAGGACGCCAGCGCGCCCGCCGTCGGCGGCGGCCTCCTCGCCCTGCGGCTGGTGTGGGGTGGCGGTGCTCGGAGGCCCGGAGCCGGCGTCGGTGTCGGTCATGCGAACACCGTAAGGACTGCCCCCGAGCCCTGCCTATGGACGTAAGGCGGATTCGCCCCTGACCATCGTCGTACGCCGATCGGGTGTGGGCCCGCCTACGGGCCCACCACCGCCGACTGCGGCCGGATCGGCAGCCGGTTGACGGGCCGCCCGGTGGCGGCCCGGACCGCCGCGGCCACCGCCGCCGGCGCCACCACCACGGGCACCGCGCTCACCGCCTTGGCGCCAAACGGCGCGACCACGTCCCGCTCCTCGATGAGCCGGACGATCCGCACGTCGGGCGCGTCCAGCGCGGTGGGCAGCGGATACCCCGCGAGGTCGGGCCGCCGCACCTCCCCGCGGACCACCCGCAGATGCTCCGTCAGGGCCGCGCCGACGCCCTGCAGCACGCCCGCCTCGATCCGCGTCCGCAGCTGCCGCGGGTTGAGCACCCGCCCCACGTCCTGCGCGACCGACACCTCGACGACCCGCACCGACCCCAGCTCCGCGTCCACGTCCACCACGGCCCGCAGCGCCGCGAAGGCGAGGCCGACGAACGCGTCGCCCTGCCCCGAGGCGTCGAGCGGCTCGGTCGGATGCGGCCGGCACTGCGCCGTCGCCCAGAGCTCCTTGCCCTCCAGCGCCTCGGCCACCGTGGTACTCAACACCCCGTCGTAGGAGGTGATCTTGCCGTCGGCGATGCTCAACAGCTCGGCGGACATGCCGAAGTTGGCGGCCAGCGGCTGGAGCAGCTGGGTGCGCACCATCTTGGCCGCCCGCTCCACCGCGCCGCCCGAGACCCAGGTGTGCCGGCCGCGCCCACCGGGCCCCGCCGGCGGCTGGTCGGTGTCCACCGGCGCGACGTGCACCTCCTCGATGCCCAGCACGTCCTGCACGATCTGCCGCGCCAGCGTCGCGAAGCCCTGCCCGGTCTCCACCGCGGCGCACAGCACCGTGGCGACCGTGCCCTCCACCTTGACCGTGGCCGTGGACACCTCGTCGGTGCCCTCGGCGCCCAGCATGTGGACCATGCCCAGGGCATAACCGACGCCGCGCCGCACCGCGCCCGGCTCGCCGGCGCCCTCCGGGCCGCCGGGCAGCAGCCAGTCCTCCACCGGGCCGTCCTTGGGCAGCGCCGGCAGCGGCGCCTCGCGCACCGCGGCCAGCAGCTCGGCCACCGGGGCCGGGCAGGTGACCGTCTGCCCGGTCGGCAGCGCGTCCCCGGTGCCCAGCACGTTGCGGGCGCGCAGCTCGGCCGGGTCGATGCCGAGCTGCGCCGCGAGCCGGTCCATCTGCCCCTCGTAGGCCGCGCACACCTGCATCGCGCCCTCGCCCCGCACATAGCCGGCCGGGGGGTTGTTGGTGCGCACCGCCCAGCCGTCGATCACCGCGTTGGGCACCACGTAGGGCCCGGCCGCGAACGACACGGCGGCGGCCAGCGCCTCGGCCGAGTCGTCGGCGTAGGCGCCGGCGTCCATCAGCAGCTGCGCCTCGACCTTGACGATCTTGCCGGTGCGGTCCGCGTGGTGCCAGTAGCGCAGCAGCGTGGGGTGCCGGTGGGCGTGGCCGAGGAACGACTCCTCGCGGGTCGCCGAGAGCTTCACGGGGCTGCCGGTGCGGATGGCGAGCAGCGCGAGCGGCAGCTGGAAGCCCAGGTCCTCGCGGTCCCCGAGGGACCCGGGGACGCCGGTGACGTAGATCTTGACCTGCTCGGTGGTGAGCCCGAGGCTGGCGGCGATCCGGTCGCGGTCGGTGTGCGGGTCGGTGGTGGCCGTGTAGATCTCGACGCCGCCGTCCGGGCGGGGCACGGCGAGGCCCGACTCGACGCCGATGGGCGCCGGGTCCTGGCGGCCGATCCGGTAGAGCCCCTCCACGACGACCTCGCCGGTTGCGGCCGGGTCGCCGTGGCGCAGCGGGATGTGCCGGATCACGTTGCCGTCCGGGTGCAGCGCCGGCGCCTCGAACGACTTCTCGGGGTCGGTGACGGGCTCGCGTTCCTCGTACTCGACGACGATCGCGGCGGCCGCGAGCCGCGCGGTCTCCGGGTGGTCGGCGGCCACCGCGGCCACCGGCTCGCCGTGGTAGCGGACCACCTCGGAGGCGAACGGCGGCCGGTCGGTGACCAGCCGGCCGAGGCCGGCCTCGCCGCCCACGTCCTCGTGGGTGACCACGGCCCGCACCCCCGGCATGGCCGCCGCGTCGGTGGTGTCGATCCGCTTGATCGCGGCGTGCGGGTGCGGGGAGCGCAGCACGGCGGCCCACAGCAGGCCCTCGGCCCACAGGTCGGCCGTGTAGGGGAAGGTGCCCCTGGCCTTGGCCTCGGCCTCGGCCGGCGACAGCGAGTCGCCGAGACCGTGCGGGGGCGCGCCCGCCGGGCGTGCGGTCCTGGCGCCCCCGCCGGCGGGGGACACGGTGATGGCGGTGGCGCCGTCGGTGCCCCGGTCCGTCATGACATCGCCCTTTCGTCCCCTTGCTCACCTGGAACCACTCGGCCGCCCGGCACCGTGGCCCGGCGGCTCACCGCGTCCCCCCGGCGGGCGGCCCCGCCTGGTGCGGGATGCGGGTGCCCGGGCCGCCGTCCCGGGCCTCGTGCCCGGCCTCCTCGGCGGCGCGCGCCGCGGTGGCCGCGCGCTCCTCCACGACCGTGCGGACGGCGTCGAGCACGCCCCGGTACCCGGTGCAGCGGCACAGGTTGCCGCAGAGCGCCTGCCGCGTCTCGAGCTCGGTCGGCGCGTGGTTGCCCTCGAGCAGGTCGTGCACGGTCATCGCGATCCCCGGCAGGCAGAAGCCGCACTGCACCGGCGTGGCGGCCAGCGCGCGCTGCACGTCGGAGGGCGCGCCGTCGGCGCCGAGCCCCTCCACCGTCCTGATCTCGCTGCCCGCGGCCGTGGCGGCCGGCACCAGGCAGGCCGCCACCAGACGCCCGTCGACCTGCACCGAGCAGGCCCCGCACTCGCCCTGCGCGCACCCGTCCTTGGCGCCGGCCAGGCCGAGCCGCTCGCGCAGCACGTAGAGCAGCGACTCGCCGATCCAGGCGCTGGTCACCGGCCGGTCCACGCCGTTGACCCGCAGCACGTAGGAGACCTCGGGGTGGTCGCTGCGGCTGCCGGCCTCCGGCTGGCCGGGAGGGGTCCCGTCCGGCTCGGGCGACCATGGCTCCACGGCACCGGCGGCGGGCTCCGCGGTGGGGTGGGGCTCGTCGGCGGGGGGCGTGGCCCAGGGGGCGGGCGCGGGGGGCTCGCCCCCCGTCGACCAGGGCCCGGCGTCGTGCCCCGCGCCCTGCGGGACGTCGCCGAACGGCCTGGTCCACTGCCCGCCGACCGAGGGGTCGGCGGCCGGCGCGGCCGCGCCGTCGCCGATCTCCGGCGGCTGGTAGCCGTGTCCCGGCGCGGCGAGCGGCTCGCCGCCCGAGCGCTCCTGGTAGCCCTCGGGTAGCTCTATGAAGGCGGTGGCGTCCGAGTCGTACTCGCCGCCCCACCCGCCCTGCGGTCCTGGCGGGCGCGCGCCTTCCGGCGAGAAGTCGGGCGCCGGTTCGGGCTGCTGTTCGTTGCTCATGCGAGAGCCCTTCCGAGTCCACGGCGGGCCAGTGTCGCCACGGTACGCCTCATGTGCTGCACGGCGGGCGGAAGTTGCGGAGGTTCGCCCCCATCGCTCGGCGGCGGCGGATCCGGGATGCAGGCCATTCCGACATAGTCCCCGAAAGCGTGCAGCACCTCGGGGGCGAGGCCGCGCTCACCGTCCCAGTCGACCAGGGAGGCCACCCACCGCTCGGCGTCCAGCGGCCGCAGCGGCATCGGGCTGACGGCGCCCACCGCGCAGCGCACCTCCCGGCGCACCGGGTCGAGGACGACCGCGACCGAGGCCTGCGCCCTGGCGGGCCCGGTGCGCGCGGTGGCCTTCAGGAAGGTCTGCGGGGCGTGCAGCAGCGGCACCCGCACGTGGGCCAGCAGCTCCCCGCCGCGCAGCCGGTCCCGGCCGGCGAGCAGGTGGCTGACCGGGATCTGCCGGCCCTCGCCGTCCGGACCCGCGACCAGCAGCGTGGCGTCGAGCGCGGCGAGCACCGGCAGCGTGTCGCCCGAGGGGGCGCAGGTGATGATGTTGCCGCCGAGGGTGCCGGCGTTCCGCACCTGGGGCGGGCCCGCGGACCGCGCGGCGGCGGCCAGCGCCGGGATCAGCGCGGCGAAGTCGGGGCGGCTCATCCGGGAGTGCGTGAGACAGGCGCCGAGCAGCGCGTGACCGTCCTGGTACGCCCAGCCGCGCAGCTCCGCGAGGCGGCCGAGGCCGACCAGGGCCGCGGGCCGCAGCAGCCCGGCGTTGACCGAGGCCATCAGGTCCGTGCCGCCCGCGACCGGCACGGCGGCCGGTTCTGCGGCCAGCGCCGCCACGGCCTCGTCCAGCGTGGCTGGTAGCGCGACGAGCCGCGCGGAGCCCGGTGCGTGCGGTGCGTGCGTGCTCAATCCGGCTGCCCCTTTCCGGTTGTCCCGGCTGCCGAGCCGTACGGTACGTGTTCCGAGCCCGGACGTGGCAACTCTGGCACAGAATCCGGCCCGGCAGGCGCCGGGGTGGCACGCGCGACACGCGGGGCGGCCACCGGATCCGGCGGCGGCGGGACCGGCGCCCGGGGCCGCCCTCGACTCACACGATCAGGGCACGGCGCGGAGCGGGGTGCGGGGCCGGGGAGGGGACGCCAGGACGGACCCCGGCCAGGGGCATGACGGAGCCCCGGACGGCCCTGCACGGCCGGGCGGTCCGGGGTCCCGGCGCGGCGCGGAGCCGGCGGGGGCGGTCGGGGCTACTTGCCGCCGTTGCCGCCCTTGCCGTCCTTGCCGCCGCCGAACGAGCCCATCGACTCGTAGATCTCCTTGCAGGTGGGGCACACCGGGTACTTCTTCGGGTCCCGACCCGGCACCCAGACCTTGCCGCAGAGCGCGACGACGGGGGTGCCGTCCAGCGCGCTCGCCATGATCTTGTCCTTCTGGACGTAGTGGGCGTAGCGCTCGTGGTCGCCATCGCCGTGCGTCGTCTGCGGGGTGGGCTCGACGAGGGTGCCGGTGCCCGCTCCGCGTTCGGGCTCGAGAGTGCTCATGGGTCACAAGCCTAATTGAGCGACGGGTCGTCCGGGTATGTCGCGAGCAGTGCCAGGCTGCCGCGCTGCCGGCGCAGCACGGCCCGCCACAGGCGCTCCGGCTCCGGCACCGAGACGTCCCCCGGCTCGGAGTCCACGACGTACCAGGCGCCCTCGTCCAGCTCCCGCTCCAGCTGCCCAGGGCCCCAGCCGGCGTACCCGGCGAAGATCCGCAGGCTGCCCACCTCGGCCGCCAGCACCTCGGGCGGCGCCTCCAGGTCCACCAGGCCGATCGAGCCGTGCACCCGCCGCCAGCCCAGCGGGCCCGTGCCCGGCACCACGGCGATGGCCAGCGCGGCGTCGAGCGCCACGGGGCCGCCCTGGAAGACCACGCCTGGCTCCCCGGCGAGCGAGGCCCACGGCTCCAGGACCTCCGAGACCCCCACGGGCGTCGGGCGGTTCAGGACCACGCCGAGCGCCCCCTCCCGGTCGTGGTCGAGGAGGAGGACCACGGAGCGGTCGAAGTTGGGATCGGACAGGGCCGGGGTGGCCACCAACAGCCGCCCGGTGAGCGAGGACGCCTCGGTCATGGCACCCATGATTCCGCATCGGATGACCGCTGGGGAGTGCCGTCCGCGAGCGCGCGGCTCGTGCGGTCATAGCATGGCTCACTGGCATTTCCATGCGGTCGCCGTCGAAACGCGGTGGCCCCCGCACCGACCCGTAGGGATCTCGAGTTCGATGACCGACGACGTACTGATTGTTCACGGCGGCACCCCGATCGAGGGGGAGATCAGGGTCCGCGGGGCGAAGAACCTCGTGCCCAAGGCGATGGTCGCGGCGCTGCTCGGCAGCGCGCCGAGCCGGCTGCGGAACGTGCCCGACATCCGCGACGTGCGCGTGGTGCGCGGCCTGCTCCAGCTGCACGGGGTGACCGTGCGCAGCGGCGAGGAGCCGGGCGAGCTGGTGCTCGACCCCTCGCACGTGGAGAGCGCCAACGTGGCCGACATCGACGCGCACGCCGGCTCCTCGCGGATCCCGATCCTGTTCTGCGGCCCGCTGCTGCACCGGCTGGGCCACGCGTTCATCCCGGGCCTCGGCGGCTGCGACATCGGCGGCCGTCCGGTGGACTTCCACTTCGACGTGTTGCGCAGCTTCGGCGCGACGATCGAGAAGCGCGCCGACGGCCAGTACCTGGAGGCCCCCAAGGGGCTGCGCGGCTGCAAGATCCGGCTGCCCTACCCGTCGGTCGGCTCCACCGAGCAGGTGCTGCTGACGGCGGTGCTGGCCGAGGGCGTCACCGAGCTGTCGAACGCGGCGGTCGAGCCGGAGATCGAGGACCTGATCTGCGTGCTGCAGAAGATGGGCGCGATCATCTCGATGGACACCGACCGGACCATCCGGATCACCGGCGTCGACCGGCTCGGCGGCTACACGCACCGGGCGCTGCCCGACCGCCTGGAGGCCGCCTCGTGGGCGAGCGCGGCGCTGGCCACCAAGGGCAGCGTCTACGTGCACGGCGCCAGCCAGCGGGAGATGATGACCTTCCTCAACGTGTACCGGAAGGTCGGCGGCGAGTTCGAGGTGGACGACGCCGGCATCCGCTTCTGGCACCCCGGCGGCCCGCTCAACGCGATCGCGCTGGAGACGGACGTGCACCCGGGCTTCCAGACGGACTGGCAGCAGCCGCTCGTGGTGGCGCTCACCCAGGCGTCGGGGCTCTCCATCGTGCACGAGACGGTCTACGAGTCGCGTCTCGGCTTCACCAGCGCGCTCAACCAGATGGGCGCGCACATCCAGCTCTACCGGGAGTGCCTGGGCGGCGCGTCCTGCCGCTTCGGCCAGCGCAACTTCCTGCACTCGGCGGTGGTCTCGGGGCCGACCACGCTGCAGGGCGCCGACCTGGTCATCCCCGACCTGCGGGGCGGCTTCTCGTACCTGATCGCGGCGCTGGCCGCGCAGGGCACCTCGCGGGTGCACGGCATCGGGCTGATCAACCGCGGCTACGAGAACTTCGCCGACAAGCTGGAGAGCCTGGGCGCCAAGGTGGAGCGCGCCTGACGCCCGGGCCCCGCGGTGTTCAGGGGAGCCGCACGGCGAGCGCGTAGAAGCGCGTGGTCTGCCGCGGGCTGCCGTTGTTGTCGGACACCAGGTGGAGCAGGTGCCGGCCGGCGTGCTCGCCGTCGACGACCTCCCGGCCGAGCGCCATGCTCTCCACGTTGTCGAGCAGCGGGTTGATCTGCTCCTGCTTGGCGACGGCGCCCGAGGCCGGGCAGTCACCGAGGTCGACGAGCAGCGTCTTGACCGGGAAGACGTCGGAGGGCGCGTCGCCGAGCGACTCGATCCCCGACACGTCGGTCAGGCCGGCGAACGACACGTGGTAGACGCGGACGGTGTTGCCGACGCCGGCGACGTAGCCGCGCTCCAGGGCGAGGAACTCCTCGTCCCCGAGCGCGGCCAGCTCGACCAGGGAGAGCCCCGAGTCCGACTGGTAGCCGAACTGGCCGGCCAGTCGGTAGTCGCCGCCGCGCGAGCCCGTGTAGCGCTGCACGCGCAGCATGTTCTGCCCGCGGTAGGTGTCGTCGACCGGGAGCGGCGTCTCCAGGCCCAGGTAGAGCGAGCCGCCGTCCGGGGTGACGGTGAGGGACTCCATGTTGACGTTCGGTCGGAAGTTGTCCGGGACGGGCAGGCTGGCGACCGCCCGGCCGTCCGCGAGGCGGAAGCGGGTGAGCGAGGGGCCGGCGTCCGACTCGGAGGCCACCAGCACGGTCTCGCCCTCGACGACCAGGCCCTCGCCGTCGAACTCCTCGCCCTGGTGCGGCGCGCCGTCCTCGTCGACCAGCGTCGTGACGTTCTCGATCTCCAGGCCCTCGAGTTCGGGGCCGCCGAGCGCCACCTCGTAGAGCAGCGCGGGGGTGTTGTCGCCGAGCACCAGCGCCCGGTCGCCCTCGGTCGGGGCGAGCGCCGAGAGGCCCTCCACGTCCCGGCCACGGTGCTCGGTGGTGTCCAGCGCGTCCGAGTGGCCGAGCAGCGTGGCCGCGGGCGAGCAGGCGCCGGCCCGTTGCTGGTCGGGGCCGGCCCCCCAGCGGAGGGCGAGCGCGGACGTGAGCACCAGCGCCGTGCCGGCCGCGACGACCAGGCCGGTCCGGCGCCGGCGCCAGAACGACGGCGGCGGCTGAGGGGGCGCGGGGAGGCGCGCCTGGTTGCGTACGAACGGCCGGGCGCCGGCCTGGTTGCGGTCCTGCCGCTGCGGCTCGGGGCGCCCCTTGGCCAGCAACGCGTCGTGCACCTGCCGGTACACGTCGTCGAGGGAGAGCAACTCGGGCCCGTCCGGCACCCCGTTGGTCAGCACGTCGACCAACTCGCCGGTGAACGCGGTGAACCGCTCGCCCGGCACGGAGAGCGCCCGCACGTTCTCGGCGGCCGAGGTCAGCAGGTAGGTGTCCTCGACGCTGGCCACCGTGCGCAGGCTCGCCGCGTCCGACATCCCGGTGCCGAGCGCCCGGCCGCTGAAGCAGCAGTCGAGGACGACGATCCTGCGCCGTGCCCTGCTGTGCTCGATGATCGCGCGGCGCAGCCACTCGTAGGGGACCGCGGTGTGCGGGCCGTCGGGGCGGGAGTCGGGCAGGGTGAGATGGAGCGTCAGGTCGTGCGGGTCGATGACTCCGTGGCCCGCGTAGTACACCACCAGGGTGTCCCTGGCCAGCTTCGCAGCCCTGATGACCGGCTCGATCAGCTCGTCGGGCGACCTGGGGTCGAGCACGGTGCGGCACCGCTCGTCCTCCGCGAGGCCCCAGACCCGTGGGTCGGTGAACGCGGAGTGCAGGGCGCGGCAGTTGTTCGCCACCGCGGGCAGCGGCTCGAGACGGCTGTAGCGCCGGACGCCGATGAGCACCCCGGCCGACTGCGCCGGATCCGGCGGCCCCTTGCCCTCGCCGCTCACGCCCCCTCCCCCGGGTTTCGGCCCGCCTCCCCGTCGTCGCCCGCGCCGAGGGCCTGGACCAGGGCGCGCGCGGTGGCGGGGTCGGCGGTGGAGACCGTGACGGTGAGCCCGTCGCGCTCGATCGTCACCCGGGCGCGCGGGGCGCAGGCGGCGCGCCAGGCGGCGATGGCCACGCCGAGGTTGGCCAGTTGGAAGCCGTAGTCGACGACGAGCCGGATGACGTCCGCCGAGACGCCCATGGTGCCCCGGGCCGCGGGCGCGCCGGAGAGCAGCGTGATCTCCGCGTGCTCGCGCACCCCCGGCTCCCTGCGCAGCCAGTCGAGCAGGGAACGCCGCTGTTGCCCGAGGGGATCGTCCTCGGGCGTGATCTGGATGGTCGTCACTCTTCTTCCCCGTGTGTCAGAGGCCGGCCGGCGCGCGGTGACCTTCTGGTCGGCGAAGAGCCTAGCGAGGTGTGGTGATCCTCACGCGGCCTTCGGCGACAGCCGCGGCCGCGCCCTGACAGCACGAGAGGGGTGGCCCTGGCCGGGCCACCCCTGCAACATGTTCACCACGGGGTCACTTGCCCCGGGCGGCCTCCTTCAGCTTGGAGCCCGCGGACACCTTGACGCTGTACCCGGCCGGGATCTGGATCGGCTCGCCGGTCTGCGGGTTGCGCGCGGTGCGGGCGGCACGGTGGGTGCGCTCGAAGGTCAGGAAGCCGGGAATGGTGACCTTCTCGTCCCCCTTGGCAACGATCTCGCCGACGGTCTCGGCGAAGGCGCCCAGCACGGCGTCGGCGTCCTTTCGAGTCACCCCGGCGCGGTCGGCCAAGCTGGCCACCAGCTCACTGCGGTTCATATTTCGTACTCCCGTGTTCATCTTGCCAATGAGGCGTGAGATCGAAGCCGATGCTGCCAGGGCCCACTGACAGCCCCAGGACCAGGGTCTGACTTCCGGGCCCCTCGCGCCCGGATACGCATCCTGCCCCCACGGGAGGCGAGAAGGCCAATCCGGCGCCCGCGGGGTCACACGAAGAGCGCTGATCGCCCGCCGCCATGACGGTCCCGTGGCTCGCCTCTCCCGTCACCCTAAGGGGCGGCCGCGGAGGCCGGGCAACCGACTCGCCGCCGGGTCGGGGCCCTAGGCGCCGGCGTGCCCGGTGCCGCCCTGGGCCGCCTCGCGGACGGCGTCGGCCACCGCGCCCGAGACCTTCTCGTTGAAGACGCTGGGCACGATGTAGTTGGCGTTCAGCTCCTCCTCGCCGACCACGTCGGCCAGCGCGCGGGCCGCGGCCAGCATCATCGACAGGTCGACGGTCCGCGACTGGGCGTCGAGCAGGCCGCGGAACACGCCGGGGAACACCAGAACGTTGTTGATCTGGTTGGGGAAGTCGGAGCGCCCCGTGGCCACCACGGCGGCCGTCTGGCGGGCGATGGCCGGGTCGATCTCCGGGTCCGGATTCGCGAGCGCGAACACAATCGCGTCGTTCGCCATCGCCGCCACGTCCTCGGCCGCCAGCACGTCGGGCGCGGAGACGCCGATGAAGACGTCGGCGCCGACGATCGCCTCCTTCAGGGTGCCGGTGACGCCCTCCGGGTTGGTGTTGTCCGCGATCCAGCGCAGCGGCGAGTCGCCGTCGGCGTCCACCAGGTCGGCGCGGCCCGAGTGCACCACGCCGTGGATGTCCGCCACCACCGCGTGCTTGACGCCGGCCTCGATGAGGAGCTTGAGGATGGCGGTGCCGGCGGCGCCCGCGCCTGACATGACGACCCGTACGTTGCCCAGCTCCTTGCCGACCACGCGCAGCGCGTTGGTCAGCGCGGCCAGCACCACGATGGCGGTGCCGTGCTGGTCGTCGTGGAAGACCGGGATGTCCAGGGCCTCGCGCAGCCGCGCCTCGATCTCGAAGCAGCGCGGCGCGGAGATGTCCTCCAGGTTGATGCCGGCGAAGCCGGGCGCGATCGCCTTGACGATCTCCACGATCGCGTCGGTGTCCTGGGTGTCGAGGCACAGCGGCCAGGCGTCGATGCCGGCGAACCGCTTGAACAGGGCGGCCTTGCCCTCCATCACCGGAAGCGCGGCGTGCGGGCCGATGTTGCCGAGGCCGAGCACCGCCGAGCCGTCGGTGACGACGGCCACGCTGTTGCGTTTGATGGTCAGCCGCCTGGCGTCCTCGGGGTTGGCCGCGATCTGTGTGCAGACCCGGGCCACACCCGGCGTGTAGATCATCGAGAGGTCGTCGCGATTGCGAATCGGGTGCTTGGACTTCATCTCGATCTTGCCGCCGAGGTGCATCAGGAAGGTGCGGTCGGAGACCTTCCCGAGCGCCACGCCCTCGATGCCGCGCAGCTTCTGGACGATCTCGTCGGCGTGCGCGGTCGAGCTGGCCGCGATGGTCACGTCGATGCGCAGCTTCTCGTGGCCGGACGCGGTCACGTCCAGGCCGGTCACCGAGCCGCCCGACGACTCGACGACGGTGGTGAGCTGACTGACCGCCGTACCGCTGGCCGGGACCTCGAGACGGACCGTCATCGAGTACGAGACACTGGGCGCCGTTGCCATCGCCGACTTCCTTCGCTTTCCTGAAAACCGCCCCCGAAAGTGCTGTCACCATACGAGAGCGTCGCGCCTCGGTGAAACCCAGGGCGCGGGACCGATATGACCGTAACAGCAAAGCGTCACAGCCATGGAAACGGTGTGGAAAGAAGGAGGGGGGAGAGGTAGGGGCGCCGACCCGCCAGCTCGCCTCGCGGCAAGTGGTCGCTCGTAGCGACAATGGTTGGGCCCGGGGGCATGGAACGGGCCGACGCCAGTTTCAGGCTACCGCACGCGTCCCCGCCCGGTGCAAGTGCGGGACTCCGCCCACGTCAACCGCCCAGCTCAGCCGGCCGGGACGGCCGTGTCGCCAGCCGTGGCCAGCACGGTGAGGCGCTGGGTGGCGCGGGTGAGGGCGACGTAGAGCACCCGGAGCCCGGCGGGCGACTCGTCGGCGATCTCGCCGGGGGCCAGCACCAGCGTGGCGTCGTACTCCAGGCCCTTCGCCTCCAGGCTGCCCAGCACCATCAGCCGCTCCCCGGCCTCCGGAAGGTCGGCCAGCCACCCCGCGACCTCCGCGCGGCGACGCATCGCCACCACCACGCCGACCGTGCCCGGCACCTCGGCCAGCAGCCGGCTCGCCTCGGACCGCGCCGCGGCCCGCAGCGCCCCCGCCGACTCGACGGTGGCGAACCGCGGCGCGATCCCGGTCTCCCGCACCGCGCGCGGCGGCACCGCACCCGGCATGGCCCGGGACAGCACCCCGTCCGCGACCCGCGCGATCTCGGCCGGGTTGCGGTAGTTGACCGTCAGCTCGAAGCGGCGCCGCATCCGCCGCCCCAGGGCCCGGTCGCGCTCCGCCGCCGCCTCGGCCGGGTCCGGCCACGAGGACTGCGCCGGGTCCCCGACGATGGTCCAGGTGGCCTGGCCCCCGCGCCGGCCCACCATCCGCCACTGCATCGGAGTGAGGTCCTGCGCCTCGTCGACGATCACATGCGCGTAGTCCAGGCGCTCGCCGCCGTCGGCTTCGGTCGCCGATGCCCGACCGTTCGGCGCGCTGCGCTCCGCGTAGGTGGTGAGCTCGGCGAGCCCGGTGAGCTGGTCGAGCACGTCGACCTCGCGGGGCGCCGCCGGTCTGGTCGGGGTGCCGAGCAGCACCCGCAGCTCGTCGAGGAGCGCCACGTCGTGCGCCGAGAGCCCGGCGCCCGCCGGGGTGACCCGGCGCAGCGACCGCGCCAGCTGTCGCACCTCGCGCGGGCGCAGGATCCGGCGGGCCCAGCGGGCCAGGCGCTGCTCGTCGGCCATGGCCACGAGCACCTGGAGCGGGGTGACCTCGGGCCACCAGGCGGCCAGGAAGTCGGTGAACGCCTCCTCGTCCGCGATGTCGTCGTTGAACGCCTCGCGGGCCTCGGCGGCGAACCCCGGGTCCTGGTAGCGCTCCGGGGCGCCCGACTTCCGCCACAGCGCGTCCAGCAGCAGCCGGCGGGCGCGGGGCCGCAGCAGGTTGACGGGGGCGGTGCCGCCGAGGGCCTGCTGCCGGACCGCGGCCAGCTCCTCGCCGTCGAGTTCGACGCGGCGGCCGAAGGCGACCACCCGCAGCCGCCCGGGCGCGCCGGGCGCGTCGATCGCGCCGCGCGCCGCGCGGGCCAGCACCCGCGCCATGGCGGCCGAGCCCTTGATCCGCGCGACGGCCGGCTCGTCGTACGAGTCGGCCTCGGCGCCCTCGATCAGCGAGCCGAGCGCCCGGATCGCGACCTGCCCCTCCTCGCCGAGCGACGGCAGCACGCCCTCCGTGTACGACACCAGCAGCGGCGTCGGGGAGACCACCAGGATGCCGCCCGCGTACCGCCGCCGGTTCTGGTAGAGCAGGTAGGCGGCCCGGTGCAGGGCCACCGCCGTCTTACCGGTGCCGGGACCCCCGGTGACCTCGGTGACCGCGGTGACCGGCGCCCTGATCACCTCGTCCTGCTCGGCCTGGATGGAGGCGACGATGTCGCTCATCCGCCGCCCCCTGGCCCGGCCGAGGGCGGCCATCAGCGCGCCGTCGCCGACGACCGGCAGCTCGCTGCCGGCCAGCAGGGCGCGCAGTTCGGGGCGGAGCAGGTCGTCCTCGACGCCCAGCACCCGGCGGCCCCGGCTGCGGATCACCCGGCGCCGCACCACCCGGCCCGGGGCGACGGGGGTGGCCCGGTAGAAGGGCGCGGCGGCCGGCGCCCGCCAGTCGATGACCAGCGGCACGTACTCGGCGTCGAGCACGCCGAGCCGCCCGATGTGCAGGGTCTCGGCGATCTCGGCCACGGGCGCGCCGTCCTCCTCGCCGATCGCGTCGTCGGCCGGCTCGACCGAGGTGTAGGCGCCGTCCGGGCCGCGCACCCCGTCCTTGCCCGGCAGCAGGTCGATCCGGCCGAACAGGAAGTCCTCGAACTCGTTGTTCAGCCGGGAGAGGTGGAGCCCCGCCTGGAAGACCTGGGCGTCGCGCTCGGCGAGCGCACCCGGGGTGCCGACCTGGACCCGGTCGGCCGCGTCGGCCATCAGGAACTCGGCCTCGTGGATCTTCTCCGTCAGCCGCCGGTACACGGTGTCCAGGTGACGCTGCTCGTCCCGGATCTCGCGTTCCCGCACGTCCATGGCGCGGTCCCCCTCTTCGGCTGTCGGCTCCGCTGGTCTGGAAGGCGTTCCACCGTACGCCCATCCGGGGCCGTGCGTGCGGCATGTGCCACAGGTCGGACGGCCGGGGGCGGGCCGTCCGACGGGCCCCGACCGTTACTCGCCGTACTTGCGGCCGTCGAGTGCCGGATCGAGGGCGAGTCGGTAGCCGCGCTTGACCACGGTCTGGATCAGGGTCGGCACGCCGAGTGCCGTCCGCAGCCTCGCCATGGCGGTCTCCACGGCGTGCTCGTCCCGCCCGGCGCCGGGCAGCGCGCGCAGCAGCTCCGCGCGGGAGACCACCCAGCCGGGTCGGCGGGCCAGCACCCGCAGCATCGCCATGCCGGCCGGCGGGATCGGCCGCAGCTCGCCGTCGACCACGACGGCGTGGCCGCGGATCTCCACCCGGCGGCCCGCGACCGGCAGCGGGCGGGCGCGGGCCGGCAGCTCGTTGCAGAGCAGCTGGACCAGCGGGCCGAGCCGGAAGCGCTCGGGGGCCTGCGTCGGCACGTCGTGGGCCTGCAGCGGCAGCGCGGTGACGGGCCCGACGCAGGCCGGCAGCACCCGCTTCTGGAACGCGGCGACCAGCGGTTCGAGCACCCCCCGCTCCTCGGCCCTGCGCAGCAGCGAGGCCGCGGCCGGCGCGCTGGTGAACGTGACGGCGTCCAGGCCGCCGGCCAGCACCGTCTCGATCAGCCGGTCGACGGGGCCGAGGTCCTCGGGCGGCATCCAGCGGTACACCGGCACGTCCACGACCTCGGCGCCGGCCTCGCGCAGCGCCTCGATGAAGCCGGGTAGCGGCTCGCCGTGCAGTTGGAGGGCGACCCGCCGGTCGGCGACGCCCTCGTCGAGCAGCCGCTGGAGCACCTCGGCCATGGACTCGGAGGCCGGCGACCACGCCTCGGTGAGGCCCGCCGCCCGGATGGCGCCGCGCACCTTGGGGCCGCGGGCCAGCAGCTCACCCGAGCCGAGCGTGCGCAGCAGCTCCTCGCCCATGCCCCAGCCGTCGGCCGCCTCCACCCAGCCGCGGAAGCCGATCGCGGTGGTGGCCACGACGATGTCGGGGGCGTGGGCGATCAGCGCGCGGGTGGCGGCCAGCAGCTCGTCGTCGTCGGCCAGCGGCACGATGCGCAGCGCCGGCGCGTGCAGCACCTCGGCGCCGCGCCTGCGCAGCAGCGCGCCGAGCTCCTCGGCCCGGCGGGCCGCCGTGACGCCCACGGTGAAGCCGTCGAGTGGCCGGATCTCACGCCCCGCCTGTTCCTTCTGCGCCATCCGCTCCATCGATCCGTATCGCTCCGCCCCGAGATTTCCGATGCGTGGAACCGAGCCTGTCAACGGAGCGTGACAGGCTCGGTTCCGGTGGATTTCCCCCGGGTTACGCCGGGCCACGAGGGCCCGCCGCACCCGGGTTCCCGTCAGACTCCGACGTAGGCGGGCTGCCGGTCGTCGCTGCCCGGGCTCTGCGCGCCCTCCTCGGCGACTCCCTGGGGCGCGCTCGCGCCGCGCAGGTATACGGCCCAGGTAACCACGAAACACGCGGCATAGAAGGCGAGGAACGCGACGAAGGCGCTGAATCCGGACCCGGTGGAGAGGAACGACTGCCGGAACGCCAGGTTGATCCCGAGCCCGCCGAGCGCGCCGACCGCGCCGATCAGGCCGATCGCCGCGCCGGACAGCCGCCGCGCGTAGGCGGCCGCCGCCTCGCCGGTGAGGCCCTGGTCCTGCGCCTTGGCCCGGTAGATGCCGGGGATCATCTTGTAGGTCGAGCCGTTGCCCAGGCCGCTGAGCACGAACAGGCCGACGAAGCCGACGAGGAAGACCGGCAGCGACTCGTTCGCCGAGGCCAGCAGGACCACGACCGTGGCGAGGGCCATGCCGGCGAACGTGTACAGGGTGATCCTCGCCCCGCCGAACCTGTCGGCCCAGTAGCCGCCGACCGGCCTGATCAGCGAGCCGAGCAGCGGCCCGATGAAGGTGATGGAGGCCGCCTGGAGCGGGGTGCGGTCGAACTGGTTCTGCAGCACGAGCCCGAAGGCGAAGCTGTAGCCGATGAACGAGCCGAACGTCCCGATGTAGAGGAAGGACATGATCCAGGTGTGCCGGTCGCGGACGGACTCCCGGGCGGCGCCGGTGTCGTTGGTCACCGGGCCCAGGTTGTCCATGAACCGCCAGGCCAGCGTCGCGGCGACCAGGATCAGCGGCGCGTAGACGGCCAGCAGCACGCGGGGGTTGCCCTCACCGGCGGTGGCGATCACCAGCAGGCCGACGAGCTGGATCACCGGGACGCCGATGTTGCCACCGCCGGCGTTGAGGCCCAGGGCCCAGCCCTTCTTGCGCAGCGGGTAGAAGGAGTTGATGTTGGTCATCGACGACGCGAAGTTGCCGCCGCCGACCCCGGTGAGGGCGGCCACCAGCATGAACGTGGTGTACGACGTGCCCGGCTCCATCACCACCCACGCGAGCGCGGTGGGCAGCAGCAGCATCGCGGCCGACACCACGGTCCAGTTCCGACCGCCGAAGCGGGCGACGGCGAAGGTGTAGGGCACCCGGGCGACGGCGCCGACCAGGGTGGCCATCGACACCAGGAAGAACTTCCCGGCCGGGTCGATGCCGTACTCGGGCCCCATGAAGAGCACCAGCACGGACCACAGGGTCCAGATGGAGAAGCCGATGTGCTCGGAGAGGATGGAGAAGACCAGGTTGCGGCGCGCGACCCGCTCCCCCTTCTCCCTCCAGAACCGCTCGTCCTCCGGGTCCCACTCTTCTATCCAACGTCCGCCTCGCCGGGAGGCCACGGGCTTGGGGGCTGACATCACGCCTCCATCGGGCATCACGCCCGGTACTTGGTGCACGGTCACAGGTCCTCGTGATGCCCGAAGGTAGGTACCGCGCGTTTCGCGGCTGTGGCCCGAGGTGACGCGTGCGAAACCTTGCACTCACGAACGGGCACCCGGGACGGTGAGCGACGCCGCTACGCGGTGACGCCGGGAGGATTCGCCCGCCCACCCGCCTACCGGCGGCCGCCGCCACGCTGGCGGGCGCGTGGGCGCCGCCCGGCGCGCAGCGCCGTGGCGCTGCGCCCAGCCGGCCGGCCCACCAGCGGGCTGCCCTGCACCGGCTCCGGAAAGGGCGGGCGGGTGGGCGAAACCCGTCGCCCACCGGCCGGC
>NZ_JAVREM010000068.1:0-36304 GCF_031845425.1 Streptomyces millisiae
CCCCCACCCGGCGCGCGGGGTGGGTGCCTGACCGCGCTGCGCGCGGTGCACGGCCCGCAGGCCCCGGTCCCGCGGCGGCTACGCCGCCGGTTGCCCGGCGCTTCGCGCCGGGGGGTTCCCCCACCGCACGCGGTGCAGGGCCCGGCTGGCCGCAGGCCCCCTGCCGCGCGAGGCCACCCGCCCTTTCCCGCGCTACGCGCGGGGTCGCGGGCCGCAGGGCCCTGGTTCCGCGGCGCTTCGCGCCGGGATTTCCCCCCACCCGCCCTTTTTCGCGCTCCGCGCGGGGGACGGCCCTGCGGGCCGGGCCTATGGCGGCTTCGCCGCCGGGCCACGCGGCCCGTGCCGCGCGACGACCCGCCCGGAGGGCGGGTGGGTGGGCGCGGCCCCGCACGGCCGACAGGCCCGCGAAGCCGCCGCGGGCCTGCGGCCCGTCGCCCAGGCGCAGCGCCAGCGTCAGCGTAGGCCCGTCGCGCGGCGGAGCGCCGTCTGGATGAGGTGGTCGACGAGTTCCGGGTAGCTGACGCCGCTCGCCTCCCACATGCGCGGGAACATCGAGATCGGCGTGAACCCCGGCATCGTGTTGATCTCGTTGATGACGAACTCGCCGTTCTCCTGCAGGAAGAAGTCCGCCCGGACCAGCCCCTCGCAGGAGGCCGCCTCGAAGGCGCGGACCGCCAGCGCCTGGACGCGGGACGTCTCCTCGGCGGTCAGCGGGGCCGGCACGATGCCGTCGGCCGAGTCGATGTACTTGGCCTCGAAGTCGTAGAAGTCGTGGCTGGAGACCGGCGGGATCTCGGCCGGCAGGCTCGCCCGCGGGCCGTCCTCGAACTCCAGCACCCCGCACTCGATCTCCCGCCCCCGCAGCAGCGACTCCACGATGATCTTGGGGTCGTGCCGCCTGGCCTCCTCGACGGCCGCCGGCAGGTCGGCCGCGGCCGTGATCCGGGAGATGCCCATCGAGGAGCCGGCCCGCGCCGGCTTCACGAACAGCGGCCAGCCGTGCTCCCCGGCGAAGTCGGTGATCCTGGCGAGGGCGCCCGCCCGGTCCGCCTCCCACTCGCGGGGCCGCACCACCAGGTAGGGGCCGACCGGCAGGCCGAAGGAGGTGAAGACCCGCTTCATGTACTCCTTGTCCATGCCGACCGCCGACGCCAGCACCCCGGAGCCGACGTAGGGGACGCCCGCCAGTTCGAGCAGTCCCTGCAGGGTGCCGTCCTCGCCGTAGGGGCCGTGCAGCATGGGGAACACGACGTCGACGTCGCCGAGGTCCTTCGGCACCGAGCCGGCCTCCGAGTAGACGACCTCGCGCCGGCCGGGCGCGACCGGCAGCACCACGTCCCCGGTGCCCGGCTCGGCGATCTGCTCGACGCTGGGCAGCGCCCGCTCGGCGATCGCCATCCGTTCGGGGTCGTCGGCCGTGAGCGCCCAACGGCCGTCCGTGGTGATGCCGATGGGCAGCACGTCGTAGCGGGTGCGGTCGATGGCGCGCAGCACGGCGCCCGCGGTGACCACGGAGATGGCGTGCTCGGAGCTGCGCCCGCCGAACACGACGGCGACGCGCGGCTTGGCGTTCGGGCTCTGGGGGGAGGTCTCGCTGCTCATAACCCCCTGAGGCTACCTAACGCGACGGCCCTCGTCAGTGCTGCTCGGCCTTGGCGGTTCGCGACATCAGCTTCTGCACCGCCACCTGGGGCGAGGTGCCCTCGTGCACGATGCGGACCACCGTCTCGGTCAGCGGCATGTCGACGCCGTGACGGCGCGCCAGATCCTGGACGGAGCGGCAGGACTTGACGCCCTCGGCGGTCTGCCGGGTGACGGCGATGGTCTCCTCGAGCGTCATCCCGCGCCCGAGGTTGGTGCCGAAGGTGTGGTTGCGGGAGAGGGGGGAGGAGCAGGTGGCGATGAGGTCGCCCATCCCGGCGAGGCCGGCGAAGGTGAGGGCGTCGGCGCCCATGGCGAGCCCGAGCCGGGTGATCTCGGCGAGGCCGCGGGTCATCAGGGAGGCCTTGGTGTTGTCGCCGAGGCCCATGCCGTCGGCGATGCCGACCGCGAGCGCGATGACGTTCTTGACGGCGCCGCCCAGCTCACAGCCGATGACGTCGGTGTTGGTGTACGGCCGGAAGTAAGGGGTGTGGCAGGCGGCCTGGAGGCGCTTGGCGACGGTCTCGTCGGCGCAGGCGACGACGGACGCGGCCGGTTGGCGGTCGGCGATCTCGGCCGCCAGGTTGGGCCCTGAGAGGACGGCCACCCGGTCGGGACCGACCCCGGCCACCTCCTCGATGACCTCGCTCATCCGCTTCGCCGTGCCGAGTTCGATGCCCTTCATCAGCGAGACGAGCACGGTGTCGGGGGCCAGCAGCCCCCGCCAGCCGGCCAGGTTGTCGCGCAGGGTCTGGGAGGGGACGGCGAGCACGGTGAACTCGGCGCCGCGCGCCGCCTCGGCGGGGTCGGCGGTGGCGGTGACCGCCTCCGGCAGCCGGACGCCCGGCAGGTACTCCGGGTTGGTCCTGGTGGTGTTGACCGCCGCCACGAGTTCGGGACGGCGCGCCCACAGCGTCACCTCGCAGCCCGCGTCCGCCAGGACGAGGGCGAATGCGGTACCCCAGGATCCGGTGCCGTAGACGGCGACGCGTGTCACTCCGCTTTCTCCTCCTCAGGCGCGCCCCGTGAGCCGCGCCGCTCGGCTGATGTACTGCGGTGAACATAGCGCTCCGCCGGCGGGTTCTCCTCACGGATGCCGGCGAGCAGCGCGGTGACGGCGTCCATGATCCGGTCGGTCACCTCGCGCAGCACCTCGGTCGTCGGCTCCTGGTCGTAGAACTCGCCCAGATCCACGGGCATGCCGGCGACGACGACCAGCGTCTTGCGGGGAAAGAGGCGGAACTTGCGCTCCTTGGCATAAGGGGGCATGGCCTCGTGGGCGCCCCACTGGGCGATGGGGATGACGGGGGCGCGGGTGGCCAGCGCGACGCGGGCGGCGCCGGTCTTGCCCTGCATCGGCCAGAGCCCGGGATCACGGGTGAGGGTGCCCTCGGGGTAGAAGGTGACGCACTCGCCGGCGCGCACCGCGTCGACGGCGGCGCGGAACGCGTCGGCGGCGTCGGAGGTCTCACGGTAGACGGGGATCTGCCCGGTGCCGCGCATGAAGGCGCCCGCCACCCCCCTGTTGAACAGGCTGTCCTTGGCCAGGAATCTGGGGACTCGCCCGGTGTTGTACTGGAAGTGCGCGTAGGAGAAGGGGTCGAGAACGGAGTTGTGATTCACCGCGGTGATGAATCCACCCTCAGCGGGAATATGTTCCATTCCCCGCCAGTCCCGCTTGAAGAGCACCATCATCGTCGGTTTTACCAGAAATGCGGCCAGTCGGTACCAGAAGCCGATTCTGCGGCGAGACACTCGGACACCATCTCCTCTTGCACTGCTCCGGCGCGGTCCGCTGCGGACAGTCGCACAAGTGTCGCCCCGGGGTGTAGGGCTGTCCAGCGGCTCGGTCCGCCGCCGCGACGGTCCAAGTTTGCACCCTAATGCGTGGGCCTCCGACCGCCGGAGGCAGCCGGCGCACCGGCGTCTCGCCGGGGCCGCACCGAGGGACCGGAACCCGCGAGGAAGGGAAGAATGGCACCGTGCGTGACATGGATGGGCTCGGCTGGACGCTGGTCGTCCCGCTCAAACCGCTGCACCTGGCCAAGAGCAGGCTGGCCCCGGTGGCCGGGGAGACCCTGCGGCCCTCGCTCGCGCTCGCCTTCGCCGAGGACACGGTGGCGGCCGCGCTGACCTGCCCACTCGTGCGGAAGGTGCTGGTGGTGACCGATGACCCGCTGGCCACCGAGCGGTTGGCGGCGCTCGGCGCGAGCACCGCGGCCGACCTGCCGGGCCGCGGGCTCAACGCGGCGCTGGGGCACGGCGAGCGGATCGCGCGCGCGGAGGATCAGGGCGCGGCCGTGGCCGCGCTCAACGCCGACCTGCCGTCGCTCCGCCCGCGGGAGCTCGCCCGGGTGCTCGCGGCGGCGGGGAGACGGCGCCGCAGCTTTCTCGCCGACGCCGCCGGGGTGGGTACAACGTTGCTCGCGGCGACGCCCGGAATGCCCCTTGATCCGGGGTTCGGCGGACCGTCCCGGGCACGGCACTCCGCCTCGGGTGCGACCGAACTCCTGCTCGCCGAGGTCGAAAGCGTTCGGCGGGACGTGGACACGGGCGAGGATCTGCGCGACGCCCTGGCGCTCGGCGTGGGGCCGCGCACGGCGGCGGCGGTGCGGGCCCTGACGGCGCCGGCCGGCCTCAGAGCGTCTGCAGGGTCAGGAAGGTGACGACGCGCCCGGCGCCCTCGCCGGTCACCTCGATCCGCACCCGCTGACCGGGGCGCAGCAGTCGCAGCCCGCCCGCGTCGAAGGCGGCGGCGCCGAACTCCAGCGGCGTGCCGTCGTCGAGGAGCACGCTGCCGGATCGGGTCTCGGGGTCGTAGGTGTACGCGGTGGCCTGCATGCGGCCGAGCATAGGGGCTCGCCGGGCGGGCCGGAACGACGGCGGGCCGGGCTCCCGGAAAGGAGACCGGCCCGCAGGGGTGGCCGCGCGCCGAGGCCGTCACCTGCGACGCGCGGTGGCCTTCTTGGCGGCGGAGCGGGAGGAGCCTCGCTTGGCCGGCGCCTTCTTGGCCGTCGTCTTCTTGGCGGGGGCCTTCTTGGCCGTGCCCTTCTTGGCGGTGGTGGTCTTCTTCGCGGCGCCCTTCTTGGCGGTGGTGGTCTTCTTCGCGGCGGTGGCCTTCTTGGCGGCCGTGGCCCGCTTGGCGACCGCCTTCTTGACCGTCGCGGCCTTCTTGGTCGTCTTCTTGGCCGGCGCGCCACCGGTGAGGCTGCCCTTGGGCGCCTTCTTCACGGCGACGTCGTTCTTGGGAAGCTTCTTCGTGCCGGCCACCAGGTCCTTGAACCCCTGACCGGCGCGGAAGCGCGGCACCGAGGTCTTCTTGACCCGCACCCGCTCACCGGTCTGCGGGTTGCGCGCGTACCTGGCCGGCCGCTCGACCTTCTCGAACGAGCCGAAGCCGGTCACCGAGACCCGCTCGCCCGCGACCACCGCGCGGATAATGGCGTCGAGCACGATATCGACCGCGTCGGCGGCCTGCTGGCGGCCGCCAAGCCGGTCGGCAATCGCCTCTACGAGTTGCGCCTTGTTCACGTCTTCCCCTTCGCAGGCATTGCTGGAACGAATGTGTTCAAGCTTTTTCGCACGTTAGGCAGATATATTCCGCAAATCAAACGCGAAACGGGCGAATCACCCTTGTGTCGCAACGAACTGGACCATCGCGAGACCGTCACGAGCTTTCGCCGCACCGCCCACCGGGCTCGTCCCGCGACGACCACCCCGCGTCAACGTCCTCCATCAACCGGTCCAGACGCCGCTCGGCACCCGGCAGGTCCTGCTTGGCCGCCGCGGTGATGACCAGCAGCTTCCGGGTGAGGGCCTGCCGTACGTCCTCAGGCACTTGCAGGGCCCGCACCGTGCGGTGCGCGTCCCTCAGGCGAGCGGCGACGCGGTCGTAGAGTTCGAGTTGACCGTCCCGTTCCATGCGCCGATTGTGCCACCTTGGCACTGGTATCGCCCTCTAAGCCCCCAACGCCCGTGTCGTACGGGGGAAGACGCGCGACGCCCCCGCCGGTCGGAACCGGCGGGGGCGTCGCGTCGCTCGGGCAGCGGCCCGGGAACTCAGGCCACTTGGGTGCGGGGCTTGAAGGCGGGGCGCTCGGCCTCGAAGGTGGCGATGTCGTCCTCGTTCCGCAGCGTGATGCTGATGTCGTCCAGCCCTTCGAGCAGCCGCCAGCGGGCGTTCTCGTCCAGCTCGAAGCTCGCCTCGACGCCCTCGGCCAGCACCTTGCGCTCGACCAGGTCGACGGTGATCTCGGCCGTCGGGTCGGCCTCGACCAGCTTCCACAGCGCGTCCACGGTCTCCTGCGGGAGCACCACGGTGAGCAGGCCGTTCTTCAGGGAGTTGCCCCGGAAGATGTCGGCGAAGCGGGGGGAGATCACGGCCTTGAAGCCGTAGTTCTGCAGGGCCCAGACGGCGTGCTCGCGGGACGATCCGGTGCCGAAGTCGGGACCGGCGACCAGCACGGTGGCGCCGGCGCGCTCGGGACGGTTGAGCACGAACTCCGGGTCCTTGCGCCAGGCCTCGAAGAGACCGTCCTCGAAGCCGTCCCTGGTGACCTTCTTCAGCCAGTGCGCGGGGATGATCTGGTCGGTGTCCACATTGCTCCGGCGCAGCGGGACGGCGCGGCCGGTGTGGGTGGTGAAAGCTTCCATGTTCCTGACGTCCTTGCCTTCCTTGACCTTGGCCTGTCGCGGCCTCAGACCTCGACGGGGGTGGGGGTGGCCAGGTCGGCCGGGGAGGCGAGGTGGCCGGCGACCGCGGTGGCGGCGGCGACCTGCGGCGAGACCAGGTGCGTGCGACCGCCCTTGCCCTGCCTGCCCTCGAAGTTGCGGTTGGAGGTGGAGGCGCAGCGCTCCTGGGGGGCGAGTTGGTCGGGGTTCATGCCCAGACACATCGAGCACCCGGCGTGCCGCCACTCGGCGCCGGCCGCGGTGAACACCTTGTCGAGCCCCTCCTCGACGGCCTGCAGCGCCACCCGGACCGAGCCCGGCACCACCAGCATCCGCACGCCGTCCGCGATCCTGCGGCCGTCGAGCACGGCGGCCGCCGAGCGCAGGTCCTCGATCCTGCCGTTGGTGCAGGAGCCGACGAAGACCGTGTCCACCGTGATGTCCCGCAGCCGCTGGCCGGCCTCGAGGCCCATGTACTCCAGGGCCTTCTCGGCCGCCACGCGCTCGTTGGGGTCGGTGAAGGACGCCGGGTCCGGCACGGACTCCGACAGCGGGGCGCCCTGCCCCGGGTTGGTGCCCCAGGTGACGAACGGCGCGAGCTCGGTGGCGTCGATGACGACCTCGTGGTCGAAGAGCGCGTCGTCGTCGGTGCGCAGGGTCTTCCAGTAGGCGACGGCGGCGTCCCAGTCGGCGCCCCGGGGGGCGTGGTCGCGGCCCTCCAGGTAGGCGAAGGTGGTCTCGTCCGGGGCGATCATGCCCGCCCTGGCGCCGGCCTCGATCGACATGTTGCAGATGGTCATCCGGGCCTCCATCGAGAGCTTCTCGATGGCCTCGCCGCGGTACTCGATCACATAGCCCTGGCCGCCGCCGGTGCCGATCCTGGCGATGATCGCCAGGATCAGGTCCTTGGCGGTGACGCCCTCGGGCAGCTCGCCGAGCACCGTGACCGCCATGGTCCTGAACGGGGCCATCGGCAGCGTCTGGGTGGCCAGCACGTGCTCGACCTGGCTGGTGCCGATGCCGAAGGCCAGCGCGCCGAACGCCCCGTGGGTCGAGGTGTGACTGTCACCACAGACCACCGTCGTCCCCGGCTGGGTCAGCCCGAGCTGCGGGCCGACCACGTGCACGACGCCCTGCTCGGCGTCGCCCAGCGGGTGCAGCCGGACGCCGAACTCCGCGCAGTTCTTGCGCAGGGTCTCCAGCTGGGTGCGGGAGACCGGGTCGGCGATGGGCTTGTCGATGTCCAGGGTGGGGGTGTTGTGGTCCTCGGTGGCGATGGTGAGGTCCGTGCGGCGCACCCGGCGGCCGCTCTTGCGCAGCCCGTCGAAGGCCTGCGGGCTGGTCACCTCGTGGAGCAGGTGGAGGTCGATGTAGAGCAGGTCGGGCTCGCCCTCGGCCCGCCGGACGACATGGTCGTCCCATACTTTCTCCGCCAGTGTCCGTCCCATCGCTCTTCCCTCCGGCATCGCCGCTGATCTCGGGTGGCCGCCGCCCGTGCCCTGCTCCCGGCACGCCGGACGGTGGCTGTGGCCGCGCCCCGCCGACACGACGGGGAACGCTGGCATACAGCCTGACGCCTTCCCTCGAAAATTGAACTTGCGTTTCACACTGTGAGACGCGAATATCGTTGCATGGACAACTCTAGCGGCGATTCCAGCGGTGTGGGCGTTCTGGACAAGGCTGCGCTGGTGCTCGGGGCCCTGGAGTCGGGACCCGCCACGCTGGCCGGGTTGGTCGGCGCGACGGGGCTCGCCCGGCCGACCGCGCACCGGATGGCCGTGGCCCTCGAGTACCACCGGCTGTTGGCCAGGGACATGCAGGGCCGCTTCGTGCTGGGGCCCCGGCTCGCCGAGCTGGCCGCCGCGGCCGGCGAGGACCGGCTGCTGGCGGCCGCCGGGCCGGTGCTGACCCAGCTGCGCGACCTGACGGGCGAGAGCGCCCAGCTCTACCGGCGCCAGGGCGACATGCGGATCTGCGTGGCCGCGGCCGAGCGGCTCTCCGGGCTGCGGGACACCGTGCCGGTGGGCTCCACGCTGCCCATGAAGGCCGGCTCCGCCGCCCAGATCCTGCTGGCCTGGGAGGAGCCGGAGCGGCTGCACCACGGGCTGCAGGGCGCCCGCTTCACGGCCACCGCCCTCTCCGGCGTGCGCCGCCGCGGCTGGGCCCAGTCCATCGGCGAGCGGGAGCCGGGTGTGGCCTCCGTCTCGGCGCCGGTGCGGGGGCCGTCCAACCGCGTGGTGGCGGCCGTCTCCGTCTCCGGGCCGATCGAGCGGCTGACCCGCCACCCGGGCCGGATGCACGCCCAGGCCCTGCTGGACGCCGCCGGCCGCCTCACCGAGGCCCTGCGGCGCACCGGCGGCTGACCCGGCAGCCTCCGCTAGACCGCGAGCCGCTCGGCGGCCCGCTCCCCGCGCCGCCCGACGGGTATGACGCCCGTGGCCGCGCCGAGCCCGAAGGGCGGCATGTTCAGGTAGAACTGCTCGTGCGCCCCGGCCGGGACCACATAGGTCTCGTGCCAGAACCCGACCCGGCCCCGCCCCTCGCGCAGCCGCCGGTTGAACGCCGCCCAGGCCGGCCGATGACGCCCGTCCTGGGCCGACGCGTAGGCGAGCAGCGCCTCGTGCGACGACCAGTACTGCACGACGTAGATCAGCCGCGGCCCGCCGAACAGCAGCCGGTACCCGAGCATCCCCCGCTCCTTCTCCCGGGCGAGCTCCTTCAGCATCCTGGGCATCGCCAGGAACGTCGGCCACCAGGAACGCAGCCGCCAGAAGCTGTTGATCCGCATGCCGATCAGGAAGACCGTGACGCCGCCCTCCGCGTCCGCCGTCATGCGCCCCTCGATGATTCCCGCCCTCGCCATGGCCCGCGCCCCTTCCGCCGGATCTCCACCCAGACCTTGGATAGTCTCGCTATCCATGATTGGATAGTGCCACTCTCCAACACGGAACGCAAGGGGGTTTCGAAGCGGATGCGACTGGCCGAGCTGAGCGAGCGCAGTGGGGTCCCCATCCCGACGATCAAGTACTACCTCCGGGAGGAGCTGCTGCCGCCCGGCCGGCGGGTGAGTGCCACCCAGGCCGAGTACGACGAGGAGCACCTGCGCCGGCTGCGCCTGGTGCGGGCGTTGCTCCAGCTCGGCCGGGTGCCGGTGGCCACGGCGAGGGAGGTGCTGGCCGCCGTGGCCGACGAGTCGGTCGACCAGCTGTCCCGGCTCGGCACGGCGGTCGCCGCGCTGCCGCCGGGTGGCCCGCGGGACACCGACGGCGACGAGACCACGGCCCGGGAGGCCGAGCGCACCGCCGAGGAGCTGCAACGCCGGCTCGGCTGGCGGGTGGTGCCGGAGAACCCGGCGCACCTGACGCTGGTCTCCGCGCTCTCCGCGCTGCTGCGGCTCGGCTACCCCTGCGACGTCTCCCAACTCCTCCCCTACGGGCGGCTCGCGGGCGATCTCGCGGCCCACGAGGTGGCGCTCATCGGGGAGTTCGAGGCCCCCACCACCCAACTCGAGGCCGCCGTCGCGCTGACGGTGCTCTACGAGCCGGTGCTGCTGAGCCTGCGCCGGCTCGCGCAGGCCGAGGAGGCGAGCCGCCGCTTCGGCGGGGAGTGAAGGGGGAAACGACGAACGGCCTTCTCGCGATGGCGAGAAGGCCGCTTGTGGCGAGTACCCCCGACCGGATTCGAACCGGCGCTACCGCCTTGAGAGGGCGGCGTGCTAGGCCGCTACACAACGGGGGCTCACGAGGAGATCCGGGTGGATCACCGTACCCCCGACCGGATTCGAACCGGCGCTACCGCCTTGAGAGGGCGGCGTGCTAGGCCGCTACACAACGGGGGCCTCGATCTTGTGAGAGATCGCGCTGGGGTACCAGGACTCGAACCTAGACTAACTGAACCAGAATCAGTCGTGCTGCCAATTACACCATACCCCACCAAAACGCAACCCCTGGCCGGGGGTTTTGTTCGGGTGACCGCTTCGATTCCTGGCCTTCGGCCTCTCTCTGCGGCAGGAAGAACACTACCCGATGGGGGACGGTGGTCCAAAACGAGATCCGGGACCGCCCGCCCCCCGCCTGGCTCAGGCCGCGGCCAGCCTGCCGAGGGCCACCTCGACGCGGGACAGGGTGCGCTCCCGGCCCAGCACCTCGAGGGACTCGAACAGCGGCAGGCCCACCGTGCGGCCCGTGACGGCCACCCGCAGCGGCGCCTGGGCCTTGCCCAGCTTCAGCCCGTGCGCCTCGCCCGCGGCCAGCACGGCGGCCTTCAGCGGCTCCGCGGTCCACTCGGCCTCGGGGAGGGCGGCCAGGTTGTCGCGGGCCGTGGCGAGCACCGCCTCGGCGCCCGGCTTCATCGCCTTCTGCCAGGCCGCCTCGTCGCTCACCGGCTCGTCGAGGAAGAGGAAGTCGACGTTGTCGGTGATGTCGGAGAGCACCGTGAGCCGGGTCTGGGCCAGTGGGGCCAGGGCGGCGAAGGCCACCGGGTCGAAGGCCTCCGGCTTCCAGGGCGCGTGGGGGGCGCGCAGCCAGGGCTCGCAGGCCGCGACGAAGTCCTCGGTGGAGAGGTGCTCGCGGATGTGCGTGGCGTTGATCGCCTCGCACTTCTTCAGGTCGAAGCGCGCCGGGTTGGGCACCACGTCCGCGATGTCGAAGGCCGCCACCAGCTCGTCGACCGTGAACACGTCCCGGTCCTCGGCGATCGACCAGCCGAGCAGCGACAGGTAGTTGAGCAGCCCGGAGGGCAGGAAGCCACGGTCCCGGTAGAGGTTGAGGGAGGACTCGGGGTCGCGCTTGGAGAGCTTCTTGGTGCCCTCGCCCAGCACGTAGGGCAGATGTCCGAAGGCGGGCGCCTGGCCCGAGCCGATCCCGATGTCGCCCAGGGCGCGGTAGAGCGCGATCTGCCGGGGGGTGGAGGAGAGCAGGTCCTCGCCGCGCAGCACGTGCGTGATCTCCATCAGCGCGTCGTCCACCGGGTTGACCAGGGTGTAGAGCGGGGCGCCGTTGGCCCGGACGATGCCGTAGTCCGGCACGTTCTCCGGGGTGAAGGTGAGCTCGCCGCGGACCAGGTCGGTGAAGGTGATGGGCGCGTCCGGCATGCGGAAGCGCACGATGGGCTCGCGGCCCTCGGCCTCGTAGGCGGCGCGCTGCTCGTCGGTCACCGTCCGGCACTTGCCGTCGTACCCGGAGGGACGGCCGGCGGCCCGGGCCGCCTCGCGGCGCTCGGCCAGCTCGTCGGGCGTGCAGTAGCAGTGGTAGGCGTGGCCGGCGGCGATCAGCCTGGCCGCGACGTCCGCGTAGATCTCCATCCGCCGCGACTGGCGGTAGGGCGCGTGCGGGCCGCCGACCTCGGGGCCCTCGTCCCAGTCGAGCCCCAGCCAGCGCATGGCGTCGAGCAGCGCCTCGTAGGACTCCTCCGAGTCGCGCGCCGCGTCCGTGTCCTCGATGCGGAAGACCAGCTTGCCGCCGTGGTGCCGGGCGAACGCCCAGTTGAACAGGGCGGTGCGCACCAGGCCGACGTGCGGGTTGCCGGTCGGGGACGGGCAGAAGCGGACGCGGATCGGGGACGGGGAGCTGGGGCTAGTCACGCTTGACGACCTTGTTGGTGAGAGTGCCGATGCCTTCGATGGTGACGGCGACCTCGTCGCCGACGTGGACCGGGCCGACGCCGGCCGGGGTGCCGGTGAGGATGACGTCCTGCGGCAGCAGCGTCATCGACTCGGTGATGTGCACGATGAGGTCCTCGACGGCGCGCACCATCTCGCTGGTGCGGCCGAGCTGCCGCTGCTCGCCGTTGACCGTGCAGCTGACGGCCAGGTCGGCGGGGTCGAGGTCGGTCTCGATCCAGGGGCCGAGCGGGCAGGATGTGTCGAAGCCCTTGGCCCTGGCCCACTGGGTCTCGCGCTGCTGGACGTCGCGCGCGGTGAGGTCGTTGGCGCAGGTGTAGCCGAGGATGACGTCCCGGGCGCGCTCGCGCGGCACGTCGCGGCAGAGCCGGCCGATGACGACGGCGAGCTCGGCCTCGTGGTGCACGTCGGAGGAGATCGACGGGTAGGCGATCTCGTCGCCCGGGCCGATCACCGACGTGGACGGCTTGAAGAAGGTGACGGGCACGTCGGGCACGGCGTTGCCCAGCTCCCGGGCGTGCTCCGCGTAGTTGCGGCCGATGGCCACGATCTTGCTGGGCAGCACCGGGGGCAGCAGCCGCACCTGGCTCACCGGCACCCGGCGGCCCGAACGTTCGAAGTCGGCGAAGGGGTGGCCCTTGATGATGTCGAGCTGGAGCCCGCCATCGGCGGCGGGCTCCTCCTCGACCACGCCGAAGCCAACGGTGCCGTCGATGGAGAATCTGGCGATGCGCACGGCCGCCAGCCTAGACGGCCTCAGCGCAGGCGCGCCATCAGGGCGTGTTCGACGAGGGTGATCAGGGCGCTCTTGGCCTCGGCCCGGGTCCGGGCGTCGGTGGTGATGATCGGCGCGTCAGGACCGATCTGCAACGCCTCCCGCACCTCCTCCGGCGAGTACGGCTGATGCCCGTCGAACCCGTTCAACGCGATCACGAACGGCAGACCACTGTTCTCGAAGTAGTCCACCGCCGGAAAACAGTCCGCAAGACGCCGCGTGTCCACCAACACGATCGCACCGATCGCACCACGCACCAGGTCATCCCACATGAACCAGAAACGGTCCTGCCCCGGCGTACCGAACAGATACAGGATCAAGTCCTGATCCAACGTGATACGACCGAAGTCCATCGCCACCGTGGTCGTCGTCTTACCACTCGTGTGCGTCAGATCATCGATCCCCGCCGACGCGGACGTCATCACCGCCTCGGTCCGCAGCGGATTGATCTCCGACACCGACCCCACAAACGTGGTCTTCCCCACCCCGAACCCACCCGCGATCACGATCTTCGCGGAGGTCGTGGAGCGGGACGGCGGCGGCGCGGTCAGACCGGCGTCGTTAGAGCTTGCGAAGTCCACTGAGCACCCTTTCGAGCAGTGTCACATCAGGCTGACCGCCGGGATCCCCGTCATGACCCGGCTGGTGAATGGCGACCAGGCCCGCCTCGGCGAGATCGGCCACCAGAATCCGGGCCACCCCCAGCGGGAGCGAGAGCAGCGCGGACACCTCGGCGACGGACTTGACCTCGTAGCAGAGCTGGCAGATCCGCTGGTGCTCCGGCAGCTGCCCCTGGAGCTGCACCGGATCCGCCGTGGTGCTCACCAGCGCCTCGATGGCCAACTGGTACCGCGGCCTCGTCCGGCCACCGGTCATCGCATAGGGACGCACCAACGGTTGCTGGGGCTCGCCGTCGAGCGGCCGCCGCTGGTGTCCCGGACGCCTGGTGGCGGGCGGCTGCCAGTCGTCCTGGCCGCCGCGACCTCCGCGGCCTCCGCTGTCTCCCGGCGGTCGAGCCGCACCCGGTGTCGAGGCGGGCCCGGCGTCCGCGCCATGGCCGGGCTCGCGGGGCGGCGGCGTGCGCCGCTCCGGGGTGGGGCGCGGGCGGGAACCGCTTGGCGCCGAAGGGAAGTTGAAGCGCCCCGGCCGCGCGCCGCCGTGCGGCTGCGCCGGGTACTCGTTACCGTATGGTCCGCCTGGGGGCGTTGCCACAGATCCTCCTCCGACTGCCTTCGCTCATCGAGCGGATGCCGAAACTCACCGCCCGACAGTCCCGCACCTTATGGTGTGGGGCCCCAATCCGCACAAGTCATCTGCTAGTTGAGCAGGCTCCCCTGCAGCTCGGCGCGGAGGTCGGGCGTCAGAACGGTACCGGCACGGTCCACCAGCAACGCCATCTCGTACCCCACCAGACCGATATCGGCCTCCGGATGCGCCAACACCGCCAACGACGAACCATCCGAAATCGACATGATGAAGAGGAACCCCCGCTCCATCTCCACCACCGTCTGATTCACCGCACCACCCTCGAAGATCCGCGACGCGCCAGCCGTCAACGACGTCAGCCCGGAAGCCACCGCCGCCAACTGATCAGCACGATCCCGCGGAAACCCCTCGGACAACGCCAGAAGAAGACCATCAGCGGAAACCACCACCGTGTGCGACACCCCGGGGGTGTTCTCCACAAAGCTGGTGATCAACCAGTTCAGGTTCTGCGCCGCCTGGCTCATCGGGCTCACACTAACGCTCCTGATCGTAGGTGTGACCGGGGCCTTGGCCCCGTTCGTCGTTCTGCGCGCCGCGGCTCTTCCCCGCGTCGCGGCCCTGCTCCACCCCGCGGCGCAGGCTGCTGAGCCGGCCGCGGACGTCGTTCGGATCCCGGGATATCTGAGGCCCACCGGGTGCGGGCTCCGGTAGGGGGTGTTCGGTCAGATTGGCCCGCGGAACCCTCCTCGGGAGCCCGGCGGACGTCTTGCCGCCCGTGCGCTCCTCGCGGCGCGGTCCGCGATCCCATCGCACCTCGGCCGGCGTCGACGACGCCGGGGCCTCCTCCCGCGGTCGCTGTGCCGAATCCTCCTCGGGCTGCCACTGTCGGTCCCTGCGGGGTAGCCCCGCGCTGGTGGCCGCGGGGTACCGCCCCTCGGCCGGGTCTGGTGCAGTGAAGCCTACGCGCTGCGACGTGCCCGCGGGACCTTCGAGTTGAGATTCCGCCGCCGGCGCGAGGCCTCCGAACACCTGTTGCGTATCAGCCGGTTCACCATACCCGGGGCCCGTGCTCGGGACCGCCCCGGGCTGCTCCGCGAACGGCTCGACCGCCGCGTGCCGCCCGCTCGGCTGAGCGGCGGGGGGCGCGGGAGGCGTGAAGGAGGTGGGCGCGGGCCCGGGGGGCGCGTCGCTGGCGGCGGGCGCCGGCCAGCGTCCACCGCGCGACAGCGAGCGGCCGACCGGGGTGGACGCCGCGGGGTCACCGACCCCCTGGTAGCGGGACTCGTCGAAGCCCAGTTCGGCCGCGGCACGGGCGGCTGCCAGACGGTCGGCGTCGCTCACCTCGACCCGCCCCGTCACGGGTGCGACCTCGTCACGCGCGGGCCTGCGCCGCCGGCCGGTGCCGCCGGTGAGGGTCAGCCCCTCGGGGAGCATCACCAGCGAGGTGGTGCCGGACTGCTCGCCCGAGGGTCGCAGTTGCACGCGGATGCCGTGGCGCAGCGAAAGCCGGCCGACCACGAACAGGCCCATCCGCTGGGAGACGGCCGCGTCGACGGCCGGCGGCTCGGCGAGCCGCTTGTTGATCTCCGCGAAGTCCTCCTGGGTGAGGCCGATGCCCTTGTCGTGGATCTCCACCATGATCCGGCCGTCGGGCAGCCTGGTGGCGGTGACCAGCACCCTGGTCTGCGGGGAGGAGAAGGTGGTGGCGTTCTCCAGCAGCTCGGCGAGCAGGTGCACCAGGTCGTTGACGACGGGTGCCCGCACCTCGGCCTCGGGGACGCCGGAGATCTGGATCCGCGCGTAGGCCTCGACCTCGGAGGCCGCGGCGCGCAGCACGTCGACCAGCGCGACCGGCTGGTTCCAGCGGTTCTCCGGTTCCTCGCCGGCCAGCACCAGCAGGTTCTCGCCGTTGCGGCGCATGCGGGTGGCCAGGTGGTCGAGCTTGAAGAGGTGGTCCAGCTGCTCCGGGTCGGCCTCGCGGCTCTCCAGTTCGCTGATCAGGGCGAGTTGACGCTCGATCAGGCCCTGGTTGCGGCTGGAGAGGTTGGTGAAGATGGCGTTCACGTTGCCGCGCAGCAGGGCCTGCTCGGCGGCGAGCCGGACCGCCTCGCGATGCACCTGGTCGAAGGCGCGGGCGACCTCGCCGATCTCGTCGCGGCCGACGATGCTGATCGGCGTGACCCTGGTGTCCACGTCGCCCGGCTTGGTGCGGGAGAGCTGGGCGACGACCGCGGGCAGCCGCTCCTCGGCGACCTCGGCCGCGGCGGCGCGCAGTTGGCGCATGTCGCGGCTCATGGCCCGGGCCACCAGGCCGGCGAGCACCAGGGCGAGCAGCACGGCGGCCAGCACCACGACCGAGTTGACGATCATGTCGCGGCGGGCGACGCCCGCGACGTCCAGGGCCTCCTCGACGGCGTCGTCGACGAGTCGCACCTCGATGGCGCGGTAGGCGTCGAACTCCGCGGTGGCGGACTGGAACCAGCTGTCGGGGGTGACCCCCTGGTCGGCGAGCTGGCCGGGGGTGGCGCCCGAGGAGATCTGCTCGACCATGGTCTCCAGGTCGGGGGCGGCGGGGGCGGCGGCCGCCGCGTCGTCGGCGGCCTCGGCCATGGCCTCGGTGAGTCGCCGCCCGTCCTCGGCGGTGCCCGCGGTCACGTACTCGGCGCGGGCGATGTTCTCCAGGTAGGCGTAGGAGCCGAACGCGGTGAGCTGGGTCTCGGTAGCCCGCTCGCCGGGGCCGGGCGCCACGAGCAGGTGGGTGCCGATCGAGCGCTGCAGCGAACTGGCCGCCTTGGCGAGGGAGATGGCGTAGACGGTGCGCCCGTACGCGGCGATGTTGTCGGAGCCGAGGCCGAGTTCGTTGGAGAAGGACATCAGCGGGTGCTGGACCGCGACGTAGCCCTCCTCGGTGGCCACACCCGGGAGTTCGCCGCTGTAGGCGGCGTCGCGCAGCGGCTGGAGCTGGGGCTCGGCCTGCGCCACGGCGTCGACGCGGCGGCGCAGGCTGTCGGTGTCGGGGGCGTCGTCGACACGCGCGTAGAACTCGTCACGGGCGGCGTCGGTGGCCGCCCTGGCCCGGGCGACGATCTCGGAACCGGTGTCGCCGGCCAGCAACGGGCCGGCGGTGACGTCGCGTTCGTCGATCAGCGCGTGCCCGTAGGCGGTGGAGGCACGGACCAGCTCGGCGATGCGCTCGGCGGCGTCGGCCTCCTGCCAGCGGTCGTAGGAGTCCCGGACGCGCACCCCGCCCAGCAGGAGGGCGACCAGCACGGGGATGAGCAGGATCGCGTAGAGCTTGGTGGCCACCCGCCAGTTGCGGGGGGCGAACCGGGAGCCGGCGGAGGGCGGTTGTTCGTCGGCTCCGGCGGCTCCGGCCGGCGGCCGGGCCGTCGCGGTGGGCGGCTCGAAACCGCCCCGACCCGGTCCGCCGAGGGCCGCCGCTTCTCCGGAATTCGGGGGAGTCGCGGTGTTGCGCCTCACAGGCTGTCACCTCTCGGCATTGATTTCGCCATCGCGGGTGGGCCGGTCACGCCCGGGGGTTCCGTGGATTCCAACACGCCACGCGACGACTTTCCAATCCCCCAAACCAGGCTGTTTCCGGCCACCCATGAACACCCACAAAAGGGTCATCACCCACGACAAGCCGTGAAACGCCGGGAGTTCGTGTGCGCAGCGGAGCCGGACGCTCGCGACGCGTGCGCACAATGCGGGGAAATGCCGGCCGAATCGTTACGAGATTCCGGAGAAGAGATGGAGGTTCCGTGTGGCCGTGACGGACGGCACAGATCGCCGCGGGGGCGACGGCCGCGGGGACAGCACAGCCCGCCGGCGAGGGCCGGCGGGCGGCGGGCGACCGGGGCGGGACCGGTCAGTGCAGACGGGCGAGGAGCGCGTGTTCGACGAGGGTGATCAGGGCGCTCTTCGCCTCGGCCCGGGTCCGGGCGTCGGTGGTGATGATCGGCGCGTCAGGACCGATCTGCAACGCCTCCCGCACCTCCTCCGGCGAGTACGGCTGATGCCCGTCGAACCCGTTCAACGCGATCACGAACGGCAGACCACTGTTCTCGAAGTAGTCCACCGCCGGAAAACAGTCCGCAAGACGCCGCGTGTCCACCAACACGATCGCACCGATCGCACCACGCACCAGGTCATCCCACATGAACCAGAAACGGTCCTGCCCCGGCGTACCGAACAGATACAGGATCAAATCCTGATCCAACGTGATACGACCGAAGTCCATCGCCACCGTGGTCGTCGTCTTACCACTCGTGTGCGTCAGATCATCGATCCCCGCCGACGCGGACGTCATCACCGCCTCGGTCCGCAGCGGATTGATCTCCGACACCGACCCCACAAACGTGGTCTTCCCCACCCCGAACCCACCCGCGATCACGATCTTCGCAGACGTAGTGGCACGGGAGGGAGCCGGACGGCCCGGACCGCTAGAGCTTGCGAAGTCCACTGAGCACCCTTTCGAGCAGTGTCACATCAGGCTGACCACCCGGATCCCCGTCATGACCCGGCTGGTGAATGGCGACCAGGCCCGCCTCGGCGAGATCGGCCACCAGAATCCGGGCCACCCCCAACGGCATCCCGAGCAGCGCGGACACCTCGGCCACCGACTTGACCTCGAGGCACAGCTGGCAGATCCGCTGGTGCTCCGGCAACAGGCCCTGGAGCTGCACCGGATCCGCCGTGGTGCTCACCAGCGCCTCGATGGCCAACTGGTACCGCGGCCTCGTCCGGCCACCGGTCATCGCATAGGGACGCACCAAGGGCTGATCGCCCTCGTCGTCATAAGACCCGTAATGATGCGACGCACCGTACGGGCCCTGCGAAGGTGGCGGGGTGATCATAGCTCCTCCGAGCGATACCTCAGGTCAGCAATTCAGTTGATGGTGCTCATGTGGGGGGAGCTTCTGCGTCAGTTGAGAAGGGAGCCTTGGAGTTCGGCGCGGAGGTCGGGCGTCAGAACGGTACCGGCACGGTCCACCAGCAACGCCATCTCATACCCCACCAGACCGATATCGGCCTCCGGATGCGCCAACACCGCCAACGACGAACCATCCGAAATCGACATGATGAAGAGGAACCCCCGCTCCATCTCCACCACCGTCTGATTCACCGCACCACCCTCGAAGATCCGCGACGCGCCAGCCGTCAACGACGTCAGCCCGGAAGCCACCGCCGCCAACTGATCAGCACGATCCCGCGGAAACCCCTCGGACAACGCCAGAAGAAGACCATCAGCGGAAACCACCACCGTGTGCGACACCCCGGGGGTGTTCTCCACAAAGCTGGTGATCAACCAGTTCAGGTTCTGCGCCGCCTGGCTCATCGGGCTCACACCAACGCTCCTACTGGTACATGGGGCCGAAGCCCCGGTCTGTCCGGCCGGCCGTGGAACCGGCCTGGCGCCCCTGTTGAATCCCCCGCCGCAGGTTGGTCAGCCGGCCGCGGACGTCGTCCGGGCTACGGGAGACCATCGGGCCGGCCGGGGCCGCCTGTTGCTGCGCCGGCTGCGCCGCGCCCGCCATGAGGTTGGCGCGTGGCACCCGCCGCGGCAGCCCCGCGTCGGTGACGCCACCCGCGGACGGCTGGCGCAGCTGTTCGGCCTGCCGCCAGGTCTCGTCGTTGGGCGACGGACGCCACGGGGCGCCGATCTCACCGGTGGTCTGGCGCTGCTCCTGCCGGACGGCGGGACGTGCCGGACTCGCGGGACGTTGCTGGACGGGCTGTGCCGACTGCTGGGGGGACTGCCGGGAGCCGGCCGGCTCCCGCGAGGGATAGGGGGTCGGGGCGCTGGCGCGGCGCAGGCCGAACCACGTCGACTCCATCTCCTCGAAGATCGGGGTGCGTTCCGGGGCGTGCTGGGGCCGCTGGCTGGGCAGCGGGTCGCGCAACTCGTCGGGCGCCCGGGGCGGCTCCTGGCGCTGGTAGGGCGCGGGGCGCGGCTCTTCACGCTGGTACGACTGCGACTGCGGCTGCGGCTCCGGCTGGCGGGCCGGCTCGGCGCGCGACCAGTCACGCTCGGGCTCCGACCACGCGTCGCGGCGCGGTTCCGGCCGCCGCTGCGGTGGCTCGTCCGGGCGGACGGCGGGGAACTCACGGGTGTTGAACTCGGCCGGGTCACTGGCCGCCCGGTAGCCGGCGACCGGGTCGGGGATCGGGGCCTGGCGGGCCGGCGGGAAGCCGAACTCGCCGGTGTCCTCGGGTCGCGCCGGCGGCTGGGACGGCTGCTGGCGCGGCTCGCGGCGGGCGAAGGCGTCGGCCATCGAGGAGCGGCTTGGCGCGCCGGACTGCCCGCCGCCGTAGCCGGGCCTGGGGAACTCGCCGGTGCCGGCGGACTCGCCGTCGTCGTGCCCGCGGGGCTGCTCGGACTCACCGCGCACCACCGGTATTCGGCCGCTGTCCTCCATGCTGGCCCAGCTCGGCCGGCCACCGCCAGTGCCGCCGGTGCCGCCGGGCATCGCCGGCTCGGGCATCGAGGGGGGCGCGGCGGGCGGCTCGTGGGGCCCGCCCTGCCGGGGGCCCGGGGTCCCGGGGCCCGACGCGCCCACGGGGCGCGAGGGCAGCTCGGGACGGCTCGGGCGACGGGGCACCTGGCGGGTGGACTCGCTGCGCTCCAGGCTGCGCTGCCAGCCGGCCGGCTGGCCGGCGGCGCGACGGCCGTCCAGGGCGGGTCCGCCGGCCTCGCCGCCGGGGCGGCGGGTCGGCGGGGTCTCGCGCTGCAGGGTCGCGGTGGCGGGGGCGGTCGACGGGGCCGCCGGACGCGGCCTGGCGCCGCCCTGGGCGACGTCCGCGGGCAGCATCACCAGGGCGGTGGTGCCACCGGAGTCGGAGGGCCGCAGCTGGATCCTGATGCCGTGGCGCAGCGAAAGCCGGCCGACCACGAACAGGCCCATGCGGCGGGAGACCGAGACGTCGACGGTGGGCGGGTTGGCGAGCCGGTCGTTGATCTCGGCCAGGTCCTCGGGGGACAGGCCGATGCCGGTGTCGTGGATCTCCACCAGCACCCGGCCGTCGGGCAGCGCGTGACCGGTGACCTTGACCTTGGTCTGCGGCGAGGAGAACGAGGTGGCGTTCTCCAACAGCTCGGCGAGCAGGTGCACCAGGTCGTTGACGACCCGTCCTGCGACCTCCGTCTTGGGGACGGCGCTCAGCTCGATGCGCTCGTACTGCTCCACCTCGGAGGCCGCGGCGCGCAGCACGTCGACCAGCGGCACCGGGCGGGTCCACCGGCGGCCCGGCTCCTCACCGGCGAGGACCAGCAGGTTCTCACCGTTACGGCGCATGCGGGTGGCCAGGTGGTCGAGCTTGAACAGCGAGGACAGCTGGTCCGGGTCGGCCTCGCGCGACTCGAGCTCGGAGATCAGGGAGAGCTGACGCTGGATCAGACCCTGGCTGCGCCGCGAGAGGTTGGTGAACATCGCGTTGACGTTGCCCCGCAGCAGGGCCTGCTCACCGGCGAGGCGGACCGCCTCGCGGTGGACGTCGTCGAACGCCTGGGCCACCTTGCCGATCTCGTCCCTGGTGTAGACGCCGACCGACTCGACGGTGGTGTCCACCTCCTCGGGCTCGGCCTCGGACATCTGCTTGACGACCTCGGGCAGCCGCTTGCGGGCGACCTCGGTGGCGGTCTCCTGCAGCCGGCGCAGCGAGCGGACCATGGAGCGGGCCACCACGAAGGCGCCGACCAGCGAGATGCCGAGCACCAGGATCACGACGGCGCCGTTGATGACGGCCTCTTGCTGGGCCTCGTCCCGCAGGGCGTTGGCCTGGGCCTGCATCTCGGCCAGCAGTTCGGCCTCGATGACGTTCATCGCGTCGATCTTGGTCCGGTCCTGCTCGTACCAGTTGCGGTAGCTGCGCTCCTCCGAGTTCCTGATGCCCTCGGGGGCGGAGAAGACCCGCTGCGCGTACTGGTCGGCCTGGGTGATGTTGGCGACGCCGCCCTCGAGCGGGGCGAGCCGGTCGTTGGCCCGGCTCTGGCCGTAGATCTGCGCGAAGGCCTCCAGCTGGGCCTCCTCGCTGAGGCTGCTGTTGCGGCCGAGACGCCAGTCGGCGTCGGAGAGGTCGGCGCTCTGCCCCTGGATCTCGTCGCGGGCGAGCCCCGCGGTGATCACGGCGCGCTGGATGGAGGCGTGTTCCTTGGCCGAGGAGAAGGCGGCCAGCGCACGGGTGGAGCGGATCATCTCGCCGTTGCTGGTGGCCTGGGCCATGTCGAGCGAGAGGTTGTGCAGCGAGTCGATCAGGTTGTTGTAGGCGCTGATCGTCTGGCCGACGTTCTCCGGGTCCTCGTAGGCCTGCCGGCGGATGGTGCTGATCTCGTTGACCTGGCGACCGATGTTGATCACCGTGGAGATCACGCCGCGCATGGCCTCGTCGGTGTCGGTGAGGCGCAGTCGGGCGTCGCTGAAGGCGCGCAGGGCCTGGTTGGTCTGCTCGCGGGCCGCCACGACCTCGTCGCTGTTCCGGTCCAGACCGCCGTTGCTGACGAGCGGGCCGGCGGAACGGTCGCGCTCCTCCTGCAGCGCCTGGGCGAACTGGGTCGCCACCTGGGTCATGTCGGTGAGCAGCTGCAGGTCGTCCAGCTTCTCGATGTCCTCCATCGAGTTCTGGATCCGGAAGCCGCCCAGGATGGTGGCGGCGACCACGGGCAGCGCGATCAGCGAGACCAGGCGGGTGCTGATGCGCCAGTTGCGCAGCGCGAGGCGCGATCCGGCGTGGCTGGGCCGGGCGGGCGCAGGGCTCTCCTCGGCGCCGGTGGCAGCCGGCTCCTGGGCGGGCTGCTCACCCCCCGCGGGGTGCTGCGCCGGGTCGCCGCCCCCTGGGCCGGACCCGGCGGAGGAGCCGCGGTCCATCACACCACCAGGCTCCGCATCCCCCGCAGCACTGCCTTCCCTCTTGAAACGTCCCTGCACTGGCGTCGCAACCTCTGGACCTTGAGCGTCGCGTCGTGACGACGACGTGACGGTGTCGAGCCGGGGGCACACGAGCCCCGTAACGGTCGTGGGCAACCGACGCGTCTGGCGGTCAGCGCGGTGAGTGGCACTGGCGTGCGCCCCTCGCTTCGGTGGCCGACCCGCGACGGTCCGTGTGATTCCAGCACAGTGGCCGATCCGCAACAAGGTCTGGGAACGCTCCCGTGACATCTATGACGCTATGGAGACACTTCGTCACGGCATGTACACGGTCGGCGAGGAGAAATCGGACTTTTGTGCACCACATCCTCATCGAACAAGCACACAACGGGTAGCTATCGTGAGGAAGGAGTAAACCTATGGAGCCATATGACCGCTTTGCCCCGTTCATCGACTGTCCGGGTTTGCGGTCATTTCTCCGAGTCGCCGTGAGCAAACTCACACCGAGCATATGGCTGATTACCCGCTTCCGACGGGTATAGCGGCCCTAGCCTCGCTTTACAGAACGTCCCGAAACGACAAGAGACCTCAAGGCAGAGCACCGTGAAGAGCACCCTGACCATGCGCTCCATCGCCAACCCGCGGCGCACCACCCTGGCACACCTCTCCGACGCCGGAGAGCTCGCCCCGGGCGAGCGCCCCAAGGCGCGCACGCCGGAGCTCCCCCGGGCCACGGCCAACCCGCGCCGCACCATCCTCAACGAGCGCGAGGACGCCGCCTGACCCACGTCTCACACGCGAACGGCCCCCGGCTTCGAGCCGGGGGCCGTTCGCGTGTCAGGGCGCGCGGGGCGGCGCGTCAGCCCTGCCAGCTGTGGGGGGCGCGGTAGCCGGCGCTGCGCTCAAGACGGCGCCAGCCGGCGGTGCTGCGGTCGGCGGCGGTGGGCTCGGCGTCCTGCCGGGCGGCACGGGCCACCAGCAGGGCGGTGACGGCGGCCAGCTCCTCCGGGCTGGCCTCGCCCTTCTCCACGCGCACCAGACGGGGGTCGCTGCTCATCTCGCGGAGTCTCCTTCACTCACTGGGGCGGGTTGCCGTGCTTGCGGACCGGCAGGTCGGCGTGCTTGTTGCGCAGCATCGCCAGCGACTGGATCAGCACGTGCCGGGTCTCCGCCGGGTCGATGACGTCGTCCACCAGGCCGCGCTCGGCCGCGTAGTAGGGGTGCATCAGCTCCGCCTTGTACTCCTTGACCATGCGCGACCGCATGGCCTCGGGGTCCTCGGCCGCGGCGATCTGCCGCCGGAAGATCACGTTGGCCGCGCCCTCGGCGCCCATCACCGCGATCTCGTTGGTGGGCCAGGCGAGGGTGACGTCGGCGCCGATGGTCTGCGAGTCCATCACGATGTAGGCGCCGCCGTACGCCTTCCGCAGGATCAGCGAGATCCGCGGCACGGTGGCGTTGCAGTAGGCGTACAGCAGCTTGGCGCCGTGCCTGATGATGCCGCCGTGCTCCTGGTCGACGCCCGGCAGGAAGCCGGGGACGTCCAGCAGCGTGAGGATCGGGATGTTGAACGCGTCGCACATCTGGACGAAGCGCGCGCCCTTCTCCGAGGCGGAGATGTCGAGCACGCCGGCCAGCGACTGCGGCTGGTTGGCGACGATGCCCACCACCTGGCCGTCGAACCTGGCGAGCGCGCAGATGAGGTTGGTCGCCCAGCGCTCGTGCACCTCGAGGAACTCGCCGTCGTCGACCAGCTCCTCGATGACCGCCCGCATGTCGTAGGGGCGGTTGCCGTCGACCGGGACCAGGTCGACCAGCGCCTCGCAGCGGCGGTCCACCGGGTCCTCGGTGGGCGAGGCGGGCGGGTTCTCGCGGTTGTTGCTCGGGAGCAGCGAGAGGAGGAAGCGGACCTCCTCCAGGCAGGACTCCTCGTCGTCGTAGGCGAAGTGCGCCACGCCCGAGGTCTCGGCGTGCACGTCGGCGCCGCCCAGGCCGTTGTGCGTGACGTCCGCGCCGGTGACGGTCTTGACGACGTCGGGCCCCGTGATGAACATCTGGGCGGTCTCCCGCACCATGAACACGAAGTCCGTCAGCGCCGGCGAGTAGGCCGCGCCGCCGGCGCAGGGGCCGAGCATCACCGAGATCTGCGGGATCACCCCGGACGCCCTGGTGTTGCGCTGGAAGATGCCGCCGTAGCCGGCGAGGGCCACGACGCCCTCCTGGATGCGCGCGCCCGCGCCGTCGTTCAACGACACGAGCGGCGCGCCGGCCGCCATGGCCATGTCCATGATCTTGTGGATCTTGGCGGCGTGGGCCTCGCCGAGCGCCCCGCCGAAGATCCGGAAGTCGTGCGCGTAGACGAAGACCTGGCGCCCGTGCACCGTGCCGTAGCCGGTGACCACGCCGTCCGTGTAGGGGCGCTTGGCCTCGAGACCGAAGCCCGTGGCCCGGTGCCGCCGCAACATGCCCACCTCGCGGAACGAGTCGGGGTCGAGCAGCAGATCGATCCGCTCCCTGGCGGTCAGCTTGCCCTTGGCGTGCTGCGCCTCGGTCGCCTTCTCCGAGGGGCCGCGCACCGCCTCCTCGCGGATGGCCCGCAGCTCCGCCACGCGCCCGTGGGCGTCGATGGCGGTCACCGTGTCTGGCGCGTTCGGCGCTTCGGCCGCGGCTTGATCGGTCATGTATAGACCCTACGAAACGTGTGCCGGTGCCGCCCTCGTCAGATCCGTACAGTCTCCGCCGCCGTTTGATGGCCGCGCCGCACATAGAGCGCGGAAAAGCACAGCGAAGAGCGTCAGGGCACTGTGAGCTCCCCACAGTGCCCGACCGCCCGGCTCACTCGTTGGGGCGCACCCCGGCGCGCAGCAGCCCGTAGGTGTAGGCGTCGTCGAGCGCCTGCCAGGAGGCGGCGATGACGTTGTCCGCGACGCCCACCGTGGACCACTCGGCGGTGCCGTCGCTGGTGGTGATCAGCACCCGGGTGGTGGACTGGGTGCCCTGCCTGCCCTCCAGGATGCGGACCTTGTAGTCCACCAGCTGGAGCCTGGCCAGCTCGGGGAAGGTCCGCTCCAGGCCGGCGCGCAGCGCCTGGTCGAGCGCGTGCACCGGACCGTTGCCCTCGCCGGTGGCGACGATCCGCTCGCCCTTGGCCCACAGCTTGACGGTGGCCTCGTTCTCCACGGTCTCCACGGTCCCGGCGGCCTCCGTGCCGGAGAGCGCGCGCTGGTCGGTGATGGTGCGCCACGACTCCAGCCGGAAAAAGCGCTGCGGGCCGCCGTCGGCCTCCTCGCGCAGCAGCAGCTCGAAGGAGGCGTCGGCCGCCTCGTAGCTGAAGCCCTTGAGCTCCTGGGCCTTGACCCGGTCGACGATCCGGCCGACGAGCTCACGGTCCCCCGCCAGGTCGTAGCCGAGCTCCCGGCCCTTGAGCTCGACGGAGGCCCGGCCCGCCATGTCGGAGACCAGCATCCGCATCGAGTTGCCCACGAGCTCGGGGTCGATGTGCTGGTAGAGGTCTGGGTCCACCTTGATCGCCGAGGCGTGCAGCCCGCCCTTGTGCGCGAAGGCGGAGACGCCGACGTAGGGCTGGTGGGTGGCCGGGGTGAGGTTGACGACCTCCGCGATCGCGTGCGAGATGCGGGTCATCTCGGTGAGCGAGCCGGGCGGCAGCACCCGCCGGTCGTACTTGAGCTCCAGGGCCGCGACCACCGGGAAGAGGTTGGCGTTGCCGACCCGCTCGCCGTAGCCGTTGGCCGTGCACTGCACATGGGTGGCGCCGCCGTCCACGGCGGCCAGCGTGTTGGCCACCGCGCAGCCGGTGTCGTCCTGGGCGTGGATGCCGATCCGGGCGCCGGTGTCGGTCACCACGGTGCGCACCACGGCCTGCACCCGCGCGGGGAGCATGCCGCCGTTGGTGTCGCAGAGCACCACCACGTCGGCGCCGGCCCGGTGGGCGGTGCGCACGACGTCGAGCGCGTAGTCGGGGTTGGCGGCGTAGCCGTCGAAGAAGTGCTCGCAGTCGACGAAGACCCGGCGGCCGTGGGCACGCAGGTGGCTGACGGTGTCCTCGATCATGGCCAGGTTCTCGGCCAGCGTGGTGCGCAGCGCCAGCTCGACGTGCCGGTCGTGGGCCTTGGCGACGAGCGTGACCACCGGGGCCTCGGAGTCGAGCAGCGCCCGCACCTGCGGGTCGTCCGCCACGGCCACGCCCGCCCTGCGGGTGGAGCCGAAGGCGACCAGCTCGGCGTGCCGGAACGGGATCTCGGCGCGGGCCCGCTGGAAGAACTCGGTGTCCCTGGGGTTGGCCCCCGGCCACCCGCCCTCGATGAAGCCGACGCCGAAGTCGTCGAGGTGCCGGGCGATGGTCAGCTTGTCGGCGACGGTGAGCGTGATGCCCTCCCGCTGGGCGCCGTCCCGCAGGGTGGTGTCGAAGACGTGGAAGCCGTCGCCCGGGGCCTGGGTGCCCGGCTCGTCCTTGCTGGTCATGGTGGTACGGAACTCCTGTCGAACCCTCTACGGTCAAGTGTGCCGGAAAACGAAAAGACCCCTCGCGGATGCGAGAGGTCTGCGCGCGGGTCGGGGACTTGGGTGACCGGCGCGCTAGCTGCCAATAATGCTGGCGAACGAGAGCATGGCAGCGAGTGTGGCACAGGCGGACGCCCGTGCCACCCGCTGTCTCAGGATCCGGACGCGGCGGCTAGGCGACGCGGTGCAGCCAGCCGTGCCGGTCCTCGGCGCGCCCGGTCTGGATGTCCACCAGGGCCTCGCGCAGTCCCAGGGTGATCTGGCCGGCCTGCCCGTCGGCGATGGTCCAGGCGCCCTCGCTCGACCTGACCGAGCCGACCGGGGTGATCACCGAGGCGGTGCCGCAGGCGAAGACCTCGGTGATGGCGCCGCTCTCGCTCTCCCGCCGCCAGTCGTCCACGGTGATCCGGAACTCCTCGGTCGGGTAGCCGAGGTCGGCGGCGATGGTCAGCAGCGAGTCGCGGGTGATGCCGGGCAGCAGGGTACCGGTGAGCTCGGGCGTGTAGATCCGCGCGTCGGGGCCGCTCCCCCGCACGAAGTAGAGGTTGGAGGAGCCCATCTCCTCGACGAAGCGGCGCTCCACCGCGTCCAGCCAGACCACCTGGTCGCAGCCGTGCCGGACCGCCTCGGCCTGGGCGAGGAAGGCGGCCGCGTAGTTGCCCGCGCACTTGGCCTCGCCGGTGCCGCCGGGGGCGGCGCGCACGTACTCGTTGGACAGCCAGACGGAGACGGGCTTCACGCCGCCGGCGAAGTAGTCGCCGGCCGGCGAGGCGATCACCATGAAGAGGTACTCGTTGGCCGGCCGGTTGATGCCGAGGCCCACCTCGGTGGCGAACATGAAGGGCCGCAGGTAGAGCGTCTGACCGGCGCCGCTCGGCACCCAGGCCGCGTCCTGCGCGACCAGCACGTCGATGGCCTCGACGAAGGTCTCGACCGGTAGCTCGGGCATGCCGAGCCGCCTGGCCGAGCGCTGGAAGCGGCGGGCGTTGGCGTCGGGGCGGAAGGTGACGACCGAGCCGTCGGGCTGCCGGTAGGCCTTGAGGCCCTCGAAGATCTCCTGCCCGTAGTGCAGCGCCATGGTCGCCGGGTCGAGCGGGATCGGGGCGTACGGCTGGAGGGTGGCGTCGTGCCAGCCGCGGCCCTCGGTGTAGCGGATGGTGACCATGTGGTCGGTGAAGTACCGGCCGAAGCCCGGCTCGGCCGTCGCGGCGGCGCGCTCGGCCTCGGAGAGCGGCTGGGTGGAGGGCTTGAGGTCGAAGGTGATGGGGGTCGTCATGGTGAGCGAGTCCTTCACGTATCGGGTGGGCGGACCGCGAGCCCGCGCCGGATGGGTACTAGGACGTCCGAGCATCCGGATGCGCGACGGCCCCGCGTATGAGATGACCGGTGTGCGGTCGATTATGGCGCGAGGTGCGGCGGCATGCGCACGGGGGGCGGTCCTGGGGTGATGGTGGCAGCCGGCGGCAGAGTTTCCCAGGCCGCCGGGCGTGCCGGCGGCCTGGTGGGGATGGGGCGGAGTGCCGGCGTCGTCAGCCGGATACTCGGGCCGCGAGCGCGTCGCCGATCGCGTCGGTGGAGCGCGGGGCGGCGGCGTCGCGCTCGGCGAGGTCGGCGGTGACCGCCTCCTCGACGCGGGCGGCCTCCGCCTCGTGGCCGAGGTGGCGCAGCAGCAGGGCGACGGAGAGCACGGTGGCCGTCGGGTCGGCCTTGCCGGTGCCCGCGATGTCCGGCGCGGAGCCGTGGACCGGCTCGAACATCGAGGGGAAGGCGCCGGTCGGGTTGATGTTGCCCGAGGCGGCGAGGCCGATGCCGCCGGTGACGGCCGCGGCCAGGTCGGTGAGGATGTCGCCGAAGAGGTTGTCCGTGACGATCACGTCGAACCGCTCGGGCTGGGTGACCAGGAAGATGGTCGCCGCGTCGACGTGCAGGTAGTCGGTGCTGACCTGCGGGTACTCCTGGGCGACCCGGTCCACGGTGCGCTGCCACAGGTGGCCGGCGTGCACCAGCACGTTGGTCTTGTGGACCAGGGTGAGCTTCTTGCGCGGCCGGGCGGCGGCCCGCTCGAACGCGTCCCGGACGACCCGCTCCACGCCGTAGGCGGTGTTGACGCTCACCTCGTTGGCGATCTCGGCGGGGGTGCCGGTGCGCACCGAGCCACCGTTGCCGACGTAGAGGCCCTCGGTGCCCTCGCGGACGACGACGAAGTCGATGTCGGGGCGGCCGGCCAGTGGGGTCGGGGTGTTGGGGAACAGCTTGCTGGGACGCAGGTTCACATAGTGGTCGAACACGAAGCGCAGCTTGAGCAGCAGCCCCCGCTCCAGCACCCCGGACGGCACCGTGGGGTCACCGATGGCGCCGAGCAGGATCGCGTCGTGGGCCTTCAGCCGCTCGAGCTCCGCGTCCGGCAGCGTCTCGCCGGTGGCGTGCCACCGCTTGGCGCCGAGGTCGTAGGTGGTGGTCTCCAGCTTGACGTCGCCGGGCAGGACGGCGGTCAGGACCTTGAGCCCCTGGTCCACCACTTCGGGACCGATGCCGTCACCGGGAATCACCGCGAGATCGATACTGCGAGCCATGGGAGGACCCTAACGCCGTCCCACGGTCTGACACCACCTCGTCCATCATCCGGACGGCTGGGCGCGACTCAGTCCTCGTCGAACTCGGCGCCGTTGTCCCGGCGGTCCAGGGCGCGCTGGAGCGCGACGGCCGCGCGACGGCGGGTGGTGTCCCTGGCGGCCCGGGCCGCGGCGCGGGCCCTGGTCAGGGCCGAGTCGTCGGCCGAGCGCGGGCGGGTGACGGTGGTCATGGGCAGCGTTGCGTCCATGGGATCAGCTCCAGGCGCGGGGGTGTGGAGCGGCCGGGCGACGCTGCCCGGCCTGCGAGCCTCCACAAAAGTAGCGGTGATCCACAGTGTTGTCTCGCCAAATACTTGACCGTCCTAGTATGTGAGACACGAATCACCCGATCCGGTTCCCCCGCGCCCTTCCGAGGGCTCAGCCCATGTGCGGATAGCGGTAGTCGGTCGGTGGCACCTGGGTCTCCTTGATCACCCGCGGCGAGGTCCACCGCAGCAGGTTGAACTTGGAGCCCGCCTTGTCGTTGGTGCCGGAGGCCCGCGCCCCGCCGAAGGGCTGCTGGCCGACGACCGACCCCGTGGGCTTGTCGTTGAGGTAGAAGTTGCCCGCCGCGTACCGCAGCCGCTCGCTGGCCCTGGCCGCCACCGCCCGGTCCCCGGCCAGCACGGCCCCGGTCAGCGCGTAGGCCGCCACCGACTCCATCTGTTCGAGCATGGTGTCGAAGGTGTCGTCCTCGTAGACGTGGACGGCGATGATCGGGCCGAAGTACTCGGTCGAGAACACCTCGTTGTCCGGGTCGGAGCAGGTCAAGACCGTCGGCCTGACGAAGTAGCCGACCGAGTCGTCGTAGGTGCCGCCCGCGACGATCTCGCAGGACGGGTCGGTCCTGGCCCGGTCGATGGCCGCCTTGCTCTTGGCGAAGGCGCGCTCGTCGATGACCGCGGCCATGAAGTTCGACAGGTCGCTCGGGTCGCCCATCGTCAGGCCCTCGGTCTCCGCGACGAGCTCGTCCCGCAGCCCGCCCTCCCACAGCGAGCGCGGCACATACGCGCGGGAGGCCGCCGAGCACTTCTGTCCCTGGTACTCGAAGGCGCCCCGGGTGATCGCGGTCCGCAGCACCGCCGGGTCGGCGGTCGGGTGGGCCACGATGAAGTCCTTGCCGCCGGTCTCGCCGACGATCCGCGGGTAGTTGCGGTACCGCTCGATGTGCGCGCCGACCTGCTGCCACAGGTAGCGGAACGTCGTGGTCGAGCCGGTGAAGTGGATGCCCGCCAGGTCGGGGTGGGGCAGCGCCACCTCGGACACCTCCCGGCCGTCGCCGGTCACCAGGTTGACGACCCCGGGTGGCAGCCCCGCCTCCTCGAGCAGCCGCATCAGCAGCACCGCCGAGTGCGTCTGGGTCGGCGACGGCTTCCACACCACCACGTTGCCCATCAGGGCCGGGGCGGTGGGCAGGTTGCCGGCGATCGCGGTGAAGTTGAACGGGGTGATCGCGTAGACGAAGCCCTCCAGCGGCCGGAAGTCCATCCGGTTCCACACGCCCTTGGGCTGCACCGGCGGCTGCTCGGCCAGAATCTCGCGGGCGAAGTGCACGTTGAACCGCCAGAAGTCGATCAGCTCGCAGGGCGCGTCGATCTCCGCCTGCTGGATCGTCTTGGACTGGCCGAGCATGGTCGAGGCGGCGATGGTCTCCCGCCAGGGCCCCGACAGCAGTTCGGCGGCCTTGAGGAAGACGGCGGCCCGGTCGTCGAAGGAGAGCGACCGCCACCCGGGGGCCGCGGCCAGCGCGGCGTCGACCGCGTCCTGGGCGTCCTGCCGGGTGGCGTGCGCCGCCGTGCCGAGCCTGGCCCGGTGGTTGTGCGGCTGCACGACGTCGAACCGCTCGCCGCCGCCCATCCGGCGCACGCCCCCGATGGTCATGGGCAGCTCCACCGGGTTGTCGGCGAGCTCCTTGAGCTTGCGTTCGAGGCGGGCGCGCTCGGCGGATCCGGGGGCGTAGCTGTGCACGGGCTCGTTCGCCGGCATGGGTACCTGGGTCACTCCGTCCATGACCTGGACACTCCTTCTCACGTGGTCGCGGGTGGGTCGGTCAGCGTGTCGGGGCGCGGGTCAGCGGCGCCCGGCCAGCGAGCGGGCGAAGAAGGCGAGGTTCGCCGGGCGCTCGGCGAGCCGGCGCATGAAGTAGCCGTACCAGTCGGTGCCGTAGGGCAGGTAGACCCGCATCCGGTGTCCCTCGGCCGCCAGCCGGCGCTGCTCGACCGGTCGGATCCCGTAGAGCATCTGGAACTCGTAGGAGCCGGGTCGGCGGCCGAGGCGCGCGGCGAGCGCCTGCGCGACGGCGACCAGACGCGGGTCGTGGGTGGCGACCATGGGGTAGCCCTCGCCGGCCAACAGGGTCCGCAGGCACCTGACGTAGGCCCGGTCCACCTCGGCCCGGTGCTGGTACGCCACGGACGCCGGCTCCCGGTACGCCCCCTTGACCAGGCGCACCCTGGCCCCCGAGGCCGCCAGCGTCTGGCAGTCCTTCTCGGTGCGGAACAGGTACGACTGCACCGCCGCGCCCGTCTCGGGGAACCGCTCGCGCAACTCGGCCAGGATCGCCAGCGTCGAGTCGGTGGTGGTGTGGTCCTCCATGTCCAGGGTGACCGTGGTGCCGGCCGCCGCCGCGGCCTCCACCACCGGCAGCACATGGCGCAGCGCCAGGTCGTGACCGCCGGGCAGCGCCTGGCCGAGGGCGGACAGCTTCACCGAGACCTCGGCCCGGGTGCCGAGGTCCTCGCCGGCCAGCGCCTCGACGAGCGCCAGGCAGGCGTCCCGGCTGCGCAGCGCGCTGGCGACGTCGGTGACGTCCTCGCCCAGGTGATCGAACGTCACCTCCAGGCCGTCGGCCAGCAGTCCCGCGGCGGCGTCCAGCGCCGTCTCCAGCCGCTCACCGGGGACGAAGCGCGCCACGACCCCGCGGGTGACGGGCGCCCCCGAGACGAGCCGCCGGACGGTGTCGCTGCGTGCCGCCGCGAGTAGGACGGGTCCCAGCACGGGCACCTCCACGTAAAGAGTCGGCGAAGACGAGCCGGAGGGTGCGGCTTACCCGTGAAGGTAGGGAACGCCCGGATCACTCGCCATCGACAGCTGTCCGGCGGCCATGTCCGGGATCTCAGACATGTGTATGACCGCTGTACCAGAATGGTCGGCGGAGGCCCCCGCCCGACGCGACCGGACACGACACGACGCGGCGGACGCAACAGGAAAGGTGACGGCGAGGCGTGCGGACGGAGTATCAGGACCTGGTCGACGAGGTCTCGACGCTGCTCGGGACCCCGGCGACCCTGGAGAGCCGGGACTTCGGGCTGATCGCGTACGGCGTCCACGACAGCGAGGACGACCGGGTGATGGACCCGATCAGGACGCGGTCGATCCTGCGCAGGCGGTCCACGGTGGCGGTGCGGCGGTGGTTCGAGAGTTTCGGCATCACCCGGGCCACCGGGCCGGTCCGGATCCCCCCTGACCCGGCGGCCGGGGTGCTCACCGGCCGGATCTGCCTGCCGGTCCGGCACGGGGGTGTCGTCGAGGGCTACATCTGGCTGCTCGACGAGGGCGGCACGCCGCTCGACGACCCCCGGCTGGCCGCCGCGATAGCGGCCGCGGCGCCGATAGGCGCCCTGCTGGCGGCGGAGACGCGGGCGGGCGCGCGGGTGGGGGCGCTGCTGCGCGCCGTGCTGACCGCGGACCCCGGCGACCCGGCCAGGCCGGAACTCGCCGCCGAGTTGGCCATGGCCCTCGGCCCGGCGGCCGAGGGCCCGCTGACGGTGGCCGCGGTCCTGCCGTGGCGGCAGGACCCCCCGGCCGACCCCGCGGTGGCCCCCGGCGCCCTGGCCCTCTGCCTGTTGCCCGCCGGCGGCTCGGCCACCGCCCGGCCCACGGCCGGCGAGGCCCGGCGCCCCGGCCGGCGCGCCGCCGACACCACCGGCCCCCCGGCGCCGGCCGGACGAGCCGACGACGAGGGCGAGCCGGGCCCGGACACCGACGACACGCCGTCGGACCCTTCGGCCGGAGGGCAGGAGAGGACCGAGGGACAGTCGGCCGGGGCCCGCCGGCCCCGGCCCGGAGGACCCACGCACGCGGCCGCCGCGCGCCGGTCACGCGGGGTGCGGGCCACGGTGGCGGACGAGGGTCAGCCGCGGCAGGCGCTGGCCGTCCTGGTACGACCGCGCACGGCCCGCGCCGTCGCCATGAACCTGATGAACCGGGCGTCGCACGGCACGTCCGCCGGCATCGGGTCCGTGCGGCGCGGGGTCGCCGAGCTGGCCGGCGCCTGGCCCGAGGCGCTGGCCGCCGCCCGGGTCGCCGCCGCGGAGGACCGGTTCGGCGGCGTGGCCGACTGGCGCGAACTCGGCCCCTACCGGCTGCTGTCGGCGCTGGCCGACGTGCCCCCCGACCCGGCGGTCCGCCCGCTGCTCCGCGCCGAGCACCGTGAACTCGCCCGAACCGCCGAGGCGTTCCTCGACCACGCAGGCCAGGCCGCGCGCGCCGCGGCGGCCCTCGGCATCCACCGGCAGACCCTCTACTACCGGCTCTCCAGGATCGCCCACCTCACCGGCCTCGATCTCGCCGAAGGCGAGGACCGGCTGCTGCTGCACATGGCGCTCAAGGCGGCGCGGCTGCGCTGAGGCGGCGCGGCACGGCCCACTCCCCCGTCCACCCCCGAGCCGGGGAGCGCACGCCCGCCTCCTACCAAGCAGTCCGCTATTCTGAACCAGCAAGTTCAACGCGGACCACGAAACCTGGAGGAGACGCGTGATCGTCAACATCCTGCGATTCAGCTTCAAGGACGGGACCACCGACGAGCAGCGGGCGGCCGTGCTGGCGGCGATGCGCCGCACGGCGAGCGTCGAGTCGGTCTCGTTCTCGACCGTCGGCCGGGACCTCGGCGACCCCGCCGACGGGTTCACCCACACCTATCTCGCGGGCATCGCGGACCTGGAGTCGCTCGACCGGTACCTGTACGACCCGGTCCATCTCAAGGGCGACTTCGAGATCGTGCCGCACCTGTCGCGCCTCTCGGCGATCCGGATGTCCGACGACGAGGACCCGGAACTGGCCGCCACGCTGGTGGCGATGCACCAGAAGAAGCTGGCCACCTACCCGGAGTGGGCCGCGCTGCTCGACTCGATCCCGGACGTCCGGCTCACCGCCGACGCCTGACCGCGAGCCGCCGCGGGTGCGGGAGCACCCGCGGCGGCCCTGTCCCGACGGTTTACTCCGCAGCGTCGAGCGGCTATCTTCGGCGGCACTGGGAGCGCTCCCACACCCCCACGACCGTACCCCTCTTCCGGAGAGGAACGAGCCATAGTGCGCACCCCACGAGCCGCGTTGACCGCGGTGGCGGCGGCCCTCGGCGGGCTGCTGCTGACCTCGGGTCAGCTCGCCCCCGCGCAGGCCGCGGACGCCGCCCCCGGCGTCGCGGCCGCCGAGCTGCCCGACGACGCCGTGTTCCACAACTACCCGGCGAACGTGCACAGCTGGGTCGCCCAGAACCCGAACGACCCCCGCCAGCCACTGATCGCCCAGCGGATCGCCAGCCAACCGCAGGCCGTCTGGTTCTCCAACTACCGGCCGGCGACCGTGACCCAGGACGTCGCCGCCGTCACCTCGGCCGCCGCGGCCGCCGGCGAGGTGCCGGTGCTCGTCTCGTACATGATCCCCAACCGGGACTGCGGCGGCGCCTCGGCCGGCGGCGCCCCCACCTTCACGGCCTACCTCGACTGGGCCGAGGACTTCGCGGCCGGCCTCGGCGACGGCCAGTCCGTCATCATCCTCGAACCGGACTCGCTGGCCCTCACCACCTGCCTCAACCCGGCCCAGCGCGCCGAACGGTTCAACGCGCTGGCCGACGCGGCCGACCTCATCCACGCGGCCAGCCCCGAGGCCAGGGTCTACTTCGACGCCGGCCACTCCGCGTGGCACTCCCCCGCCACCATGGCGGCGACGCTGCGGGAGGCGGGCATCCTGCGGAGCGGCGACGGCATCTACTCCAACGTCTCCAACTACCGCACCACGGCCGACGAGAACGCCTTCGTCCAGGCGGTCCTCGCCCAGCTCGGCGACCCCGACCTGCGGGCGGTCATCGACACCAGCCGCAACGGCAACGGGCCGCTGGGCGGCGAATGGTGCGACCCGCCGGGGCGGCGCGTCGGCCAGAACCCGACGGCGGCCACCGGCAACCGGCTGATCGACGCCTACCTGTGGGTCAAGCTGCCGGGTGAGCTCGACGGCTGCGACGGCCCTGCGGGCTCCTTCTCGCCCGCGAAGGCCTACGAGCTGGCGGGCGGCTGACGCGGGCCGTCACCCGCGGGCGGTCGGCCGTTCCGCCGGGCCGGTACCGGTCTGCCTGCCCAGGCCGGTGCCGGCTTTTCTTTTGGCCGGGGGTGGGGGA
>NZ_JAVREM010000069.1:0-35424 GCF_031845425.1 Streptomyces millisiae
CGCTCCGCGCGGTGCGCAGCCGCGGCTCCGCCGCCGGCCACGCGGCTCTGCCGCGCGACGACGCGGCGTCGTGGCTCGAAAAAGCGATGTCGGCGCCCGGCCCGTCGCTGCTAGGACTGGGGAATGGACCTGGAATCCCTCACCCCGACGGATCGTCTCATCGCCGAACGGGCCTGCGAACGTCTGATCGTCGAGCTCGTCCACCGGCTCGACCTCGGCCGACCGGAGACGGTCGCCGAGCTGTTCACCCCGGACGGCGTCTGGGAGTGGCCGGCCGGGGACCGCCGCGTCGAGGGGCGCGAGGCGCTGCGCCGCTACTTCGGCGGCCGGCCCGCCGACCGGCTCTCCCGCCGGCTGTGCACCAACATCCTGGTCACGCTCACCTCCCCGACGACCGCGACGGCGACCTCCTACCTGACGACCTACCGCGTCGACGGCCACACCGGCGGCCTGCTGCCGCCCCGGCCGCCCACCCAGGTCGGGCACTACGAGGACGCGTTCCAGCGGCGGGACGGCGAGTGGCTGCTCGCCCACCGCACCCTGTTCCTCGCCTTTGGCGGGCCGACCGAGCGGCTGGGGCGGGCCGAGCGCGGCTGACTGGCCGGACAGGGCCTACGGGGTCAGGTCGGTCTTCGCCTCTCCGGTCTCCGGGTCGTAGGGGTACGACAGGTGCTGGTGGACCGCCACCCAGTCGCCGTCCCGCCGTTGGAAGACGCGGGTGCCGCGGGACCAGCTCTCGGCCGTCGTGCCGTCCTCCGCCTCGGCCGTCATCCGGTTGAGGCCCCAGGCGACCGCGAGGTCCCCGTCGACCAGCACCCGCATCCCGGGGACCTCCCAGCCGACCGGCCCGGACGACGCCGCGAGCCCGCTCCGGCAGACCTCCCGGACGCGGTCGACGCCGACGTGCTCCAGCGGGGCGTCGTGCTCGTAGGAGACGACGTCGTCGGCGATGTGGGCCATCAGCCCGTCCAGGTCCTTCGCCGCGGTGTCCTCGAACCAGCCCCGGTGGATCGCCCGGATCCGCCGCTCGGCGGCCTCCCGCTCGGCCTCCGGGGCGTAGGGGAAGGAATGGTGCTCGTGCGCGACGACCCAGCGGCCGTCCTCCTTGCGGAGGCCGAGGGTGAGGCGCAGCCGGTTCTCCGGGCGCTCGGCCAGTTCCTCAGGGGTGCCGCAGCGCAGCAGGGCGTGCGCGAAGGCGACGTCGTCGCCCGCGGTCACCTCGAGGGACTCGATCTCGAACGAGGCGCCGCCCGCCTGCCAGGTGAAGAACGGCGGCCAGACGGCGCGGTAGGCGTCGATGCCGCGGACGCCCTCGTAGGGCGGCGGCACGTCGAACATGACGATGTCGTCGGCGTGGTCGGCGAGCACGCCGGCCAGCTCGCCCCGGTGCACGGCGGCCGCCCACCGCTCCACCAGGGTCCTGATCTCTCGCTCGTCCTCGGGCATGTCGTGGCTCCCCACACGAAGTGTCCTGTTCCTCGGAGTACCGACTCCCGGTGGCACGCGAACTCATCGTGACCGCCGCGCCGTGATCAGCGTCACAGCCGTTGGGCGCATAGCGGAACGGGTGCCAGGGTCTTCCCCGTGACGGAGGCATCCGGCGAGAGCAAGGACAGCGTGGATGGAGCAGGCTCGGGCCGGTGAGTTCGACGAGTTCGTGGCGGCCCGCTGGTCGAGGCTGCTGCACCTCGCCCGGCTGCTCACCGGAGGCGATCGGCACCGCGCCGAGGACCTGGTGCAGGAGTCCCTGGTCAAGCTGTGGTTCGCCTGGCCGAGGGTCGCCGACGAGGCCCCCGAGGCCTATGTGCGCAAGGTGATGGCGCGGGCGGCGGCCCGCTCGGCGCGGCGGCGCTGGTGGGGCGAGCGCCCCGTGGCGCAGTTGCCGGAGCCGCCGGCCGCGGGGGACGTGTCCGCGACCGTCAGTGAGCGCTCGCGGCTGGAGGCCGCGCTCGCCCAGTTGCCGCCGAAGCAGCGGGCCGCGGTGGTGCTGCGCTACTACCAGGACCTGTCCGAGGGCCAGGTGGCGGGCGTCCTCGGGTGCCCGGTGGGCACGGCCAGGTCACACGTCGCGCGCGGCGTGGCGCGGCTTCGGCGGCTGCTGGCCGACGTCATCGAGCCGGTGGGCTGAGGGAGCGGACATGGACCAGACGAGGCAGACGGAACAGACCGAACGGCGGGACCAGTTCGAACAGCGGCTGGCACACCTGATGCACAGCGCCCCGGGGCAGACCCCGTTCGAACCACGGCACCGCGAGCGCCTCATGGCCGGGGTCCGCGCCCGCCGCCGCGCCCGGGCGGCGCGCAGGGCGGCCGGTTCGGTCCTGGTCGCCTGCGGGCTCGTCCTCGGTCTCCTGCTGCTGCCCGACACCCTCGCCGGCGACGGGTCAGGACCCGCCGACCCCCGCCCCGCGTCCACCCCGTCCCGGCCCGAGCCCTCGGAGACCTCCGACGCGACCGCGCCCCCGCCACCGCCAGCGGAGACCTGGGACGCCACGAGCCAGGACGACACCACCCTCTCCGGTGCGGAAGACGGGTCGGACGCCCCGTGAGGAACACGACGCTGATCCCCCGGCAGGGCGTGGGACGTCCGCCCCACCACGCCGCGGACCCGGCCCCCCGGCGCCGGCCGCGCGACCTGCTGACCCCCACCGACCTGCGGGTGCTGCGGCTCTACCTCCTCACCCGGCTCGGGCTGTGGCTCGTCACCTACTGCAGCACCTGGCTGGTCCCCGCGCGGGACGCCACCAGGCCCGTCTCGTGGCTGTCCCGCTGGGAGCAGTGGGACTGGGGCCACTACCAGCACATAGCCGAGCACGGCTACTTCGGCGCCACGGCAGGCGTCGAGCCGGGCGAGAACAACCGGGTGGCGTTCTTCCCCGGCTTCCCGCTGGCGCTGCGCGCCGGGCACGCCGTCCTCGGCGACTGGACGGTGGCCGGCCTGCTGATATCGCTGGTCAGCGGCGCGGTCGCCGTGGTGGCCCTGGCCCGGATCGCCGGCCTCGGCCGGGCCGACGGCGCCCTGGCCGGCCCGCGCGCCGCGGCCTTCCTGCTGCTCTCGCCCACCGCCGTCTTCCTCGCGGCCGGCTACACCGAGGCCCTGTTCCTCGCGTTCGCGCTGCCGGCCTGGCTCGCGGCGAGGAACCGCAACTGGCCGCTCGCCGGTCTCCTCGCCGCGGCCGCCACCACCGTCCGGATCAGCGGCCTGTTCCTGGCCGCCGCGATCCTGGTCGAGTTCCTGCTCGCCCACCGCGGCCACCCCTGGGCCCGCCGCCTGCGGGCGCTGCCCTGGATCGCCCTCCCGGCGCTCCCGGCCGCCGCCTACACCGGGTACCTGCGCGTCAGGACCGGCGACTGGATGGCCTGGAAACACGCCCAGGAACGCGGCTGGAACCGGGAGTTCCACACCCCGGTCGAGGCGTTCCGGAACACCTGGCGGGCCGCCTTCGACCACGTCCAGACCACCGGCTTCGCCCTCGGCTTCCAGCTGGAACTGATCGCGATGGCCGTCGGGCTCGCGCTGCTCGTGGTGCTGCTGGTGCGCCGCCGCTGGCCGGAGGCGGTGTTCGTCGCCCTCAACCTCTGGGCCCTCGGCACCTCCTACTGGTACCTCTCCGTCCCCCGCGCCGCCCTCCTGTGGTGGCCCCTGTGGATCGGCCTCGCCCACTGGAGCCTGCGCCGTCCCTGGGTGCGCGAGGCCTATTTCGTGGTGGTGGCGCCCCTGATGGTCGTCATCACCGTCCTCTTCACGTCGGGCCGCTGGGCCGGCTGAGCGACGGCGCGACGGTGGTGTGCGGGGCCTCGGCGCCCCCGCACCGCGTCTTCGCAGTGCGGGCCTTTCCTTCGCGCCGAGGGCACGCCTTCACGGAACCCGACGAACTCACAGCTCACCCTCGGTGAGAGCGGAGTGGCTGGCAACCCCGGCTTAATCAACGCGTAGTTGGCGCGAATTCGCGCTCCGGTCGACTCGTGACCCGCCCATTGAGCAGCCCATGTCAGGAGGCGTGTCATGCCGTTCTTCGCCCGGGCCGTCTGGCCACGGGACCATCGGGACGAGATCGTCGCCGGCGCCCTGGTCGGCGCGGTGGTGATCGTCCTCGGATACGCCTCCGGGATCGGCCTCACCGCGCGGGACGACGGCGCGCGCTCCGCGGCGCCGCCCCCGGCGGCGACCGAACCCCCCGCCGACCCGGAACCCGAGCCCGAGCCCGAGCCCGAACCCGAGACGGGGCCCGAGCCGGAAGACGGCGGGTCAGGCGGCCTCGGAACGGGCGGCGGCTTCGGTGGCGGTAGCGGCGGTGGCGGCCTGCCCATCCAGCAACCGTCCCCCGTGCCCGACGCCGGGCACGGGGAACACGACCCGTCTCCCGTCGTGCCAGGACCCGACGCCCCGGAGACGCCCGAGGCCCCCGAGGACCCCGAAGGCCCCGAGGACTCCGAGGACGCCTGTCCGGAGGGCGAGGTCCGGCTGGTGGCCCCGGTGCTCACCACCGTCGTCGACACCGTCACCGGCCTGCTGGACGGCCTGACGGGCGTCGCCCCCGCCGCCCCCTCGGCGGAGCCGCCCCCACTGTGCACCGGTCTCGAACCGCCGTCCGACGACCTGCTGACCGCCGCCGAGGACGCCGCGGAGCCGGCCCGGTGACCGGCGGACTCGTCGCCCACGGCGGGCCGGCCGCCGCCGACCCCGCGGTGCGCGACTGGCTCGCCGTGGCCCACGGCACCGGCTACCTCGGCCTGGCGCTGTTCGTGGGCGGGCTGGCGTTCCTCGCCCTGCTCTGGCCGGACGGCGGCACCGACCGCCGAGCCCGCGCCGCGCTCGTCGGCGCCTGGCTGACCGGCCTGGCCGGCACCGTCGCGACCGCGGGGCTGGAGGGCGCCTACGCCACCCGCGGCTCCCTCCGCGACGCGTTCACCCCGGGCGCCTACCGGGCCGTGCTCGACACCGACCCCGGGGTGGCGCTCGCCGCCCGCGGCCTGCTGTGGATACTCGCCGCCGTCGTGCTGGCCACCGTTCTGCAGGGCGGTGCGGCCGCCGCCAGGTCGCCCGGCTGGCGGGTGGGCGCCGCGGCCGTCGCCCTCGGGCTGCTGCGGGCCACCGGGATGTACGGCCACCCGGCGGAGGGGCCCGACCCGACGCTCGGTCAGATCGCCGACCTGCTGCACCTGCTCGGCGTCTCGCTCTGGATCGGCGGCCTCGGGCTGCTGCTGGTGGCGGTGTTGCCGCGCCGCCGTCCCGAGGAGCTGGCCCGGGTGGTGCCCGCCTACTCCCGCCTCGCGGCCGGCTCGGTGGCCGTCATCGCGCTCGCCGGCCTCGTCCTGGCCTGGCAGGTGGTGGGCACCGTCGACGCCCTGCTCGGCACCTCCTACGGCCGGCTGCTCGTGGCCAAGGTCGCGCTGGTCGGCGCGGTGCTGCTGGCCGCCCTGTTCAGCCGCCGCTGGGTGCTGCGACGGCTCGACACCGCCGTGCGGCTCGGCGGCGACGCCGCGACCGTCCGGCCCTTCGTCTACTCGGTCGCGGCCGAGACGGCGCTCGTGCTCGCCGTGCTCGCCGCGACGAGTGTGCTGGTCACGTCCACTCCGGGCCGCTGACCCGCCTTCCCGCGCCGGCCGGCCCTCGGCCGACGCGTCCCCCTCCGAGAGGAGTTCGTTCCGACATGACCGACAACGACAGCCCCCGCGCCGGCGGCGGGACCCGGCGGCGCGAACCGCCGCGCCCCACCGGCAACCGGACGCTCCTGATCGCCGGCCTGGGCGCCGCGCTCTCGGCCGTGCTCTGCCTGGGCGTGCTCCAGAGCACCGGCTCGGGCGCCGCCCCGGCGCCCGCCGCCGCGCCGGTGGCCGCCGCCGACCCCGAGCCGGCCGCGGAGCCGGCCGCGCCCGTCGCCGCCGGCGACGACGAGCAGCCGAGCACCATGGCCGACCACGTGGTGGAGATCGCGGACTACGCCTACGGCCCGGCGGCCCTGACCGTCAGCGTGGGTGACACGGTCACCTGGGTGAACAACGACTCCGCGCCGCACAACGTCGTGACGACGTCGGGGCCCGCGGCCCTGGAGTCCGGCACGCTGGAGACCGGCGACAGCTGGTCGTTCACCTTCACCGAGGCCGGCACCTACGAGTACTACTGCTCGATCCACCCGAACATGACCGCGGCCATCACCGTCGTCGAAGGCGACGGCGGAACCACGGGCGGCGGCGACACGGGCGGCGACACCGGTGGGGACAGTGGCGGCGACAGTGGCGGCCACTCCTCCGGCGGGGGCCACTCCGGCGGCTCCACCGACGGCGGCACCTCCGGTGGTTCGACCGGCGGATCCTCCTCGGGCGGCACCTCCGGTGGTTCGACCGGCGGTTCGGCCGGCGGCTCCACCGGCGGCGGTGGGGACGAGGGGGAGAACGAGGAGGACGAGGAGGCCTGCCGCAGCATCGACCAGGTGCTGGTGCCGATCCTCGAACACCTCGACACCGCGCACCTGGAGCGCTCCCTCAGCGGCCAGGTGGAGGACGCCCTGGACCTCGACCAGTACGTCCAGACCCACACGGCCTGGGTCGCGAGCATCCTCGACCCCCTGGCCGAGGGCGCCGGCGGCGTCCTGGACGACACCCTGACCGTCCTCATGGACCACGTCAACGGCGCCCACCTCCAGACCCCGCTCAGCCAGCAGATCGCGGAGGCGCTCGACGTCGACGGCTACGTCCAACTCCACACCGTCTGGGCGCAGAACCTGCTCCAGCCGGCCCGTGACTACCTGATCGACAACTGCTGACGACCACCGACAACCCCTGAGGGTGCGTGCCGGGCCGGCCGAGTCGCAGTCGGCCGGCCCGGCAGCACCCTCCATCCTGCCCGGCCCCCGCCGCCCGCTCCACCCGCTCAAGGTGACCGAGATGACGAAGCCGCTGCCCGTTCCCCCGATCCGCCCCGGCCGCCGCCTCCGCGCGGCCGGGCGCGCCCTGCTGGCCACGCTGCTGCTGGCCGCCGCCCTGGCCCTTCCGCTCGCCCCGACCCCGGCCCGCGCCGCGACCCATGAGGTGGTCATCGCCGGCTACGCCTACGGGCCTGCCACGTTGACCGTCTCCGTCGGGGACACGGTGACCTGGACCAACCAGGACACCGCCCCGCACGACGTGCTGACCACCGCGGGGCCCGTCACCGTGGACTCCCCCATGCTGGAACAGGGCGACCAGTGGAGCTACACCTTCACCACGCCCGGCACCTACGACTACTACTGCACCGTCCATCCCGACATGACGGCCCGCGTCGTGGTCGAACCGGCACCCGATCCGACCACCCGGGCACCGGCTCCGGCCCCCGAGCCGGAACCGGAGGACCACGGCGGTGGCGGCCACGACGAGCACGAGTCGGAGCCGGCGCCCACGTCCGCCCCGCCCGAGACGGAACACGAGACAGAGCCCGAGCCGGACCCCACGACCGACACCGACACCGAAACCGAGGCCGAACCCACCGAGTCCGGGGCTCACGCCCACGACGCCTCCCCGACGCCCGCCTCCCCGACCGAGGTGGCCGTGGAGCCGGCCGCCGCCGAGGAACGTCTTGACCCCCTGCTGCTGGTGACGGGCGCGGTCGCCGGCATCGCCGTGCTGTGTCTCCTCCTCGTCGGCTCCCGCACCGCCGCCGCCCGCCAGCAGACGCCCACCGACGCGGACTGACGGGCGCTCAGTGGTGGTACTGGTGCACGACCGCGTGCCCCTTGCCCCGACCGATCAGCCACCGGTTCACGGGAGTCGTCACCAGGAAGGCCACCGCGAAGGCCAGGGCGAGCGCGCCCCAGAACAGGCCGTCCGACAGGTGCGCCTCCATCGCGCCGGGCACCAGCAGGAGGACGCCGTTGTCGACGAGCTCCATGACCGTGATGGACAGGGTGTCGGCCGCCAGCGCGACGCCGATCGCGGCCGACAGGGCGACGCCCGCCCTGGTGACGGCGTACAGCGTCAGCGAGTAGCCGAAGAAGAAGGCCAGCACGATGGCCAGCACCATCGTCGGCGCGTTCCCCCAGCCCAGCGCGGTCCCGATGACCATGCCGAGCACCTCGCCGATGGCGCAGCCGGTGAGGCAGTGGAGCGTCGCCCTGACGGCCATGCCCCACCCGACCGACGCGCCCCCGGCGGTCGGGTGGTGCGCGTGTGCCTGCGCGTCGTCGGCCTCGTGCCGCATGGGATCACCCCTCGGGTCGGTGGCGACGGTCTCGCCGAGCACCGGAAACCATACCCCGCAGGGGTATATTCCGCCAGGGGTGCCCCTCAGCCCGGGACGGACCGCGGATCGGGACGGCCGGGGGCCCCCGCCCGGGCGGGGGCCCTCGGCGTGCTCAGTCCAGCGCCGTCGGGCGGCGGCTGGCCGCCGTCGCCTCGCCGAGGTCGGCGAGCGGCCGCAGCCGGTAGGTGTAGGCGTACTCCCGGTCGGCGAACAGCTTGAACTCGTCGTGCGTGTGCGCGCCCCAGCTGTCGTCGCCGCCGACGCCCATCTGGCGGTGGCTCACCCGCAGCACGACCTCCTCCCTGGGGTCGAGCTGGTAGTCGTGCCGCCGGCCGACGGACAGGTCCTCGGGCGTGAAGTGGGAGGCGTTGATCTCCAGCAGCGGCTCGCCGGAGACGAGCAGCCCCGCGCCGGTGTCGTCCGTCAGCGCCGCCCACCGCACGTCCGTCCGGCTGCCGTTCTCCTGCGGGCGGATGTAGGGGGTCCACTGCTCGGCGACGGTGGACGCGTACCGGCCGACGTCGGTGCCGTTGGCGCGGTCCCACTGGTTCTCCTCCGGGCCCCGGCCGTAGTAGTGCAGGGTGGTGAGCCGGCCGGGCAGGAACAGGAGCGTGCCGACCTCCGGGATGTAGGGGAGGCTGGCGGCGCCGGGGCGCAGCGTGTGGTCGATCCGGATCTCGGCGTTGCCGAAGACGGTGTAGGTCGTGGTGTACGCGGACGGCACGGTGGTGGGCAGGGTGCCCTCGACGGCGATCCGCACGGCCCGGTCCCGCAGCGCCCGCACCCGCACGCCGGTCACCGTCCGGTCGGCGCCGGCGTCGCGCCAGGTCTGGTTGCGGAGGTGCTGGCCGTTGCCCCGGTCGTTGTCGGTGGGCGCCCGCCAGAAGTTCGGGACGGGCCCGGAGTCGACCAGTCGGGCGCCGCCGGCCTCGTAGGAGGTGATGGTCCCGGTGCCCTTGTCGATGGTGACGGAGAAGCCCTCACCGGTGACCGTCACGGCCGTGTCGCCGTCCTCGTGGCGCAGCGCCGGCACGGAGTCCAGCGGGCGCGGCGTCACGGCGGGCGCGCCGGCGTCGACGGGGAGCTGCTGCCTGGCCACCTCGAATCCGGCGTCCGCCCACGGCGTGCGCTCCCGGGTGGTGAAGGACAGTTCGAGGAAGTACTCGGCGCCCGGCGCCGGGTCGGCCGGCAGCCGCAGCGGCACGGTGATCTCCCGGCTCGACAGGGGCGGGATGTCGAGCTGGGAGCGGCTGAGCCGGCCCCGCCGGGCCACCTCGCCGTCGACGACCAGCGCCCACCTTCCGTCGAACTCGCGGACGTTGGTGAAGAGGTACTCGTTGGTCACGGTGATCAGGCCGGCGGCCGCGTCCTCGGCCGTCGCGGTCACGTTGATCGCCTGGTAGACCCGCTTGACCTCGGCGGCCTTGCCGGTGTGGCCACGGTCGGCGGTGACGACGCCGTCGGCGACGAACGCGCCGTCGTTGGGGTTGTCGCCCCAGTCGCCGCCGTAGGCGAGGAACGTCGGCCGGTCGGGATCGATCCGGGTGACGTCGACGGTGGCCGCGTCGAACCAGAACCGCACGCCGTCGTCGTCGGGACCGCGCTCGGCGGAGCCGAGTTCGGCCGCCGTCAGCGCGCGGGCGTAGACGCGTGCCCGCCGCACGGTGCCGCTCAACTCCCGGGTCTGGCTGTCGGCGTCGGTGCCGAGCGCGAGCGGGGCGGCGGTGACGTCCGGCCGCCGGGTCGTGCTGGTGGTGGCCCGCACCTGGCCGTCGACGTGCAGGGTCAGCGTCCCGGCCGCCGCGTCGAAGACGCCCGCCACATGGTGCTCGGTGCCGGTCCAGTCCGCCGGCACCGGCCAGCTGGCGGTGACCCACTGGCCGCCGGAGTGGATGAAGAATTCCAGGGACCGGCCGGTCACCTTCAGGGCGTAACTCGTGTCGCCCTTGGCGAGGACGGGCTGGTGGCCGCCGGTCACGTGCTGGGTGACCCACGCCTCGAGCGTCAGCGAGCCGGTGATGTCGAGACCGGCGTCGCGCGCGAAGACGGTGCCGCCGAAGACGCCCGTCTCGCGGTCGAAGCCGCCGCTCGGCGCGAGCAGTTCGCCCCGCAGCCCGGCAGGACCGGCCTCGGTGAAGACGGTGCGGGCGGGGGTGGGCCAGCTCAGCGACTGGTCGGCGAAGTCCCAGATCCAGCCGCCCTGGAGCACGTCGTGGCGGCGGATGATGTCCCAGTACTTCTTGAAGTTGCCGGTCGAGTTCCCCATCGAGTGGGAGTACTCGATCAGCACGAAGGGCCGGGTGTCCTCGGTGTTCCCCGCGCGCTGCTCGACCTGGGCCGGCCTGGTGTACATCTCCGAGCGGATGTCGCTGATCTCGGGCCGGTCGTCGCCCTCGTACTGGATGACGCGGGTCGGGTCGTAGCCGCGGATCCAGTCGCGCATGGCGACGAAGGTGGAGCCGCCGCCGGCCTCGTTGCCCAGCGACCAGATGACGGCCGAGGCGTGGTTCTTGTCCCGGTGCACCATGTTCCTGGCCCGGAACAGGCAGGCCGCGGTCCAGTCCTGGTGGTCGCCGGGGTACTCGTCGCGGATGCCGTGCGTCTCCAGGTTGGTCTCGTCGACCACGTACAGGCCGTAGGCGTCGGTGAGTTCGAGCCACCTGGGGTCGTCGGGGTAGTGCGAGGTGCGGACCGTGTTCATGTTCATCCGCTTCATGACCTCGATGTCCCGCACCATGTCGGCGCGGGTGAGCGACATGCCGCGCTCGGGGTGCATCTCGTGCCGGTTGGTGCCGCGGAACGACACGGGCCGCCCGTTGATACGCATCAGCCCGTCCTTCAGCGCGAACTCGCGCAGCCCGACCCGGTGCGACAGGGTCTCGACGACCCGCCCCGCCGGGTCGCGCAGCCGCAGCACGGCCGTGTAGAGGTACGGGTGCTCCGCGGACCACAGCCTCGGCCGCGGCACCTCCCTGGCGGCCCGCACGATCACGTCCTCGCCGGCCGGCAGCGAGCCGACATCAACGCGCTGGCTCAACGGCCGCGACCACACGGGCTCGCCTTCGGCGTCGTACAGCTGCGTCTCCACGGTGTACCGGCCGGTGGCGGCGTCCTCGGCGTAGGCCCGCACCGAGGCGGTGACGGACAGTTCGGCCGCCGTGTAGTCGTCGCTGAGCGGGGTGTCGAGCTTGAAGTCCCGCAGGTGGACGACGGGCGTCGAGAAGAGATGGACCGAGCGAAAGATGCCGCTCAGCCGGATCATGTCCTGGTCCTCCAGCCAGTCGCCGTCGGAGTAGCGGTAGACCTCCACCGCGATCTGGTTGGTGCCCCCGCGCAGCCGCGAGGTGATGTCGTACTCGGCCGAGGTGAAGGAGTCCTCGCGGTAGCCCACCGGCTCGCCGTTGACCCAGACGTAGAACGCCGACTTGACGCCCTCGAAGTGCAGGAACACCCGCCGCCCCGACCACCCCCGCGGGACGGTGAAGGTGCGGCGGTACTGGCCGACCGGGTTGTACCGGGTCGGGGCGAACGGCGGCTGGGCCTCCTCCCCCAGGCCGTTGGGGCCCCACCACGGATAGGTGATGTTGACGTAGATCGGGCGGTCGTGGCCGTGCAGTTGCCAGCAGGAGGGCACCGGGATGGTGTCCCAGGAGCTGTCGTCGAGGTCGGTCCGGTGGAACTCCGGGTCGCGGTCCTCCGGGCGGTCGGCGTAGGCGAACTTCCACGTCCCGTCGAGGTCGAGCCGCCACGGCGACCTGGTCCGGTCGCCGGCCAGGGCCTGCTCGACGTCGGCGTAGGGCATCAGCGTGGTGTGCGGCGGCTCGGAACCGACGTCGAAGACGGCGATGTTGTTGTTCCACTCCGGGTAGCCGTTGGCCGGCGGCTCCCAACCGGCCCGCCCGGCGGCGCGGGCGGTGCCACCGCCGACGACCCCGCCGAGCGCGAGCGCGCCGAACCCGGCGGCCCCCACCTCCAGGAGACGTCTGCGGCTCACGGCCCGGACGGGCCGGTTGTCGGAGTGCGCGTGCGAGTGCGACATGTCTGGTGGGCCCCTTCATCGATCTCGAACAGGAACGAGCGGGGGAACGCGCCAGAAAGGTTATGTACATGTCGCATTCTGTTCAATGATGGTGACGGGCCCGCTGCGCCTCCTACCGCGGGGCGAACGCCTCCAGTTCCAGGATCCGGGAGTAGTCGGCGCTGTTCGAGGCGTGGACGACGCCCCTGATCGCGTCCGTCGTCACCGGATCGAAGGTGGTGACGACGCGGTCGAGCGTGTTGTCGCGGTAGGAGCCGACGGTCAGCCACTCGCCGCCGGACCGCACCTGGACGTCGAAGTCCTTGATGCCCTGGAGCGCGGCGGGCCGCGTCGGGGTGCCGTAGGTGACGGTCTCGATCCGTCCGAGCTCGACCGGCTCGGGCCAGGTGACGGCCAGCCAGTCGGGGAACGCCCCCCTGGTGCCGTCGTTCCACCCGGTCCTGGTCGACCAGTTGCGGTAGTCGCTGTCGCCGTCCACGGCGCCGCAGACCCTGAAGTTGCCGTGCGTGGAGGAGGCGGTCGCCTGCTGGCCGTAGGCCAGGTTGGCCCCGGGGCCCGGCTCGGGGACGGCCTCGACCGTGAGCGGCACGACGACGCGCTGCCGGCCGCTGGCCACGGTGATGTCGTAGGTGCCCGGCTCGGTGCCCCGCGGCACCCGCACCCCCACCGAACGGCTCACGGGCTGGTCGGGGTCGGTGGCCGGGAGGTAGGTCGAGAACACGGTGTCGGAGAGCACGATCGGCTCCTCGGCGGCCATCGTCGCGTCGGCGAAGACCGGTTCGGTGCCGGTGTTGGTCAGGGTGACGGCGAGCGTGGTGGGCAGGCAGGGGAGTTCGTTGGCGGTCAGGGCCGCGGGCGCCGCCGAGAGGACGACGTTCGAGCGCGGGGCGGCGGCGCGCGCCTCGTCCGAGGGGCCGCCGGTGGCCACGGCGGTGCCGAGCAGGATCACGGCCACGGTGCTGATGAGGGTCTTCTTCACGGTGCGGCTCCTCAGGCCTGCTGGACGGCGGGGACGCCGTTCTCGACGGCGAGCACGGCGCGGCTGCTGACGGTGCCGTCCGGCACCGTGACCCGGTCGCAGACGCGGAAGTCGGACCGCCACAGCTCCGGGGTGATCTCGCAACTGACGTAGCCGCGCTGGAAGTTGCCGAACCTCATGTGCGGGTTCTCGTCGAGCAGCACCTGCCCTCCGGCGTCCAGGTCCTCGCCGTCGAGTCCCGAGGTGATCGACGTGCCGACGAACTCGGTGGCCACCACCCGGGAGTCCGGGTCGTGGAAGTCGAGCGCGAGGTCGCTGACGACGCTGCGGTGCAGGTCGCCGGCGAGGCTGACGACGTTCTGGATCCCGCGTTCCGCGATGCCGCCGAGCAGGCGGTCCCGGGAGGCGCTGTACCCGTCCCAGGTGTCCATCGGCACGGCCACGTTCGGCCCGGACACCGTGTCGAGCAGGGTGATGGCCGTCTGGTGACCCAGGACGTTCCAGCGGGCGTCGGACGCGGTGAGTCCGTCGAGCAGCCACCGCTCCTGGGGGAGGCCCAGGAGGGAGCGCGCCGGGTCGGCGGTCGCGTCGTTCGGCGGCTTGATCCCGTCGCCGTTGACCTGGTCGTCGCGGTACTGACGGGTGTCGAGCATCGAGAACTCGGCCAGCCGCCCGTAGCCGAGCCGGCGGTACAGCTGCATGTCGGGGCCCTGCGGGGTCTGCGCCGAACGCAGCGGCATGTGCTCCCAGTAGGCCCGGAAGGCGTTGGCCCTGCGCACCAGGAACTGGTCCGACGGGGTGCTTCCCGCGTTCAGGTCCGCCCAGTTGTCGACGACCTCGTGGTCGTCGAGGACGACGATCCACGGGGCGGAGTGATGCGCCTCCTGGAGGTCGGGGTCGAGCTTGTAGTAGGCGTAGCGCTGCCGGTAGTCGTCCAGGGTGACGGCCTGGCGGGTGTTGTGCTCGTCGCCGTCGCCCGGCCGGATGCCGCGGTCGTTGCCGAACTCGTAGATGTAGTCGCCCAGGAACAGCACGACGTCGTGCCGGCGGGCGGCGAGGTCCCGGTAGGCCGTGTACCAGCCCTCCCATATCGCCTGGCAGGACGCGAAGGCGAGCGTCAGGCGGGGCACGAGCTGCTCGGGGGACGGGGCGGTCTTCGTGCGGCCCACCGGGCTGATGAAGCCTCCGCACCGGAACCGGTAGAAGTACTCCCGCCACGGTTCGAGGCCGCGGACGTCGACGTGGGCGGAGTGGCTGAACTCGGGCCCGACCTGGGTCGTTCCGCGCCGCACGACACGGCTGAAGCGCTCGTCGGTGGCCACCTCCCACCGCACCGGGTAGGTCCGCCGGTCCATGCCGCCGAACGGGGCGAGCGGGTCGGGGGCCAGGCGGGTCCACAGGACGACCCCGTCGGGCAGCGGGTCGCCCGAGGCGACCCCGAGCGTGAACGGGTCGTCGGCGGGCTGGGGGGCGGACGTGGCCGAGGCCGGACTGATCCCGGGCAGGGCACCGGAGAACGCGAGCGCGGCGGCGGCACCGGAGACGGTCAGGAACCGCCGCCGGGTGGCCGCCAGCAACGCGGCGGGGGGTGTGGGTCTGGAAATCACCCGGGCACCCAATCGGCACTCGGTGAACGAGGGCAATACCTCTGCCATCGGAAACCGGGCGGGCAACCGACCACCAGGCGCCCATTCCACCCGCCACGGGTGATTCGCCCCGAGCTGGCCGGGCGTTGACCGAGCCGAGGCGCGGGAGCCCCGCCCCGTGCACCCGGCCCGTCGCCCGCCATCCGGTCACCCGGAGCGCGCCCCGGTGGGCGCCGCCTCCGCCTCAGTCGGCCGCCCAGGGCCCGTACCGCGTGGCCGCAGGCCGATGCCCAGGCCGACGACCACCACGACGATGCCCAGCCAGACCGAGGGACGCGGCATGCCGGAGCCCGTGACCGCGCCGACCGCCGCCGCGGCCAACGGCGCGACGCCGGTGAGCAGTCCGGCGTGCCCGGCCCCCACGGCACGCACCGTCGAGTACCACAGCACGAAGGCGACCGCCGTGACCAGCAGCGCCAGGTAGCCGGCGGCCGCCCACTGGGACGCGGACAACTCCCGTACCGCCGTGGGACCTTCCGCCGCCGCGCCGAGCAGGGCCAGCATCAGGCCGCCCAGCCAGGTCGCGTGCACGGACACCCCCCACGGGCTGTGCCGCCCCAGCACCGGCACCGCGAGCAGCGTGAACCCGGCCTCGCAGCCCAGCACCAGCGCCGCCCAGGCCACCCCGGCGGCATCGGTGCGGCCCGTCCCCTCCACCAGTACCGCGCCCGCCATGACGACGGGCGCCGCCAACAGCACCTGCCGGCTCGGCCCGCGCCGCTCCAGCAACGGCCCCACCACGCCGAGGACCAGCGGTACGCACGCGACCGCGACGGCGATCACCGCGGGCTCGGCGTGCGCGACGCCCCTGACCACGGCCACGTTGAACAGCACGAGACCGGTCACCGCGAGGCCGGTCAGCCACAGCCACTCCCGTCCGCGTGGCCACACCAGCCGGGCACCGGCGAACCGCGCGATGACCAGGAGGATCGCGGTCGCGGCCACGTACCGCACGGCCTGGGTGGTGAACAGCGGGGCGTCGACGAGGGTGCCCGAGACCGTGACGCTGCTGCCGACCAGCGCCATCCCGGCCATCCCGGGGAGGAGTCGGACGAGGGAGACGGAAGACGTGTCCATGCGGTCCACCCTGCCCGCACAATGGACGCCATGGGCAGGTCCACGATGCCCCCATCCGAGGGGTCCAAAGAGCCGTCCCGGGACTCCGGCGCACCCGCCGGCTCCGACTTCCTCCAACTCGACATCGGGGAGGCGCCGTCGGGCGGGCGCACCGCCTGGCTCGCCGAGCGGCTGCGCTCCGCCGTCGCCGACGGCCGGCTGCCCGTCGGGACCCGGCTGCCGGCCAGCCGCGTGCTGGCCGCCGAACTCCGTGTCACCCGGGGCGTGGTCACCGAGGCGTACCGGCGGCTCGCCGAGTCGGGGCAGATCGCCGCCCGCGGCCGGCTCGGCACGATGGTGGTGGCGGCCCCCGCCGCCCCCCGCGCGCCCGCCCGCGACGCCCCCGTGCCGGGGCCCGCGCTCTTCGACTCGGCCGACCGGGACGGCGCCGTCGACCTCCTGCGCGCCCTGCCCTGCCGCATCGATCTCTCCCCCGGCGTCCCCGATCTCACCGCGTTCCCCCGCACCAGCTGGCTGCGCGCCGAACGTGCCGTGCTCACCGACGTCAGCCGGACCGACCTCGGTTACGGCGACCCCCGGGGCGCCCCCGCACTCCGCCGGGCCGTCGTCGGCTGGCTGGCCCGCAACCGCGGCATCCGCGCCGACCCCGACCAGGTGATCGTGGTCGCGGGCGTCGCGCAGGCCCTCGCCCTGCTGGGGCAGCTCCTGCGGGCGGACGGGATCCGCCGCGTCGCCGTCGAGGACCCCGGATCGCTCGGTACCCGCCAGCAGTTGGCGTACGGCGGCCACACGCCGGTCCCGATCCCCGTGGACGAGCGCGGACTCGACGTCGCGGCGCTGCGCGCCAGTGGCGCCCCCGCCGTGCTGCTCACCCCGGCCCACCAGTTCCCCACCGGGGTCGTCCTCGACGGCGAGCGCCGCCGCGAACTGCTGGGCTGGGCCGCCGACGGCGGGCTGCTCATCGAGGACGACTACGACGCCGAACACCGCTACGACCGGCCCCCGGTGCCGGCGCTGCGCTCGCTGCTGCCCGAGGGCGTCCACTACGCGGGCAGCGTCTCCAAGCTCCTCGCGCCCGCGCTCCGGGTGGGCTGGCTCCTCGTCCCCTCGGCCCGACACGACGCCCTGGTGACCGCGAAGAGACACGCCGACCTGGGAAACGGCGTCCTCACCCAGCTCGTCCTCGCCCGCCTGATGGACTCCGGCGAACTGGAACGACACCTGCGACACCTCCGGCTGCGCCACCGCCGGCGCCGGGACGCGATGCTGCGGGCCGTCAGGACCCACCTGCCCGGCGCCCGCGTCCACGGCGCCGCCGCCGGCCTGCATCTCATGGTCACCTTCGACACCCACGGCGCCGGCCTCCGCGACACCGACCTCGCCGCGGCCGCCCTGGCCCGGGGCGTCAAGGCGCACCCCCTGTCCTGGCACCGGATCACCCCCGGCCCACCCGGCCTGGTCCTCGGCTACGCGGCGGGCCCGGCCCACGAGATCGACGAGGGCATCGCCCTCATCGGCGCCGCCCTGCGCTCCGACGGCTGACGGGCGGCCCGCCCAACACGCGGCATCCCAGGACGAAACGGAACCGAAGTGCGGAACTCCGGGGATTTCTCGGCACACTTTGCGTACGACAGTCCCAACTGGCTAGAGGATGACCAGAAATGATCACGCTTACCAAGGAACACGGCCCGGCGGACCTGGACGGAGTGACCCACCTGTCCATCGGGGTGTCCTGGGACCCCACGGCCGGCACCAGCGGCGGAGTCCTGGGCGCGCTCCGCCGCAAGGCCGGCACCGACCTGGACCTGATCGCCATCGCCATGCAGGGCGGCGACCCGGTGCGCCTGGCGGGCCTCGACTCGCACGACCCCATGGGCAACGGCTCCCTGGTGCACAGCGGCGACAACCAGACCGGCCGCGGGGACGGAGACGACGAGACGGTGACGGTCGAGTTCGCGCGCATACCGACCAACATCACGTCGATCGTGTTCGTCGCCGCCGCCTTCAAGAAGGGCAGCTCCTTCCAGAAGGCACGCAACATCAGCTTCAAGGTGTACGACGCGACCGGCGGCAGCACCCAGCAGGTCGCCGACATCTGGCCCAGCCTGCTCGGCCAGGACAACGGCTGCGCGGTGGCCAAGGCCACGCGCGCGGGCACCAGTTGGAAGCTCGAGGTGATCAACGAGACGGGGAAGATCAAGCAGGGCGACGAACACGCCCTGATGCGCTTCGCCGTCAGCAAGTAGCGGAAACCCTCCCGCGGCCCGGCACCGACGCGTCACCCGGGCCGCGGAAGACGCCCCCGGCCGTACGCTTCGGTCTCATGCAGCAGACCCGCCTCGACACCGATCGGATCCGGGCGGCTCGCCGGGTTATCGACCCGATGTTCCTCGACACCCCGCTGTACCGCTGCGAGGCGCTGGAGCCCGGCCTCGGGTGCGCGGTGAGCATCAAGCTGGAAACGGCGAACCCGGTCCGCAGCTTCAAGGCCCGCGGCACCGAGCTCGTCGCGAGCCTGCTCGCCGACCACGGCGCGCAGGCCGTGGTGTGCGCCAGCGCGGGCAACCTCGGCCAGGCCCTCGCCTGGTCCGCTCGCGGCCGGGGGCTCGACGTCACCGTCGTGGCATCCCGCTTCGCGACCGCGGCCAAGCTCGACCGCATCCGCGCGCTGGACGCCAGGTTGGAACTGGTCGACGGCGACCACGAGCTGGCGCGGGAGCGGGCCGCGGCCATCGCGCGCCACGACGGCATCCGGCTGCTCGAGGACAGCCTGGACATCGAGACCTGCGAGGGCGCGGCGACCATCGGCCTGGAACTGGTGGGCACCGCACCGTCGTTCGACGCCGTCCTGATCGCGCTCGGCGGTGGGGCACTGGCAACCGGCGTGGGCCACGTGGTGAAGGCCATGGCGCCCGAGGTCGAGGTGATCTGCGTCCAGCCGCGGGGCGCACCGGCGATGACGCACTCGTGGCGCCAGCGGCGCGTCGTCACCACCGACTCGACCGACACCATCGCCGACGGCGTCGCCGGCCGGCGTCCCATCCCGGCCGTCCTGGACGACCTCCTCCTGGTCGCCGACGACGCCGTCCTGGTCCAGGAGGCGTCGATCACCGCCGGCATGCGGATGCTCCTCGACCACGCCGGCCTCGTCGTCGAACCGTCAGCAGCGCTCGGCATCGCGGCGATCCTCGAAGACCGCGACCGCTTCGCCGGCCGACACGTGGCCACCATCGTGTGCGGCGGCAACGTCGACATGGCCGCCTACCACCGCTGGGTCTCGCCGCGGGTGTGAAACTCGCCCAGGCCCCCTAGCTCCGGACCGGCTCGTTGAAGTACCGCTCCATCAGCTCCCGCTGGAAGGCCACGACCTCCATCGTCTGGTCGGCGTCGGGCGCGCGGAAGTACAGGGGCTCGTCGTAGGTCATCTCCATGTGCTCGTAACCCCGGCCGAACTCGCCGGAGATCTCCAGCGGGTAGGGCTCCCCGACGGCGGCCACCCGCACGACGATCTCGCCCTGCGGCGTGGTGGTGCTCAGGGTGACGGTCGGCGTGCCGCCGAAGAAGTCCGCCCCGTCGAACGTCACGTCTTCGTCTTCCTGAGGCGAGGACGGGGCGGCGGTCAGGTCCTCGAGGGAGCACAGGGCGGCCATCTCGTCCATCTCGGCTGAGTCCTCCGCGGCGAGGTCGATGTGCAGGTAGCGCTCCTGGAGGATGTCCCTCGCGGCCTCCACCAGCTCCTCGTCGTCGACCTCCGCGGAGACGGCCGCCAACCAGCCGTCTCCGCCGACCCACATGTGGTCTCCCCGCTGGAGCACCTCCATGTCGCCGTACTCGTCGCTCGTCATGGTGGCCGAACACTCGCCGCCCGAGGTGAGATGCATCTCCCCCGTCCTCCCCTCCTCCCGACCCTCATACCGGATACGCACGGCGTCGGCGCCGGCCATCGCCTCCATCGAGGCGAACGCCACCTCCGCGGCGTCCATCCCGGCCATCGCGCCCCCCGGACTTCCCGACCAGCCGTCCCCACCACAACCGGCCAGCGCGGCGACTCCCACCACGACCCCGGCGGCTCTGACGGCCCGTCTGCACCCCATCAATCTCCACCCCTCGCTCACTCGACCGATTCAACAGGGTCGCACGCGGTACACCTCCCAAGGGCCGGCCGCAGCACCGCATTCGGCCACTGGACACCTACGGGCGGCCGGGGTCAGGTCCCCCGAGCTGCCGACCGCGGCATGACCGTGCGTGCCGGACGGCGAGCCCGACGGTCGCATCGGGTTCGTCACGCGCGCGGCGCCCGCGTGAGCGCGTCCACGGTCACGCCCACGACAGCCAGGAGCTGCGCCGGGCTCGCCCCGGCCCTGCTCATGACGGCGAGGGACTGGTTCACGGCCGCGCAGTGCACGGCGTAGGCGTCGGCGTCCCGGTCGGTCAGTCGACCGGCCTTCAGCGCGGCGCGCAGGCGCAGTCGCTGGAAGCCGAGCGCCTGCTTGGCGTGCGCCGCGACGCTCGGGCTCAGCACGGGAATCGCCATGGCCGACTGGGCGATCAGGCATCCGTCGGGGAGTTCGGGATCGGCGATGCGATCGAGGGTGACGTCGAAGAACGCACGAACAGCGGCAACGGGTTCCGAGGCCGCACCCGACAGGGCGGCGTCGTACTTCTCGCCGTAGCGCGCGGCGTAGCGGTCCAGGCAGCGCAGGAAGAGCGTGTCCTTGTCGCCGAGGGAGGAGTAGATGGAGCTGCGGTTCAGGCCGGTCGCCCGGGACAGGTCGTCCAGCGAGGTGTCGGCGTAGCCGGCGCGCCAGAACTGGATCATCGCGGCGTCGAGCGCCGTGTCCATGTCGAACTGCTTCTTGCCTGCCACGCGGCACTTCCTTGCCGATGCGTCGATGGTTCGGACCGTGTCGCCCACCATCCTATCTTGAACTGATCAGTCCAAGATGTGTTAGCCTTCGAAAACACTGACACCGATGGAGGACCCCGTGGCCGGCCCAGCAACCAGCGCTCCGCACGCCTCCGAAAGCAACCCCGTCCGCGACCTGCCCCTACCGCACCTGGCCGGATTCACCCACCGCTGGCTCGACGCGGACGGCGTCCGCCTCCATGCCGTCGAAGGAGGACGGCCAGCCGGCCCGGCCGTCGTCCTGCTCGCCGGATTCCCGCAAACCTGGTGGGCCTGGCGAAAGGTGATGCCCGGCCTCACCCGCCGGTTCCACGTCATCGCGATCGACCTGCCGGGTCAGGGCCACTCCGAGCGTCCGGAGCGCGGCTACGACACGCACGCGGTCGCCGCGCACGTCCACGCCACCGTGCGGGCTCTCGGAGTGTCGACCTACTCCCTCGTCGCCCACGACATCGGCGCCTGGGTCGCTTTCTCCCTCGCCCTCAACTACGAGAGCCACCTACGCGGGGTCGCTCTGCTCGACGCCGGAATTCCCGGTGTCACTCTCCCGGAGGCGATTCCCACCGACCCGGATCGCGCGTGGAAAACCTGGCATTTCGCGTTCCACGTCGTGCCCGACCTCCCCGAGCGGCTGCTCGCCGGCCGCGAACGCGAGTACGTCGCCTGGTTCCTGAAGGTGAAGGCCCTGTCTCCCGACACGTTCGACGACGCCGAACTCGACCACTACGCGGCCGCCGTCGCCGTCGACGGCGGCCTGCGCGCCTCCCTCGCGTACTACCGGGACGCCGCGAAGTCGGCGCGCGAGAACCGCGAGGCGCTCAAGCGGCGGCACCTGACCGTGCCCGTCCTCGGAATCTCCAGCAGCCACGGCTCCGTTCCGGACATGGCCGCCGCCATCAGCCCATGGGCCGACAACACCACCGGAATCGTCGTGCCCGACGCCGGACATTTCATCCCCGACGAGCAGCCCGAAGCCATCGCCGCCGCGATAGCGGACTTCCTCGCAGCCGGCGACTGACCCACCGACCGCGCCGCCCGGCGCGGACGGCCCCGGTGCCTACTTCCCCTGCCCGGCGCCCGACTTCACGACCTGCAGCGGCAGCAGCTTCTTGCCCGTCGGGCCGATCTGGATGTGCGTGTCCATCTGCGGGCAGACGCCGCAGTCGAAGCACGGTGTCCAGCGGCAGTCCTCGACCTCCGTCTCGTCGAGGGCGTCCTGCCAGTCCTCCCAGAGCCAGTCCTTGTCGAGGCCGGAGTCGAGGTGGTCCCAGGGGAGGACCTCCTCGTAGCCGCGTTCGCGGGTGGTGTACCAGTCGACGTCGACGCCGTAGGGGGCGAGGGCCGTGGCGGCGGAGCGCATCCAGAGGTCGTAGGAGAAGTACTCGCGCCAGCCGTCGAAGCGGCCGCCCGCCTCGTAGACGGCGCGGATGACGGCGCCGACGCGGCGGTCGCCGCGGGAGAGGAGGCCCTCGACGATGCCCGGCTTGCCGTCGTGGTAGCGGAAGCCGATGGAGCGGCCGTAGCGCTTGTCGGCGCGGATGGCGTCGCGGAGCTTGGCGAGGCGGTCGTCGGTCTCCTCGGGGGAGAGCTGCGGGGCCCACTGGAAGGGGGTGTGCGGCTTGGGGACGAAGCCGCCGATGGAGACGGTGCAGCGGATGTCGTTGGATCCGGAGACCTCGCGGCCCTTGGCGATGACCTTGGTCGCCAGTTCGGCGATCTGCAGGACGTCCTCGTCGGTCTCGGTCGGGAGGCCGCACATGAAGTAGAGCTTGACCTGCCGCCAGCCGTTGCCGTAGGCGGTGGCGACGGTGCGGATCAGGTCGTCCTCGGTGACCATCTTGTTGATCACCTTGCGGATCCGCTCGCTGCCGCCCTCGGGGGCGAAGGTGAGTCCCGAGCGGCGGCCGTTGCGGGTCAGCTCGTTGGCCAGGTCGATGTTGAAGGCGTCGACCCGGGTGGAGGGGAGGGAGAGGCCGATCTTGTCGTCCGTGTAGCGGTCGGCGAGACCCTTGGTGATGTCGGCGATCTCGCTGTGGTCGGCGGAGGACAGCGAGAGCAGCCCGACCTCCTCGAAGCCGGTGGCCTGGAGCCCCTGCTCCACCATCTCGCCGATGCCGGTGATCGAGCGCTCCCGCACCGGGCGGGTGATCATGCCGGCCTGGCAGAAGCGGCAGCCGCGGGTGCAGCCGCGGAAGATCTCCACGGACATCCGCTCGTGCACGGTCTCGGCGAGCGGGACCAGCGGCTTCTTGGGGTAGGGCCACTCGTCGAGGTCCATCACGGTGTGCTTGGACACCCGCCACGGGACGCCGGAGCGGTTGGGGACGACGCGGGCGATGCGGCCGTCGGGCAGGTACTCGACGTCGTAGAAGGCGGGGACGTAGACGCCGCCGGTGCGGGCGAGGCGGAACAGCAGCTCCTCGCGGCCGCCGGGGCGGCCCTCGGCCTTCCAGGCGCGGATGATCTCCGTCATGTCGAGGACGGCCTGCTCGCCGTCGCCGATGACCGCGCAGTCGATGAACTCGGCGATCGGCTCCGGGTTGAACGCGGCGTGGCCGCCGGCCACCACCACCGGGTGGTCCTCGGTGCGCTCGGCGGCGGTCAGCGGGATCCCGGAGAGGTCGAGCGCGGTCAGCAGGTTGGTGTAGCCGAGCTCGGTGGAGAACGAGACGCCGAACACGTCGAAGGCGCCGACGGGGCGGTGCGCGTCGACCGTGAACTGGGGGACGCCCTGCTTGCGCATGAGCTCCTCCAGGTCCGGCCAGACGCTGTAGGTGCGCTCCGCGAGCACGCCCTCGCGCTCGTTCAGCACCTCGTAGAGGATCATGACGCCCTGGTTGGGCAGCCCGACCTCGTAGGCGTCCGGGTACATCAGCGCCCAGCGGACGTCGCACGCGTCCCAGTCCTTGACGGTGGAGTTGAGCTCACCGCCGACGTACTGGATCGGCTTCTGGACGTGCGGGAGGAGGGCCTCCAGGCGGGGGAAGACCGACTCGACTGGCATGGCTTCCGGCTTTCGGGACGACTGGGGCGAGAAACGGGCTAGACCGTTCAGCCTACCGGGAGTTTCGCGGCCGCACGCGCCCGGTCGGCGGCGACGGCCGCCTCGCGCTCGTGGAGGACCCCGTAGCTGAACGAGGGCTCGCCCGCCTCCTGGGCCAGGTCGGCGAGCTCGCGCAGCGCGGCCCGGGCCACCACGCTGTCCTGGTGGTCGCCGAGGGCGCGCTGGAGCGCCTTGCACCGCTTGGCCTGGCGGCGGGCCGGCTTGCCGACGGCGGGGACGGCGGCCTCGGCCGCGTAGCGGGCGCGCTTGGCGGCCTTGCGGGCGGCGTGCAGCGCGGCGTCGTGGTCGGGTCCCGCGGGGGTGGCGTACGCGGCGCGCAGCCGGCGGGCCAGCCGGTCGCGGTCCCGGCGCATGGCCTTGGCCAGCACCTTGCGGGCCGGGCGCTCGGCGGCGCGCGGCCGCAGCGGCGGGTCGGCGAGCAGCCGGTGGAGGGCGTCGAGCAGGTCGAGGTGGCGGGGCGAGTCGAGCAGCCGGACGACGAGGGCCCGGGACTCGGCGCGGCGCTCGCGGTCCCAGGCGGCGAGACGCTCGGCGACGGGGCCGACGCGCAGCTCCTCGGGGAGCTCGTCGAGCCGGGTGGTGAGCCGTTCCGTCAGCACCTCGCGGTCGCGGTCCACGCCGAGCTCGGCGCCCAGGTGGCGCAGCTCGGCCGCCAGGTGGTCGGTGACGTCCTGGTCGAGGACGGCGCGGGCGCTGCGCAGCAGGGCGCGTAGCCGCCGGCTGGCGACCCGCATGCGGTGCACGGCGTCCGGCAGGTCGCGGCGGACGGCCGGGTCGAGGGTGAGGATGGCGTCGACCTGCCGGCGGGCGTAGTCGAGGACGTGGGCGGCGGCGGAGTCGGCCGGCCACCGCGGCGGCGCGGGCGGGGGCGTGGGGGCGCCTCCCGTCTCGGCGAGGGCGCGCACCAGCTTGGACGGCGCGTCCGAGCGGCGCGCGCCGACCGCGGTGAGCCGCTGCTCGACGGCGTCGAGCACGGCGTCGCCCACCTCGGGGGCGGCGGCGTTCTGGGCGGGCGCGAGCTCGACCTCGACCTCGCTCCAGTGGGTGATGCGGCCGTCGCGGCTCGCCGTGACGCGGTCGAGCACGGCCTCGGCGAGCGGGGCGCCGCCGACGCCGGCGAGCAGGGTGGGCCGCCGCTCGGTGATCAGGTCGATGACGGGCCGGGGCGTGGCGTGGCGGAGGCGGGAGCGGACCAGGGCGGTCAGCTCGCTCGGCGGCCCCTCGTCCCGGTCGGTCAGCGGGGCGTGGATCTCCTCGCGGACGCCGTCGCCGACCGGCAGCTTGAGGTGCCAGCCGGCGTCCTCGCCGCCCGTGCGGCGGCGCAGCGTGATGCCGGCGGCGGCGAGCCGGCCGTCCTCCGTGTCGTAGTAGCGGGCGACCAGGTGCCGGACGGGCAGCGCGCGCTCGGTGGCGACGGGGCCGGCACCGGCGAGGGTCGGCAGGGGGCCGGCGAACTCGTACTTGCGCTCGTGTTCAAGGGCCATCCTTTCAGCCTAGGAGCCGCGCCCCGCCCCCGCATTCGGACGGCCCCGGGCGCGCGCTCCCTGGCGTTCAGGCGGCGGAGAGCGGCCGCTTCAGGCGGATGGACTGGAGCAGGCCGATCGCGATCCAGACCGCGAACATCGAGGTGCCGCCGTAGGAGAGGAACGGCAGCGGGACGCCGGCCACCGGCATGATGCCGAGCGCCATGCCGATGTTCTCGAAGCACTGGAACGCGAACCAGGAGACGACGCCGGCCGCGATGATCGTGCTGTAGAGGTCGGTGGACTCGCGGGCGATCCGCAGGGCGCGCCACAGCACCACCCCGATCAGCAGGATGATCCCGCCGGCGCCGACGAAGCCCAGCTCCTCCCCCGCCACCGTGAAGATGAAGTCGGTGTGCTGCTCGGGCACGAACTGTCCCGTGGTCTGGGTGCCCTGGCCGAGCCCGGAGCCGAAGAGCCCGCCGCCGCCGATGGCGATCCTGGCCTGGTTGGTGTTGTAGCCGACGCCCGCCGGGTCGAGGGCCGGGTTGGCGAAGGCCGCGAACCGGTTGATCTGGTACTCGTCGAGGACCCCGAGGACCCAGACGAGGACCGCGCCGACCGCGCCGGTGAACACCAGGCCGATGGTCCACTTCAGCGAGGCGCCGGACGCCAGCAGCATCCCGAGCACGGTGACGCTGATGACCATGGCGGTGCCCATGTCGTCGAGGAGGACGACGGAGAGCGGGAGGGCGGCGAGGCCGAGGGACTGGAGCACGGCGCGCCGGGCGGGGTGCTCCCGGTCGCCGGCGTCGACCGCGTCGGCGAGGACGGTGGCCATCACCAGGATGACGGAGACCTTGACGAACTCGCCCGGCTGGACGGTGTACCCGCCGATGGAGAGCCAGGCGCGCTGCCCGTTGATCTCGGTGCCGAGTGGGGTGAAGACCAGCAGGACGAGGAAGAGCGAGAAGGCGTAGAAGAGGGGGACGGCGCTGCGCAGCCGCTGGTGGCCGAGCCAGACGACGCCGACCCCGATGGCGAGCCCGACGGCGAGGTTGATGCTCTGGCGTATCAGGAAGAACTGCGGGTCGCCGCCGGTTATCTCGGTGCGGTTGCGGGTCGCGGACCAGATCAGGGCTATGCCGAGCACGGACAGCGCGAGGCCGGCGAGGAGCAGCAGCCAGTCGAGGCGGCGGGCGACGGAGTCGCGCTCGGCCAGCCGCCGCCAGGCGCTCTTGCGCCGGGCGGGCGGCCTGACCGTCAGGGTGTGCACGCTCATCAGTCGTCCTGGTCCTCGCGCCGGGCGTCGAGTTCGCCGGAGTCCGGTGGGTCGTCGCCGGCCACCGTGTCCGGGGTGCTGATGGCGTCGGGGTCGAAGCCGGGTTCGTAGCCGTTGTCCTGGCCCGGGTCCTCGCCACCGTCGCCGGTGTCGCCCTGCCCGGTGTCGGCGTCGCCGGTGTCGCCCTCGCCGGCGTCCTCGCCGCCGTCGCGGTCGCGCGCGTCGGCGTTCTCCCGCGGGTCCTCGCGGTCGGCCACGATGGTGCCGTTCTCGTCGATCTCCGGCAGGTCCCGGTTCGGCTCGGCGAGCAGCGCGACGTCCTCGTTGACGGTGCCGCCCTGGACGCCGTAGATGGCCTCCCAGATGTGGCGCACCGCGTCACCCGAGGCGCCGGAGCCGGTGCCCGCCTGGTTGATGGTCATGACCACCGTGTAGTCGTCGGTGTAGGTGGCGAGCCACGAGGTGGTCTGCTGGTCGCCGGAGGCCTCGGCGGTACCGGTCTTGCCGCGCAGCACGATGTCGTTCTGCGGCCAGCCGCCGAACTTCCAGTCGGCGCTGCCCCGGGTGATCACGCCCGCGGTGGCGGCCCGCAGGTTGTCCATGGTCTCCTCGTCGGCCGGCAGTTCGCCGTTGGCCACCGGCTCGAACTCCTCGACCACGCTGCCGTCGGCGGCGATCACGGCCCGGCCGACCTGCGGCTGGTAGAGGGTGCCGCCGTTGCCGAGGGCCGCGTAGACCGTGGCCAGTTGGAGCGGGGTGACCAGCACGTCGCCCTGGCCGATGGAGAAGTTGAGCATGTCACCGGCGCGCATCTTCATGCCCTCGGTGCAGTTCTCGCGGGCGATCCGGGCCACGTAGTCCTCGCGGTCGGTCTCCGCGATCTCGCACCAGTTCTCCTGGTTGGCCTCCCAGTACTCCTGCTTCCACTCCCGGTCCGGGATCCGGCCGGCCGCCTCGTTGGGCAGGTCGACGCCGGTCGGGGCGCCGAGCCCGAACTCGTGCGCGGTGCGGAACAGCCAGTCGTCCGGGTTGTCCACCGGTTCGAGGCCACCCTCACGCTGCCACTCGCGGTGCGCGATGCCGTAGAAGACGGTGTTGCAGGAGACCTCGATGGCCCGTCCCAGGGAGATGGAGCCGTACGCCTGGGACTCGAAGTTGCGGAAGGTCTGGCCGCCGACGTCGTAGGAGGAGCCGCACTCGTAGGAGCCGTCGAAGTCGTAGCCCGCGTTGACGGCGGCGGTCGTGGTGATCACCTTGAACGTCGACCCGGGCGGGCCCTGGGCCTGGATGGCCCGGTTGAGCAGCGGGTTGTTGGAGTCCTCGTCGGTGAGCGCCGCGTAGTCGTCGGTCGAGATGCCGCCGACCCACACGTTGGGGTCGTAGTCGGGCGCCGAGGCCATCGCGATGACCCGCCCGGTGTCGTTCTCCAGCACTATGGCCGCCCCGGCGTCCGCCTCGTAGTTGCGGCCCGAGATGTCGTCGTGCTGGGTCCGCGCCACCTCCATGGCCTGCAGGAGCTCCTGCTCGACGACGCCCTGGACGCGGGTGTCGATGGTGGTGACCAGGTTGGCGCCGGCCTGCGCCGTCTCGCTCTCCGACTCCCCGAGCACCCGGCCGAACTTGTCGACCTCGTACCGGGTGACGCCGGCCTGCCCGCGCAGATAGCTGTCGTACTGGCGCTCCAGGCCCGAGCGGCCGATCATGTCAGAGCGCAGCAGCGGGTTGTCGGTGTCCTCCGAGTCGGCGACCTCCTCGTCGGTGACCGGCGACAGGTAGCCGAGCACCTGCGCCGAGTTGGCGCCGTCCGGCGTCGGGTAGCGGCGCACGGCCGTGGGCTCGGCGCTGATGCCGGGGAAGTCCTCGGCCCGCTCGCGGATCTGCAGGGCCTGCTGGGTGGTCGCCTCGTCGGTGATCGGGATCGGCTGGTACGGCGAACCGTTCCAGCAGGGCTGCGGCGTCTCGGCGTCGCACAGCCGCACCTGGTTGGTGACCTCCTCGACGTCCATGCCGAGCAGTTCGGCGACGTCGGCCAGCACGCCGGCGCCGTCGTCGGGCAGCCGGCTCAGCTCGGTGCGGTCGGCGGTGACCACGAGACGCGTCTCGTTGTCGGCCATCGGCACGCCCCGCGCGTCCAGGATGGCGCCGCGCACCGCCGGCTGGACGGCCTGCTGCACGTGGTTGCCGGCGGCCTCGGCCGCGAACTCGTCGCCCTGCCTGATCTGCAGGTACCACAGGCGGCCGCCCAGCGTGAGCAACAGCGAGAAGACCAGTATCTGGATGACGACGAGACGGATGGTGATCCGCGAGGTCCGCCCGGTCTCCGGGATGTTGGTCACAGCCGCTTGACCCCCTTGATGCGCCCCGCCCGGTTGCGGGCGGACCTGCTGAGCAGTGTGGACCGGGTGCCGCCCAGCCTGGCGGCCTTCCCGTAGCGGATGCGGCGCGGGCCGCGACGGCGCGGCCCCGCGCCGCCCAGCCAGCTGACCGCGGCGTCGCCGCCACCGCCGCCGCCCGACGTGCCGTCACCGGCCAGCGGGTCGCTCTCGAGACGGCGGGCCATCGCCATCACCAGCGGCACGGTGAACGGGGCGAGCAGCAGGTCGTAGACGGTGGCGGTCAGCAGCAGCGAGCCGAGGCCCACGTCACGCGCCGCCGAGTCGCCGACCAGGGCGCCGACGCCCGCGTACAGCAGCGTGGAGCTGGCCGCGCCGGCCGCGACCACCAGCATCGGCACGGTGGCCGAGCGGTGCTGGCCGGTCTCCGGCCTGGTGAGCCCGGCGGCGTAGCCGATGACGCAGAGCACGAGCGCGTACCGGCCGACCGCGTGGTCGGCGGGCGGCGCCAGGTCGGCGAGCAGCCCGGCGAAGAAGCCGACCAGGCAGCCGCCGACGTGCCCGTAGACCAGCGCGAGGCCCAGCACGGTGAGCAGCAGCAGGTCGGGCGTGGCGCCCGGCAGGTGGAGTCTGGCCAACACGGTGACCTGGAGCATCAGCGCCACGGTCACCAGGATCGCGGCCAGCAGGGTGCGGGAGACGCGCATCGGTCTCACTCCTCGGTGGCGGTGTCGTCGTCGCCGGCATCGGCGGGCGTCTCGCCCTCACCGGCTCCGGTCTCGCCCTCGGTCGGGGGCTGGGGCTCTCCCACCTCGTCGCCCGGATCGCCCTGGGTCTCCTCGCCCTCGCCCGCGCTCTCCTCGTCCTCGTTGCGCGCCCCCTGCTCGCGCTCCGCGTCCTGGTTCTCCTCCTCGGGACGGGGCGGCAGCACGGAGTCGCGCGGGTTGTCGCGCGGCGGTTCGACGACGACGCCCACCAGGTCGAGCTGGGTGAACGAGACGAAGGGCCGCACCTCGACGGTGCGGGTCAGGTCGCCGTTGGACCGGTTGACGTTGACGACCTCGCCGACCGGGACGCCCGGCACGAAGGGCCGGTTCTCCGCGGAGCCGAAGGTGACCATCCGGTCGCCCTCGCGGACCCGGGCCTGCTGGTTGAAGAGCTGCACCTCGAACGTGTTCCCACCGCCGCCGGTGGCGAGTCCCAGTTCCTCGCTGCCCTCCAGCCGGGTGCCGACGCTGAACTCCGGGTCGTTGGCCAGCAGCACGGTGGCCTGGCCCCGCCCCACGGTGGTGACCCGGCCGACCAGGCCGTCGCCGTTGAGCACCGTCATGTCACGGGTGATGCCGTCCTCGGTGCCGGCGTCGATGGTGACGGTCCAGGAGAAGCCCTGGGCCGCGCCGATCGCGATCACCTGCGCGCCGACGATCCGGTAGCCGCCGGCCCCGGCCGTCCGCAGCAGCTCGTCCAGCTGCCGCGTCCGCGAGTCGCGGTACTCGTCGCTGCCGAGCTGCTGCCGCAGCTCCGCGTTCTCCCGCTCGAGCTCGGCGACCCGGTCGTGCCGGTCGCCGGACTCGCGGATCGCCGAGACGGCGTTGGCCACCGGGTCGACCGCGCCCGCCACGCCCTCCTCGACCGGACCGAAGAAGGAGGCGGCCGCCTCCCGTGGCCCGTCGAGCGGGGAGTTCTCGCCGCCGCGGATGTCGAGCGTGATCAGGGCGAATGCGATGGATACCAGCAGGACGAGGAGCAGCCGGCTCTCTCGGGTGTCCCTCACGTGCGGCGGCCGTGCCTTTCTTGTCGTTGCGGGTGGGTGTCGCCGCGCGGTCCTCGCGGCCGGCCGCGCGGCGGCCGTGGCGGCGCGGACGCCGGCGGCTAACGCCTGGGCTGGGCGTCCAGCACCTGCTGCAGCGCCTCGAACTCCTCGACGCACTTGCCCGAGCCGAGCGCCACCGAGTCCAGCGGGTCCTCGGCGATGTGGATGGGCATCCCGGTCTCCTGGCGCAGCCGCTCGTCGAGGCCACGCAGCAGGGCGCCGCCGCCGGTGAGCACGATGCCGCGGTCCATCACGTCGCCCGAGAGCTCCGGCGGGCACTTGTCGAGCGTCGTCTTGACGGCGTCCACGATCGCGTTGACCGGCTCCTCCATGGCCTTGCGGACCTCGGCGGAGGAGATCACCACCGTCTTCGGCAGCCCACTGACCAGATCGCGGCCGCGGATCTCGGTGTGCTCGTCCTGGTCCATCTCGTAGGCCGAGCCGATGGTGATCTTGATGCTCTCGGCGGTGCGCTCGCCCAGCAGCAGGCTGTACTCCTTCTTGATGTGCTGGATGATCGCGTTGTCCAACTCGTCGCCCGCCACCCGGATCGACTGGGCGGTGACGATGCCGCCGAGCGAGATCACGGCCACCTCGGTGGTGCCGCCGCCGATGTCCACCACCATGTTGCCGGTGGCCTCGTGTACCGGCAGGCCCGAGCCGATCGCCGCCGCCATCGGCTCCTCGATGATGTGCACCTGGCGGGCGCCGGCCTGCGTCGACGCCTCGATGACCGCACGACGCTCCACCCCCGTGATGCCGGACGGCACGCACACGACGACCCGGGGACGCGCCAGATAACGGCGCTTGTGGATTTTGAGAATGAAGTACCGGAGCATGCGCTCGGTGATCTCGAAGTCGGCGATGACGCCGTCCTTCAGGGGGCGCACCGCGACGATGTTGCCCGGGGTCCGGCCGATCATCTTCTTCGCCTCGGCGCCGACCGCGAGAATGCCACCGGTGTTGGTGTTGATGGCGACCACCGACGGCTCGTTGAGGACAATCCCACGACCTCTGACGTACACCAGCGTGTTGGCCGTCCCGAGGTCGACTGCCATGTCACGGCCGATGAACGACATATTGTTCGCCATAGGGATACATCTGGCCTTCCAGCTGGAGCGATATGTGCGGGGAGGTCGGCAGGGGGTGCGATAACGGTACGCCAAGAGGGCTCTCCCGCTCGCGGAGGGGAGAGAACCGGCGGCGATGCCATCGTATCCACGGCCGGTCGAACACGGAGCGCCGGAGCGCCGCTTTCGCCATTGTCGGCGGAACCCGGCCCGCCCTCCGTCATGTGACGTCGTGTTCGGGTGACGGGTTCCCTCGTTCGACTGTACCTATCCCGTTGGACGAAGTCGTTCAGGTGAACCCTGACGGCGGGTCAGGGCGTGTCGGAGTGGCTCAGGGAAAGAAGATCTTCAGTTCCCGTTCAGCGGACTCCTCGGAATCGGAGGCGTGAATCAGGTTCTCCCGCACGATCGTGCCGAAGTCGCCCCGAATGGACCCCGGCGCGGCGGCGATCGGGTCGGTCGGACCGGCCAGCGTGCGCAGCCCCTCGATCACGCGCTCGCCCTCCACGACCAGCACGACGCTCGGCCCCGAGGCCATGAACTCCAGCAGCGGCTCGTAGAACGGGCGGCCGACGTGCTCGGCGTAGTGCGTCTCCAGCGTCGCGCGGTCCAGGGTACGCAGCTCCAGCGCGGTGATGGTCCAGCCGGCCTTGCGCTCGATCCGGCCGATGATCTCGCCGACGAGTCCGCGGGCGACGGCGTCCGGCTTCAGCAGAACGAGGGTGCGCTGGCTCATGGCAGGCGGCTCCTGGGATGGAAAGGGGTGTCAGACGGGGGTCGCAAGACTACCGCCCCACTGCGGCTCGGCCCCCGCCAGGGTTCTCCCCACGGTCGCGCACGCAGTGCGCGGAGCAGCCACACAGCGATCGGCGCCGCGCGCCGGGGCGGAGCGGCTGCGCCGCGTTGTACCGCCCCGCGGAGCGGGATCCCCCCACCCGCCCCTTCCGGCGCTGCGCGCCGGGGGCCACCTCCCGCGCGGCGCGCGCCCTGCGCGGAGCGACTGCGGCGCGGAGCGGTTCTTCCCCCCCACCACCCGCCCTCACGCGCGCAGCGCGTGGAGCAGCCGCACAACGATCGGCGCCGCGCGCCGGGGCGGCGTAGCGGCTACGCCGCCGCCGCGGGGCGTGAACAGCGTCGCGGACGTTCTCGGCGCCACGCCACGGGGCGAGTTCTCCCCACCCACCCGCCCTCGCGCGCGCAGCGCGCCGGGCGGGGCGGAGCGGCCGGCGCCTGTGGCGGCCCGCCGGAGGCGGCTGCTCCGCAGAGCGGGTTATCCCCGCTCATGCGCCCACCCCCGGCGCGCAGCGCCGGGTGGGTGGGGAAACCCGCCGCGGTGTGTCAGGCGCTGGGTTTTGGGGCCAGCGCCGCGCCCGGTGTGGTCGTGTCGATGTGGCGGCCGAAGTGGATGGAGGCCCACCAGAGGCCGGCGAAGGCCGCGCCGAGGATGAACATCGCGGGGAGGACGAAGCCGGCCGCGATCAGGCCGATCTGGAGGGCCCAGCCGAGCGGGATCGCCACCGGCGTCCGCAACAGGCCGCACAGCAGCACGCACAGCGCCATCGCGGGGCCGCTGACGGCCCAGATCGTGGTGGTGGAGAGGTCGTCGGAGAGCCGCATCGCGGCCACCGCCGCGAGGCCGATGACGATGAACTCGCAGACCAGGGTGCTGGCGCAGAGCGTCCGCAGGGTTCGCATCAGCGGGCCTTTCCGAGCAGCAGCCGGGCCTCGCCGACCGTGATGACCGAGCCGGTGACCAGGACACCGGCGCCTCCGTACTCGTGTTCCTCCTCGGCCAGCGTGATGGCCTCGTCCAGCGCGTCGTCGAGGCGCGGCTCGACCTGGACCCGCTCCTCGCCGAAGACCTCGACGGCCAGCGCGGCCAGCTCGTCCACGTCCATCGCGCGGTGGCTGGTGTTGCTGGTGACGACGACCTCGGTGAACACCGGCTCGAACGCCTCCAGGAGGCCGCGGACGTCCTTGCCGGCCGAGGCGCCGACCACGCCGATCAGGCGGCTGAAGCCGAAGGCCTCGCTGATGGCGGCCGCCGTGGCCTGCGCCCCCGCCGGGTTGTGCGCCGCGTCCAGCAGCACCGTCGGGCTGCTGCGCACCACCTCAAGACGGCCGGGCGAGGTGACGGAGGCGAACGCGGCGCGCACCACCTCGGCGTCGAGGGTGCGGGCCGGCCGGTCGACGCCGACGCCGAAGAACGCCTCGACGGCGGCCAGCGCGACCGCCGCGTTGTGTGCCATGTGTTCGCCGTGGAGCGGCAGGAAGACCTCGGGATACTCGCCGCCGAGGCCGCGCAGCGTCAGCAGCTGGCCGCCGACCGCGACCTCGCGGGAGAGCACGCCGAACTCCATGCCCTCCCTGGCCACCGTGGCGTCGACCTCGACGGCCCGCCGCAGCACCACGCCGGCCGCCTCGATGCTGGGCTGCTGGGCCAGCACCACCCGGGCGCCCGGCTTGATGATCCCCGACTTCTCGCCCGCGATGGCCTCCGGCGTGGTGCCGAGCCGGTCGGTGTGGTCGAGCGCGATCGGGGTGAGCACGGCGACCTGCCCGTCGATCACGTTGGTCGAGTCCCATGTGCCGCCCATGCCGACCTCGACCACCGCCACGTCCACCGGGGCGTCGGCGAAGGCCGCGTAGGCCATGCCCGTCAGCACCTCGAAGAAGGAGAGCCGGTAGGGCTGCTGGGCGTCCACCAGCTCGACGTACGGCTTGACGTCCTCGTAGGTGGCGACGAACCGCTCGGCCGCGATCGGCTCGCCGTCCAGGCTGATCCGCTCCGTGATCGACTGGACGTGCGGGCTGCTGAACCGGCCGGTGCGCAGCTCGAAGGCGCCGAGCAGCGCCTCGATCATCCGGCCCGTGGTGGTCTTGCCGTTGGTGCCGGTGATGTGGATGGCCGGATAGCCGCGCTGCGGCTCGCCCAGCACGTCCATCAGGGGCCGGATCCGACTCAGCGACGGTTCGAGCTTGGTCTCCGGCCACCGCTTCGCCAGCTCCGCCTCCACCTCGCGCAGCGCGCGGTCGAGCTCGGGGTCGGCCGGGCGGCCCGGCAGCTCGCCCCCGCGCGGTGCTCCCGACTGGGCGCGCAGGGTGCGGCTGCCGGCCTCGATCACGGCGAGATCGGGGTCGCGGTCGCTCTCCGCGCCCACGATCTCCTCGAACTCGTCGTACTGGTCGTCGCTCACGCCCCCAGTCTACGAAGCGCCACTGACGGCGCTGTCCCAAGGCCCTGTCCGGTCGGCCTTGTCGGATCAGGCCGCGGCGTCAGATGCGGTGCATCGCAAGGCGGAGTATCGCAGCTCATACTTGGCCGTATTCGCGCGATGCGACAACGCAGCGAGGTGCCGTAGCTGGCGTCGCGGCCCCGGCAAGGCTGGCCGGACAGGGCCTAGGGGCAATGCCGGTGACTTAGGTAGTTGTGTCTCGCTGGGTGATGGTGATGGTGTCCGGTGGGGGTGGTGTCTGGTTGCGATGCTCGGCCCGTTTGAGCGGCCAGTTGGACATCTTGCGTTTGATCACTCG
>NZ_JAVREM010000070.1:0-35056 GCF_031845425.1 Streptomyces millisiae
GCCCGGCTGCTCACCGCGCGGCAGCGCTACTCGCAGCGGAGCCCATCCCCCGGCGTCTCGCCCCGCAGCAGGTGGCCGTTGACCGCGTCCGCCACGCACGCGTTGTCCGGCGTGTACGCCCCGTGGCCCTCGCCGTCGTTCGTCAGCAGCGGCGCCACCTCGGGGCCGCCGATCGCCGCCTGCATCCGGGCCGCGCCCTCGTACGGCGTCGCCGGGTCCCCGGTCGTCGCGACCAGCAGCAGCGGCGCCGCCGCGTCCGGCGCGCTGAACTCCTCCGGCTCGGCGGCCTCCGCGAACGGCCACCCCAGGCAGCCGCTCAGCCCCCACAGCATCCACTCCCCGAAGACCGGCGACGCCGCCTCGAACTCCTCGCGGTGCCGCACGACGTCGTCCAGCGCCATCGTGGAGGGGTCGTCGGCGCAGCGGATCGCGTTCAGCGCCGGCATCAGGTTGCTGTAACGGCCCTCGCTGTCGCGGCCGTTGTAGAAGTCGGCGAGCAGCAGCAGGGTGTCGCCCGAGCCGGCGTTCAGCGCCTCGTCGAGCGCCATCGTCAGGTACTCCCAGCTCTCCTCCGAGTACAGCGCGGAGGCGATGCCCGTCATGCCGAGGCCGGAGGTCAGCATCCGGCCGTCCGGGTCGTCGGTCGGGAGCGGCTCGGCGGCCAGGTCGTCGAGCAGCGTCTCGATCGTCGCCACGCCTGTCTCCACGTCGCCGCCGGTCGGGCAGCCGGGGTCGGTCGCGCAGTCCTCCAGGTAGTGCTCGAGCGCGAGTTGGAAGCCCTCGGCGTCGAGCAGCGACTGCGCCACCGGGTCCGGGTTGGGGTCGACGACGGCGTCCAGCACGGTGCGGCCGACGTTCTCGGGGAAGAGGTGCGCGTAGACGGCGCCGAGCTCCGTCCCGTACGAGATGCCGAAGTAGTTGAGCCGCTCGTCGCCGAGCGCGTGCCGCAGCAGGTCCATGTCGCGGGCGGTGTTGTTCGTGGTGACATACGGCAGCAGGTCGCCGGAGTTGGCCTGGCAGGCGGCCGCGTACTCCTCGCTGTCGGCGACGAACTCCGCCTCGTCCTCCGCCGTCCGGGGCGGACCGGCGTCCTCCTGGTCGCCCTCGTCGATCTCCTCGTCCGAGAGGCAGACCACCGGCGCGCTCTCGCCGACCCCGCGCGGGTCGAAGCTGACCAGGTCGAAGCCGCCGGCGCGCAGGTCCTCGTACTCGTCGACGAGGAGCGGCAGGGAGCCGACGCCCGAGCCGCCCGGGCCGCCGAAGTTGAAGACCAGCGAGCCGAGCCGGTCCGCTTCGGGTGCCGAGCTGACGACGCGGATCAGCGCCATGTCGATGGTCTCGCCCTCGGGGTCCGCGTAGTCGAGCGGCACGGTGAGGGTGCCGCACTGCCAGGGCGTGCGGTCGGAGAGCTGGAAGGGGCGCGGGCCCTCGCCCTGGAGTGGGGTGGGCGCCTCACACTGGGACCACTGGACGCGCTGCTGGGCGAGGGCGTCCGGCAGCCCGGGGTAGGAGTCGGCGACCGGCACGGACTCCGTGCTGACGCCTCCGCCGTCTTCCGTGCCCTGGCCCGCGTCGTCGCCGGTGCCGACGGCGAGGTCGCGGGTGGCGCAGGAGGTCGCCAGCAGGCCGGCGGTCAGGGCGGCCGCGAGGGCGGCCCGGAGGCGCCGGGAACGAAAGTGTGAAGGTATGTTCATTATGGGCAGACGGTACCGTCAGGGGGTGTCGTCCCGGCGAGCAGGTAGGCGTTGACGGTGCCCACGACGCACGCGTCGCCGCTCTGGTAGCCGCCGTGCCCCTCCCCCTCGTACGTCAGCAGCACCCCGACGCCCTCGCCGAGCGCCTCGCGCATCCGTCGCGCGCCCACGTACGGCGTCGCGGGGTCGCCGACCGTGCCGACCAGCAGGATCGGCCCCGCGCCGGGCGCCGACACCTCGGGCTGGTCGCGCTCGCCGACCACCGGCCAGTAGGCGCAGTCCAGCAGGGACCAGACCAGGTGCGGACCGAAGACGGGCGACGCCTCGACGAACGCCGGCTCGTGCGCGCGGACGTCGGCGACGTCGGGGCGGGAGGCGAAGTCGGCGCAGTTGACGGCGGTGTTGGCGGCGTGCAGGTTCCGGTAACGGCCCTCGGCGTCCCGCCCGTTGTACCGCTCGGCGGCGGCCAGCAGCAGCTCCCCGCGGCCGTCCTCGCGCGCCTGCCGCACCCCCTCCGTGAGTGTCGGCCACGAGAGCTCGGAGTACAGCGCCCCCAGCACCGCCGTGACGGCCAGCCCCTGCGTCAGCCGCCGCCCGCTGTCGGTCGGCAGTGGCCGCTCCGCCAAGGCGTCGAACAACTCCGCCAGCCCGTCCTCGGTCGGGCAACCGTCCCTCGGGACGCAGGCGTCCAGATAGCGGTCGAGCGCCAGTTGGAAGCCCTGGGTCTGCAGCAGCGCCCGTTCCACGACGTCCCTGGTCGGATCGACGACGGCGTCCAGCACGGTGCGGCCGACGTGCTCCGGGAAGAGGTGGGCGTGGACGGCGCCGAGCTTCGTCCCGTACGAGATGCCGAAGTAGTTGAGCCGCTCGTCGCCGAGCGCCCGCCGCAACAGGTCCAGGTCGCGGGCCGCGTCGACGGTGGTGAGGTGCGGCAGCAGCGGACCGGCCGCCGCCTCGCAGGCCCGGGCGTGGTCGTACGCCCGCGACAGGTACGCCAGCTCCTCCGCCTCGCCCACCGGCGGCCCGTCGTTCCGCTGCGCCGCCGCGTCGATCTCGGCGTCCGACCGGCAGACGACGCCCTCGCTGGCGCCGACCCCGCGCGGATCGAAGCTCACCAGGTCGTACCGCTCGTTCAGCTCCGCGTACCGCTCCCCGGAGCGCGGCAACGCCGCCACGCCGGATCCCCCTGGGCCGCCGAAGTTGAACACCAGCGACCCCAACCGCTCCCCACCGGTCGCCGGCTTCCTGATCACGGCGACGCCGATCGTCTCCCCGCTCCCCGGCGCCGCGTAGTCCAGCGGCACGGTGAGCGTCGCGCACTGCCACTCGCTCCCCGGCACGTCCCCGCTTCCCTGGAGCGGAGTGGGCGCCTGACACTCGTCCCACGCCAACCGCTGCTCCGTGAACCGCTCCGGCAACGGCGGGGTTTCGGCCGCCTGTTCCGACGGCTCGACGGCCGGGCGCGCCGCCACGCCCCCGCCGCTGCACGCCCCCACCCCGAGCCAGACGGCGACGACCAGCGCCACCGCACGTGTGTTCCCCCCGCGCATGCCGTCAGGGTATCCGGCCGGGCCGCGGGTCAGGGGTGGCCTATCAGCCACACCAGCCGGACCTCGACGCGGTCGGCGAAGACGCGGTAGCCGATGGAGACGCCGGCGGGGGTGAGGACGAGGCGGCGGAGGGCGGTGGGGCCGGTGCCTTCGAAGAGTTCGCCGATGGTGAGGGGGCGGGTGGCGAGCGGGCCGCGGACCGCGTCGTTGACGGCGCGGCGGCGGGCGGGGGTGAGGGAGGCCATCCCGCGGCGTGCGTCGGCCATGACCTCGACCTTGTAGGTCACCGGCGCCTGGCCTCGCGGCCGTCGGGGGTGTAGTCGGCCATCAGCTCGTCCCAGCTGATGGTGTCGGCCGTCTCGTCCTCGCTGGCCTGGCCCGCCTCCTGGTGGTCGGGGTGGACTCGGGTGAGCCAGGCGATGCGGTAGGCGGCGATCACGCCGGGGATCTCGTCGAAGCGGGCGGCTTCCAGGCGGGCGGTGAAGGTGAGGAGCTCCTGCGGCCAGGGGGCCAGGGCGGCCTTCAGCTCGGCGACGGTCTGCGGGCCCTCGTCGTCCTCGATCCGGTAGGGGGATCGCGTCGGCACATGTGCGCTCACCCGGACAACGGTAGGCCCTCGGGCGGGTGTTGGGGGCCGGTTCGGCGGGTGATGTCCGGCACGGCCCGGTCGAGGGTGGTCAGGGGCCGGTCACCAGGGCGAGGGTGATGCCGTCGTGGCCCTTGGCGCCGACGGTCTGGAGGGTGGTGGCCGTCAGGTGCGGGTGGGCGGCGACGAGTTCGGTGAGGCGGCGGGTGGCCTGGATGGTGGGGTCGGGGTTGTCGGCCTCCAGGACGCGGCCGGCGCGGACCACGTTGTCGAAGACGATGATCGAGCCGGGGCGGGTGTAACGGATGGCCCAGTCGAGGTAGTTGGGGTTGTTCGGCTTGTCGGCGTCGACGAAGACCAGGTCGAAGGGGGCCAGCGGGGCCAGTTCGGGGAGGCTGTCCAGGGCCGGGCCGACGCGGAGGTCGACGCGGTCGGTGAGGCCGGCGCGTTCGAGGTTGGCGCGGGCGACGTCGGCGTGGTGCGGGTCGGCCTCCAGGGTGACCAGGCGGCCGTCGGCGAGGAGGGCGCGGGCGAGCCAGATGGTGCTGTAGCCGCCGAGGGTGCCGATCTCCAGGATCCTGCGCGCGCCGTGGATCCGGGCCAGGAGGTGCAGGAACTTGCCCTGGTTGGGGGCGACGCTGATGTGCGGGAGGCCGGCCGCCTCGCTGGCGGCGAGGGCGCCGTCGAGGGCGGGATCGGCGGGGATGAGAAGGTCGTTGAAGTAGTCGTCGACCTGGGACCAGAGTGGCTGCGTCATGTGCTGAGGTTAGGAGAAGGGGCTGTGATGGGTGAGGACGCGGGGCCGGTGACGCTGGTCACGGGTGGGGCGAGCGGGATAGGCGCGGCGACGGTGGCGCGGCTGCTGGAGCGGGGGCACCGGGTCGCGGCGACGGGGCGGAGCGCGGAGCGGCTGAGCCGGCTGGCGCGACGGGCCGACGCGGGGGACCGGTTGGTGACGCTGCCGGGGGACGCCACCGACCACGGGGCGGTGGTGGAGGCCGTGAAGCTGACGGAGCACGCGTTCGGGCGGCTCGACCACGTGGTGGCCAACGCCGGGTTCGCCACGCACGACACGGTGGCGGACGGCGACCCGGAGGCGTGGCGGGGGATGGTGCTGACCAACGTGCTGGGGCCGGCGTTGCTGGTGAACGCCGCGTTGCCGGCGTTGCGGCGCAGCCGGGGGCGGATCGTGCTGGTGGGGAGCGTCGCCGGGTTCAAGAACGTGGCGGGGAGCCTCTACAGCGCGACCAAGGCGGCGGTGGCGGCGCTGGCCGAGAACACCAGGATGCTGGTCACCCGGGACGGCGTCGGGGTCACGCTGGTGGCGCCGGGGCGGGTGGACACGCCGGGGTGGGGGAACGGCGGGCCGGGGCCTGGCCCGTTGCTGGCCCCGGAGGCGGTCGGTGAGTGCGTGGCCTGGGTGTTGGCGCAGCCGGCCGGGACGGACGTCAACGAGGTCGTGGTGCGGCCGGTGGGACAGAAGGTGTGAGGGGGCACAGGGCCTGTCTTTTGGATCTTCGTGGATCAGCGAGCGGCGGATGGCGCCCGGCTGGCAAGGCGCCGGATCGCAGCTCGTACTTGGCCGTACTCGCGCGATTCGGCAACGCAGCCAGGCGGGATGCCAGTCGTCGCGAGCCCGCGAAGATCCGGAAGACAGGCCCCTAGTCCTTGCAGCGCTTGCCGTCGTCGGGGACCGTGCCGTTGAGCAGGTAGTCGTTGGCGGTGTCCTGCACGCACTGGTTGCCGCTGTTGTAGGCGCCGTGCCCCTCGCCCTCGTAGACGAGTTCGACGCCGACGTCGTCGCCCAGCGCGTCCTTCATGTGCGCGGTGCCCTGGAAGGGGGTGGCCGGGTCGCCCGTGGTGCCGATCAGCAGGATCTTCGGGGCGCCGTCGGCTCGGACGTTCGGGTGCTCGCGCTGTCCTTCGACCGGCCAGTAGGTGCAGCTGAGCAGGCCCCAGGCCATCTGCGGCCCGAAGACGGGGGAGGCGTCCTCGAACTGGCCGAGTTTGTCGCGGACGTCGTCGACGGTGTAGCGCTCGCTGGAGTCGGCGCAGCTGATCGCGGTCAGGGAGGACTGGAGGGTGCTGTAACTGCCGTCCGGGTTACGGCCGTTCATCGAGTCGCCGAGGGCGAGCAGCACGGTGCCGTCCGGGTTGTCCTCGGTCATGGCGTCGTCGAGGCCCTGGGTGAGGTAGGGCCAGAAGCTCTGCGAGTAGAGGGACTGGGCGACGCCGCTCCAGGCCAGCGACTGGGTGAGCTTGCGCTTGTCCGGGTCGCGGGTGTCGAGCGGGTGGTCGCGCAGGCTGTCGAGGAAGTCCTGGAGCTTCCGCTCGCCCTCGTCGGGGTCGGTGCCGAGCGGGCAGTCGTCGCTCTGGGTGCAGTTGTCGAGGTAGTTGCCGAGGGCGAGTTGGAAGCCCTCGGTCTGGCCGAGCGCGCCCTGCTCGGTGTCGCCGGTCGGGTCGACGACGGCGTCGAACAGCGCCCGGCCGACGCGGCGCGGGAACAGGTGGGCGTAGACGCCGCCGAGTTCGGTGCCGTAGGAGATGCCGAAGTAGTGCAGCTTGTCGTCGCCGAGCACCTTCCGCATCAGGTCCATGTCGCGGGCCGTGTTGGTGGTGGTGAGGTGCGGCAGCAGATCGCCGTGCCGGTCCTCGCAGCCGCGGTCGAACTCCTTGAGCCGGTCGGTGAACTCGCGCCGCTCGCTGGCGTTCCGCGGGTCCGCGTCGGCCGCGAAGTAGTCGTCGAGCTGCTGGTCGTCCAGGCACTGGACGCCCTCGCTGTCGCCGACGCCGCGCGGGTCGAAACTCACCAGGTCGTAGCGGCTGTTGAGCTTCTCGTAGTCGGAGCCGAAGGCGGGCAGGGTGGCGACGCCCGAGCCGCCGGGGCCGCCGAAGTTGAAGATCAGGGAGCCGATCCGCTGGTCGCCCTCGGCCTTGGTGCGGGCGCGGATCATGGCGATCTCGATGGTGTCGCCGTTCGGGTCGCTGTAGTCGAGCGGGGCCGTCATCCGCGCGCACTCCCAGTCCTCGCCGTCGGGCAGCGGGGAGGGGCTGGCGCTGCCGCCGCCCTCGGCGCTGTCGGGCGCCGGGCAGGCGGACCAGTCGAGCCGCTGTCCGGTGAAGCGCTCCGGCAGGTCGTCGGTGTCGGTGGCGTCCTGGCGGGCGGCCGGTCGCGGCCGGACGGTGTCGCCGTCGGCCGTCGCGCAGCCCGGGACGGTGAGCAGGGTGGTCGCGGCCAGTACGGTCGGCGTGAGCAGCCTGGCTCGGGTCATGGCGGTGGCTCCCATCGGTCGCTGCGACTCGCCCATCGTGTGCGGGTGCGGGAGCCCCCCGCACTCCGGGCCGTGGCAAGTGGGTGACGGGGCGCTGCGCCACGTGGCCGCCGGCGTGGGCCGGGCGGTCAGCGGGCGGGACGGAACCAGCGGCCGCGGAGGGCGAAGAGGACGGCGGCGGCGACCGCGACCAGGAGCAGGGAGACGGCGGTGGCGCCGGTCGGGTCGTCCTGGAGCAGCAGGTAGACCTTGAGCGGGAGCGTCTGCGTGGTGCCCGGCAGGTTGCCGGCGAAGGTGATGGTGGCGCCGAACTCGCCCAGCGCCCGCGCCCAGCACAGCGCCGCGCCGGCCGCCAGCGAGGGGGCGAGCATCGGCAGGGTGACGAGGCGCAGGGTCCGCAGCGGGCCGGCGCCCATCGTCGCGGCGGCCTCCTCGTAGTGCGGTTCGAGGCCGGCCAGGGCGCCCTCCAGGCTGATCACCAGGAAGGGCATGGCGACGAAGGTGGCGGCGACGACGGCGCCGGCGGTGGAGAACGGCAGCACGACGCCCACCGACTCCAGGGCGCCGCCGAGCAGGCCGCGCCGGCCGAGGCCCTGGAAGAGCGCCACGCCGGCGACCGTCGGCGGCAGCACCATCGGCAGCAGCACCAGGCAGCGGACGGCGGTGCGGCCGGGGAAGTCGACCCGGGCCAGCAGCCAGGCGAGCGGCACCCCGAACAGCAGGGAGAACAGCAGCGCCAAGACCGAGACGACGAGGGAGAGCCGCAGCGCCTCGGTGACGGCCGGCTCGGTGAGCCGGCCGACCAGGTCCGACCAGGGCGCGTCGGCGAGGACGCCGAGCAGCGGGACGGCGAGGAAGGCCACGGCCAGCAGCGCCGGCAGGACCAGGGTGAGCGGGGGGCGGCGGGTCATCGGGCCGCCGCCCGGGTGGGCACGGCCGGCGTGGTGGTCACGGGGCCTGGAAGCCGGCGTCCCCGAGCAGCGCCCGCGCCTCGTCCGAGCCCAGCCACTCGACGAACTCGGCGGCCTCCGCCGGGTGTGCCGCGTCGGTGAGGGCGGCGGCCGGGTACTCGGCCGTGACGTTCTGGTCCTCGGGGATGGCCACGGTGGCGACGTCGTCGCCGGCCGAGGTGGCGTCGGTGACGTAGACCAGGCCGGCGTCCGCCTCGCCAAGACGCACCTTGCCGAGGACGGCGCGGACGTTGGCCTCCTCCGAGTCGGGCGCCGCGTCGATGCCCTGGGCGTCGAGGACCTGGCGGCCGTAGCGCCCGGCCGGCACCTCGGGCGCGGCCAGCACCAGGCGCAGTTCGGGGTCGGCGAGGTCGTCGAGGGAGTCCACGCCGGCCGGGTTGTCGGGCGGGGTGACGATGGTGAGCGCGTTGCGGGCGATGACGAGGGGCTCGGCCGCCGTCAGCTCGGCGACGCCGTCCATCGTGGCGGTGTCGGCGGTGACCAGCGCGTCGGCGGGGGCGCCCTGCTCCACCTGGGCGACCAGCTCCTGGGAGCCGGCGAAGGAGAACTCCAGGGTCACCTCCGGGTGTTCCTCCGCGTAGAGCTCCTGGGCGGCGGTGAACACGTCGGTGAGGGAGGCGGCGGCCAGCACGGTGAGGGTGACCTCCTCCTCGCCGCCCCCGCCGTTCGCGTCGTCGGCGCCGGACCCGCCGCAGGCGGTGAGCGTGGTCAACAGCGCGGCGGTGGCGGCGGTCAGGGCCAGCAGGGCGCGGCGGCGGGCGGGGCGCATGGGCGGCCTCACGGGGTGTCGATGTGGACGTTGGTGGCCTTGACGCGGGCCACGGCCTCCACGCCGACGGCCAGGCCCAGCTCCTCGACGGCCTCCCTGGTGACCAACGAGACCAGCCGGTGCGGGCCCGCCTGGATCTCCACCTGGGCCGCGACGTCCCCGAGCGTGACGGCGGTGACGATGCCGGGGAACGCGTTCCGCGCCGAGGTGTGCGGCTCGTCGCCCTCGGCGCCGTCCTGGCCCGAGTCCTGGGAGAGGGCGACGGCGAACGCCGCGAGGTCGGCGCCCTCGATCAGCCGCCGGCCCGCGTCGTCCCTGCGGGTGGGCAGCCGCCCGGCGTCGGTCCAGCGGCGCACCGTGTCGGGGCTGACGCCGAGCAGCCGGGCGGCCCGGCCGATGCTGTAGGAACGCATGTGCGGGAGATTATGCGGGCACGGCTCGCATCCGCAAGGTGATCCCGCGTTCCTGGCTCGCGATCGCGAGCGTGGCGTGCGGGAGCGTGGCGTGCGCGCCGGTCAGATCGAGCCCTTCCTGGTGAGGTGGGTGAACGCGAGCCAGCCGGGCAGCACCGGCAGCCAGAACGTCATCAGCCGGAACAGCAGCACCGCGCCGAGCGCCGCGTCCTGCGGCACCCGGAACGTGGCCAGGCTGGCGACCAGCGCGAACTCGACGGCCCCGAGGCCGCCGGGGGTCGGCGCCGCCGAGCCGAGCGCGTTGCCCGCGAGGAACACCACGGCGATCGTCGGGTAGCTCAGCTCGTAGCCGAAGGCGCGCAGCGAGGCGTCGAGGCACATCACGAACGCCAGCGTCATCAGCAGCATCCCGCCGATGCCGCTGAGCAGCTTCTTCGGCTGCTGGACCACGTCGAGCATGCGCGGCACGACGCCGGCGAACAGGGTCCTGATCCGCTCGTAGAGCGCCTTCCGCAGGCTGGGGATGGCCGTCACGATCAGCACCACCACGGCCAGCGTCAGCAGCCCCGCGATGACCGTGCGGGACGGCGAGAGCGAGGGGGTGTGCTCGGTGCCGGCGAGGTAGCCGAAGGTCAGCAGCAGGGTGATGTGGCTGCCGAGCCCGAACAGCTGGGAGGCGCCGACGCTGGCCACCGCGTGCCCGGGGCGCAGGCCCTGACGTTGCAGGTAGCGGGTGTTGAGCGCGACGCCGCCGATGGCGGCCGGCGCGACCAGCTTGACGAACGAGCCCGCCACCTGGGCGGTGACCGTGCGCAGGTAGCCGACCCGCTCCGGGACGAAGCCGAGCAGGCTCAGGGCGGCCGCGAAGTAGGTGACGGCCGAGAAGCCGGCCGCGATCAGCACCCAGCCCCAGTTGGCGCCCTCCCAGACCCGCTGGAACTCCGGGTTGACCACCTGGATGGTGAGGAAGTAGGCGGCGAACACGGCGGCGATGATGGTGACCAGGGTGCGCGGCCTGATCCGCTCGACCCGGGCCGGCTCTATCGGCGCCTGCGGGCGGATCAGCAGCACCTGCTCGCGGATCAGCGACAGCAGGTCGGGCTCCTTGGCGTTCTCCAGCGCCTCGTCCATCACCTGCTTCTCGGCCTGCCGCGCGGCGCGGACCGCCTTGCGGTCGGCGTCCTCCGGCAGGTTGCCGCGCGCCTCGCGGTAGACGCGGGTGGCGTCGAGCACGGCGTCGCGCTCCCGCTGCGCCCGCTCCCTGGCCAACTGGCGGAGGGTGGCGCGGGTGTTGCGGCTGAGCGCGATCGGCTGGAGCAGCGGCAGGCTGTTGGCCACCGCGTCGGGGCCGAGGACGGCCACGGCCGCCGCCACCGCGCGCTCCGCGCCGACCCGCAGCCCGAAGGTGGTCAGCAGCTGCGCGATGTCCATGCGCAGCAGCAGGTCGCTGGCGGCGATCTCGCCGCCGCGCAGGTCGGTGAGGTAGACGATGCCGGCCCGGTCGACCAGCAACGAGCCGCCGTCGAGACGGCGGTGCGCGATGCGGCGGGTCTGGAGCGCCGTGACCTGGCGCCAGGCGGCGCGCATCAGCTCGTCGGTGATCTCGTCGTCCGGGAGCGAGTCCAGGTGCCGGCCGCCGGTGTGCTCGTAGACCAGCATCACCGCGTCCGGGCCGAGCTCCGAGGTGGCGATCAGCTTGGGCGCGTTGGCGCCCGCGGAGATCGCGGCGTAGGCCAGCAGCGCCTCCTGCTCCAGCGCCTGACGCAGCGACGGCAGGCTGCGGCGGGTGGTGATGCCGCGCAGCGCGAGGCGCCGCCAGGCGCGGTAGAAGAAGCCCTGGGCCTGCTGGGCGCGGTCGACGACGGTGACGTCGAGGGGCGGGCCGTTCTCCAGGGTGACCAGGTAGCGGCGGGTCGGCTCCGAGTAGTCGTGCCGGTCGCGGCGCGCCGACTCGGTCGTGTCCTCGGTGCGCAGCGCGCTGACCGGCCGGAACCCGACGTGCCGCAGGCCGGCGAGCAACTGCTGCCCGGTGGGGCGGACGTTGGGCGAGCCGACGGTGTAGAGCGTGGCGTACGCGATGGTCCAGCCGAGGAGGACGGTGACGACGATGGAGAACGGCGTCGTGTAGCCGGCGACCAGCACGGCGAAGCCGTCGAGCAGCAGCACCGTCCACATCGCGAACCGCCAGCGCGGCCGGTGCATCATGCCGACGGCGGTGGCGTAGGCGATGACCGGCGCCAGATAACCGTGCACCGGGTCGGTGATGACGCCGCCGGGGCCGTTCCTGGTCAGCGCGTCCTGCACGGAGTCCGGCGCGAGGCGGGCCACCCAGAGGCTGAAGGAGAGCGAGACGCCGTGCGCCAGCACGGCGGCCAGCACGCCGTCCGCGATGCGCAGCCCGTCGCGCTTCATCAGCCGCTCGATGGCGAAGGCGACGGGAACGACGAGGACGGCGATGGCGGAGGCGAAGCCGGCGAAGCTGATCAGCAACGAGGGCGCCTGGGCGGCGCCCTTGTCGACGTCGCGCTCGATGCCGGCGGTGGTGCCGATGGCCCAGGTGGCGAGCGCGAGCACGGTCGCGATGCCGAGCAGCCCGAGCAGCACCCGCAGCAGGTCGGCCGGCCGGTGCACGCGCGCGGCGAGCAGCGGCTCGTCGCCGTCGATGTGCGAGTCCGCTGGCGCTGGGCCTTGGCCGTCCGAGGGCGTCTGTGCCGGGTCCTGACGGGTCGGCTCGGCCGGCGGCTCCGCGCGGCTGGCCGCGCGCGCGGCGCGCTTGCGCGCCGGCTTGCGGGGCCGGCTGTTCTCCGCGCCGTCCTCGTGGTCCGTGGCGGCGCTGAGGTCGTCGGCCTCGGCTCCGTCTCCGGCGTCGCGGCCCGTCACGGACCGCGCGCGCCGCGACGGCTCACCCTCCGCCGCACCGCCGGCGCTTGCGCGTCCCGCGCGCGCGCCACCACGGTCGGCGCGCCGCTTCGCGCGCGGATCGTGGTCGTCCCCGACCGCCGCCGTGGACGGCCACCCGCCGCCGACAGGCGGTTTCGCGTTCTCTTCCTCGCCCCGTATCACTGGCCGCTTCCCTGAAGGTCCCCTCTGGCAGGAGCTGTCGACCAGCTCTCCCCCCTGCCCTTGGGACGATAGTGACACGAGAGACGTGCCGAGGAGCGCGGTCCGTGACATACGGCACCATGGGCGCCATGGCCGGCCACGCAGAGACCCACCGACTTCCGGAGTACGCCGATCGGGTGTTGACCGCCGTGGAGGGCATCCCGCCGGGGCGCGTGCTGACCTACAAGGACGTCGCCGACCGGGTGGGCGAGGGCGGCCCGCGCCAGGTCGGGCGCGTGATGGCGGTCTACGGCGGCGCCGTCCCCTGGTGGCGCGTGGTGCGCGCCGACGGCCGGCCGCTGCCCGGGCACGAGCGCCGCGCGTTGGAGCACTACCGGGCCGAGGGCACGCCGTTGCGCGCGCTGGCCGACGGCACGCAGCGGCTCGACATGCGGCGGGCGCGTTGGGACGGCCGTGGCTGAGGCCGGTACCGATCTCACACCCACCAGCTTCCGCCATTCCGTCGCGTCCCGGGGACCGACTGGCGTACCGTCTCCCCAACCGTCACCGAGAATCCGCGATGCACGTGAGCCACGTGAGCCTCTCCGTCCCGTCCACTGACCGCCCCCCGTCCGCGCCGGGAGCGTATCGACTGGTACGCACCCCGGTCGCCGACGCGCGTGTCCCTGCTGTTGACGCAAGTCAGCGCGCGGTGGTTGACCACCCCGGGGGACCGCTGCTCGTGCTCGCGGGCCCGGGCACCGGCAAGACCACCACGCTGGTGGAGTCCGTCGCCCGGCGCGTGGACGACGGCACAGATCCGGAGCGGATCCTGGTGCTCACCTTCAGCCGGAAGGCCGCGGCCGAGCTGCGGGGCCGGATGACGGCCCGCATGGGAGGTCGTTCCCCGCGGGCCACCACTTTCCACTCCTTCGCCTACGCCTTCGTCCGCGCCCACCAGGACCGCGAGTTCTACGCCGAGCCGCCGCGCCTGCTCTCCGGGCCCGAACAGGACCTCTACCTGCGCGAACTGCTCGCCGGCCACCGGGACCCCGACTGGCGGGGGGACGGCGTCGACTGGCCGGACGAGCTGCGCGCCGCGCTCACCACCCGCGGGTTCGCGGACGAGCTGCGCGCCGTCCTCGCGCGCTCCCGCGAGCTGGGGCTCGACCCCGAGACGCTGGCCTCGTTCGCCCGCGACACCGGCCGCGACGACTGGGCGGCCGCCGCCGACTTCCTCACCGAGTACCTGGACGTCACCGAGGCCCAGGGCGTGCTCGACTACACGGAGCTGGTGCGCGGCGCCATCCGGCTCGCCGAGCGGCCCGAGGTCGCCGCCGCCGTCCGCGCCCGCTACGACGCGGTCTTCGTCGACGAGTACCAGGACACCGACCCGGCGCAGGTGGCGCTGTTGCGCGCGCTGGCGGGCGACGGCCGCGACCTGGTGGTGTTCGGCGACCCCGACCAGTCCATCTACGCCTTCCGCGGCGCCGACGTGAACGGGATCCTCGGCTTCCCCGACGCCTTCCGCACCCGCGCCGGGGCGCCCGCGCCCGTCGCCGTGCTGGACACCAACCGGCGCAGCGGCGCCGCGCTGTTGGCCGCCACCCGGCTGCTCACCCAGCGGATGCCGCTGGCCAGGCTGCCGGCCGACGCCGTCCGCCGGCACCGGGCGCTGACGGCCGAGCGGGCCGGCGGCCGGGTCGAGACCTTCACCTTCCCGACGCCGGGCGCCGAACTGGACAACATCGCCGACCTGCTGCGCCGCGCGCACCTGGAGGACGGCGTGCCGTGGGGCGAGATGGCCGTGCTGGTGCGCGCCGGCTCGCGCTCCATCCCGGGCGTGCGCCGGGCGCTCACCTCGGCCGGCGTGCCGCTCGAGGTCGACGGCGACGACCTGCCGCTGCGCCAGGAGCCGGCCGTCGCGCCGCTGCTCACCGCGTTGCGCGCCGTCGCCGAGCCGCCGGGGACCGAGCCGGCGCTGCCGCCGGAGACCGCGCTCACGCTGCTCACCTCGCCGCTCGGCGGCATGGACGCCGCCGACCTGCGGCGCCTCGGCCGCGCGCTGCGCAACGAGGAGCGGGCCGCCGGCGTCGCCGTGCCGGCACCGTCCGACGAACTGATCGCGCGGGCGCTCGCCGAGCCGGAGCGGCTCGTCACGCACGAGCCGTCGTACGCCGGGGGCGCGCAGCGGCTGGGGCTGCTGCTGCGCAAGGCGCGCGAGCTGCTGGCCGGCGGCGGCAGCGCCGAGGAGGCGCTGTGGCTGCTGTGGGACGGCACCTCGTGGCCGGCCAGGCTGGAGCGGGCGGCCAGGCGCGGCGGCGCCGCCGGGCGGAACGCGGACCGTGACCTGGACGCCATCTGCGCCCTCTTCGAGGCCGCGGCGCGCGCCGAGGAGCGCCTCGGCGGCCGCGGGGCGCGCAACTTCCTCGAGGAGCTGGACGCCCACGACATCGCCGCCGACACCCTCGCCGCACGCGCCGTCCGCCCGGACGCGGTGCGGCTGATGACCGCGCACCGGGCCAAGGGCCTCGAATGGTCGTTCGTGGTGGTCGCCGGCGTGCAGGAGGGCCTCTGGCCCGACCTGCGGCGGCGCGGCTCACTGCTGGAGGCCGACCGGATCGGGCGCGACGGGCTCGCCGAGCCGCTGAGCCCCGGCGCGCTGCTGGCCGAGGAGCGGCGGCTGTTCTACGTGGCCGCGACCCGGGCGAAGGACCGCCTGGTGGTGACGGCCGTGCAGGGCGCGGACGACGGCGACCAGCCGTCCCGCTTCCTGCGGGAGCTCGGCGTCGAGCCGCGGGAGATCAGCGGCCGGCCGCACCGACCGCTGGCGCTGGCCGCGATGGTCGCCGAGCTGCGCGCCACCACCGTCGACCCGGCCGCCTCGCCGGCGCTGCGCAGGGCCGCGGCCCGGCGGCTCGCCGACCTGGCCGCGCTGCGGGACGAGGAGGGACATCCGCTGGCGCCCGCGGCCCACCCGGAGCGGTGGTGGGGGCTGCGCGCCCCCACCAGTTCCCCGGCACCGCTGCGCGACCCGGAGCGCCCGGTCGCGTTGACCGGCAGCGCGCTCGACCAGCTGGTCAACACCTGCTCGCTGCAGTGGTTCCTGGGCCGCGAGGTGCACGCCGACGCGCCGGCCACCGCCGCCCAGGGCTTCGGCAACGTGCTGCACGTGCTCGCCGACGAGGTCGCCTCCGGCACCACGCCGGCCGACCTCGCGGTGCTGATGGAGCGCCTCGACACCGTCTGGGACGGTCTCGCCTTCGAGGCGCCCTGGCAGTCGCGCCGCGAACAGGCCGAGGCGCGGGCCGCGCTGGAGCGCTTCCTGCGCTGGCACGTGCTGCAGAGCCGGGACGGCCGCGAACCCGCCGCCAGCGAGCAGGAGTTCGAGGTCACGCTGCCGGCCGGCGAGCACCAGGTGCGGATCCGCGGCGTCCTCGACCGGGTCGAGCGGGACGCCGAGGGCCGGGTCTACGTCGTGGACTTCAAGACCGGCCGCACCAGGCCCACCAAGGCCGAGGTCGAGCGGCACCCGCAGCTCGCCGTCTACCAGCTCGCGGTGCGGGACGGCGAGGCGGTGGCCGGGGAGCTGGCCGGCGCCGAGCTGGTCCACCTGCGGCAGGGCGCGCCCAAACGGGACGGCGGCGACGCGCTGCCCACCGTGCAGCGGCAGCCGCCGCTCGACCCGACCAACGGCGAGTGGGTCGGCGAACTCCTGGCCACCGCGGCCGGAAAGGTGCTCGACGAGCGGTTCTCGCCGGCCGCCGGACAGCACTGCGGCAGCTGCGCCTTCCGGGGCGCGTGCAGCGCCAGGCCGGAGGGGCGACAGGTGGTGGAGTAGCGCCGCCCGCCCCCGGCCCTCGCCGGGCTGTCGGTCGGGGCTGTCGGTGGGGGCGACTAGGGTTCCTCGGGTGCCCGCCAGACTCACCGACCCCGAGGAGCTCAAGGAGCTGCTCGGAATCCCGTTCACCCCTGAGCAGTTGACGTGTATCACCGCGCCCCCCGAGCCACAGGCGATCGTGGCCGGCGCCGGCTCCGGCAAGACGACGGTGATGGCGGCACGGGTGGTGTGGCTGACCGGCACCGGGCAGGTGGCGCCCGAGCGGGTGCTCGGCCTCACCTTCACCAACAAGGCGGCGGGCGAGCTTTCCGAGCGGGTCCGCAAGGCCCTCGCCAGGGCCGGCATCACGGACCCCGCGGCCGACCCCGGCGAGTCCGGGGAGCCGGGCGGCGAGCCGCGGATCTCCACCTACCACGCGTTCGCCGGCCAGTTGCTGCGCGACCACGGGCTGCGGCTCGGCATCGAACCGGCCGCCAGGCTGCTGGCCGACGCCGGCCGCTTCCAGCTGGCGGCCGAGGTGCTGCGCTCGGCGCCGCCCGACTTCGAGCCGCCCGGCGTCTCGTTCACCACCCTGGTCACCGACCTCATCGCGCTGGAAGGCGAGTTGTCCGAGCACCTGGTGAGCCCCGAGCGGCTGCGCGCCTTCGACACCGCGCTGCTCGCCGAGCTGGAGCGCGCCGAGCTCACCAACGCCGACCTGCGCCTGGTGCCGCGGACGGCGCTCGGCCGCGGCCAACTGCTCGGCGTCGTCGAGGAGTACCGGGCCCGCAAACGCGCCCGCGACCTGCTGGACTTCGGCGACCAGATCGCGCTCGCCGCCGCCCTGGCCCGCGAGGTGCCCGAGGTCGGGCGGCTGCTGCGCGAGGAGTTCGCCGTGGTGCTGCTCGACGAGTACCAGGACACCTCGGTCGCCCAGCGTGTGATGCTCGCCGGCCTGTTCGGCGGCGGCACCGGCCACGCCGTCACCGCGGTGGGCGACCCGTGCCAGGCCATCTACGGCTGGCGCGGCGCCTCCGTCGCCAACCTCGACGACTTCCCGGAACACTTCCCGCTGCGCGACGGCTCGCCCGCCCACCGGCACAGCCTCAGCGAGAACCGCCGCAGCGGCGGCCGGCTGCTCACCCTCGCCAACGGCCTGTCCGCGCCGCTGCGCGAGCGGCACCCGGCCGTCGTCCCGCTGCGCCCGGCCGAGGGCGCCGAGCTCGCCGGCGTCGTGCGCTGCGCCCTGCACACCACGCACGCCGAGGAGCTGGCCTGGCTGGCCGACGCGATCGCGCACCGGGTCGCGACGGGCACCCCGCCGGGCGAGATCGCCGTGCTGTGCCGCACCGCCGCCGAGTTCGCCGACATCCAGCGGGTGCTGGTGGAGCGCGACGTGCCGGTCGAGGTGGTGGGCCTCGCCGGGCTGCTGCACCTGCCCGAGGTCGCCGACCTGGTGGCCGTCTGCCAGGTGCTCGCCGACCCGACCGCCAACGCGGCGCTGGTGCGGCTGCTGACCGGCCCCCGCTGGCGGATCGGCCCGCGCGACCTGGCGCTGCTCGGCCGGCGCGCCCGGCTGCTGGTGCGCCGGGTGGACGAGGGGGTCGGCGAGGGCGAGCGTCTCGCGGCCGCCGTCGAGGGCACCGACCCGGCCGAGATCACCTCGCTCGCCGACGCGCTCGACACCTTCGTCGACGGCGGCCCCGGCGGCGGGGACGACGACGGGCTGCCGTTCTCCGCCGAGGCCCGCGTCCGCTTCGCCCACCTGGCCGCCGAGATCCGGGAGCTGCGGCGCTCGCTCGGCGACCCGCTGATGGACGTGCTGCACCGGGTGCTGGCCGTCACCGGGCTCGAGGTGGAGCTGTCCGCCTCCCCGCAGGCGCTCGCGGCCCGCCGCCGGGAGACGCTCAGCGCCTTCCTCGACGTGGCCGCCGGCTTCGCCGCCGGGCGGGCCGGCACCGCCGTCGACGGCGAGGCCACGCTGCCGGCCTTCCTCGGCTTCCTACGCGCCGCCGCCCAGTACGACAAGGGGCTCGACGGCTCGCTGCCCGGCGGCGAGGACACCGTGAAGGTGCTCACCGCGCACAAGGCCAAGGGCCTGGAGTGGGACGTGGTCGCCCTGCCCGGGCTGTGCGCCGGCGTCTTCCCCGCCAAGTCCTCCCGCGACTCCTGGCTGCGGCAGGCCAGGACGCTGCCGCACCCGCTGCGCGGCGACGCCGCGACGCTGCCCGCGATCGAGGAGTGGACGGCGCCGGCGCACAAGGAGTACGTGGCCGCCGTCGCCGAGCAGCTGCGCCTGGAGGAGCTGCGGCTCGGCTACGTCGCCTTCACCAGGCCGCGCGCCGTGCTGCTCGGCTCCGGGCACTGGTGGGGGCCCAGCCAGAAGAAGCGGCGCGGCCCCTCGGACTTCCTCACCGCGCTGCGCGCCCACTGCGAGGCGGGCCCCGACCACGGCGAGGTCGAGGTCTGGGCGGACGAGCCACCGGAGGACGCGGAGAACCCGGCGCTCGCCGCCCCCGAGCGCGACCTGGCGTGGCCGCTGCCGCTCGACCCGGTCGCCCTCGAACGGCGCAGGGCGGCGGCCGGCGCGGTGCTGGCCCGGCTGGCGGGAAAGACCCCCGAACCGGACCCGGAGGAGGACGAGCTCACCCCGGAGGAGCAACGCACCGTGGCTTCCTGGGACCGCGACCTGGCGGCGCTGACGGGCGAGCTGCGGCAGGCCAGGTCGGCGGTCCGGGAGGTGCCGCTGCCGCTCAATCTCTCGGCCTCGCAGGTGCAGCGGCTCGCGGCCGACCCGGACGGCTTCGCCCGGGAGCTGGCCAGGCCCATGCCGCGCCCGCCCCAGCCGGCGGCCCGCCGCGGCACCCGGTTCCACGCCTGGGTCGAGTCCCGGTTCGAGGAGGTGCCGCTGCCCATGCTCGGCCTGGACGAGCTGCCGGGTGGCGAGCCCGACGCCGACTCCGAGATCAGGGACGAGCGGGACCTGGAGGCGCTGAAGGAGGCCTTCGCCCGCACGCCGTACGCGGGCCGTCGCCCGTACCGCGTCGAGGCGCCGTTCCAGATCCAGCTCGCCGGCCGCGTGATCAGCGGTCGCATCGACGCCGTCTACCGCACGCCGAGCGGCGGCTTCGAGATCATCGACTGGAAGACGGCGCGCCGCCAGGAGGCCGACCCGCTCCAGCTGGCGATCTACCGACTGGCCTGGGCCGAGCGGCACGGGCTGCGGCTGGGCCAGGTCAGCGCGGCCTTCCTCTACGTGCGCAGCGGCGAGCTGGTGCGGCCGAGCGTGCTGCCCGGCAGGCGCGGAATCGAGCGGCTGCTGCTGGGGGAGGATTCCTGGGAGCCCAACGAGCCCGGTTAGGCTTCTGAGTATGCGTACCACCTCGGACAACGCGGTCCAGCCGATCCCTCTCACCGGCACCGGCGGCATCGACCGCGGCACCGGGCACCGCCTCGACGAGGCGTGGCTGGGGGCGGCCTGGAGCCATCCCACCACCCGGGTGTTCGTGGTCTCCGGCGGCCAGGCGCTGATCGAGGACACCGACGACGGGCGGACCGAGCTGGTCATGATGCCGTCGTTCGACGCCCCGCTCACCGAGGCCCACCGGTACTTCCTGGGCACCGACGCCGCCGGCGTGCGGTACTTCGCGCTCCAGAAGGACGCGCTGCCGGGCCGCATGGACGAGGCGGCGCGGCCCGCCGGGCTGCGCGAGGCGGCCGCGCTGCTGTCCGACCGGGACAACGCGCTGTTGGTGCACGCCGTGGCCCTGGAGAACTGGCAGCGGCTGCACCGCTTCTGCTCGCGCTGCGGCGAGCGCACCGTGATCGCGGCGGCCGGCCACATCAGGCGCTGCCCGGCGTGCGGCGCCGAGCACTACCCGCGCACCGACCCGGCCGTGATCATGCTGGTGCTCGACGAGGACGACCGGGCGCTGCTCGGCCGGCAGATGCACTGGCCCAAGGGCCGCTTCTCGACCCTGGCCGGCTTCGTGGAGCCGGGGGAGTCGATCGAGGAGGCCGTGATACGCGAGGTCCACGAGGAGGTGGGCGTCGCGATCGGCGAGGTGTCGTACGTCGCCAGCCAGCCGTGGCCGTTCCCGTCCAGCCTGATGCTCGGCTTCGTGGCGCGCGCCACCTCCTTCGAGCTCCAGGCGGACGGCGAGGAGATCGAGGAGGCCCGCTGGTTCTCGCGGGACGACCTGCGGGCCGCGATGGAGGCCGGCGACGTGCTGCCGCCGGCCGGGATCTCCATCGCGGCCCGGCTGATCGAGTCCTGGTACGGCAAGCCGCTGGCGTAGCGGGCGTGCCCGCGGCCCGCCCTGCGGGCCTCAGTCCGCGACGGGGGCGCCGACCAGCGCCTCCTTCACCTGCGCCAGGGACGGGTTGGTCATGGTGACCTCGGCGCCGCCCGAGGAGGGCAGCACGACGACGGTCGGCACCGTCCGGTTGCCGTTGTTGGCCTTCTCGACCAGGGCCACCGCGCTCGGGTCCTGCTCGATGTCGATCTCGGTGAAGGCGATGCCCTCGCGCTCCAGCTGGCTCTTGAGCCGGCGGCAGTAGCCGCACCACGCCGTGCTGTACATCGTCACGCTGCCCTGCATCGTGCTGCTCCTTCGTCGTCCCGGTCCGGGTGCTGTTCTGGCACCAGCACAACACACGAGCCGGTACGACGAATTCCACGGGCTGTGGACAACCCGCCCCACGCGCCTCCGGGGACCTGGCAGCATGGCGGGGTGACATCAGCACCGCACGCCTCGCCCCTCCCATCGGAACCCGACCCGTCGGCCCCCGGCTCCGCCGACGCCGTGCTCGCCGGGCTCGATCCGGAGCAGCGCGCGGTGGCCACCACCCTGCACGGGCCGGTGTGCGTGCTGGCCGGCGCCGGCACGGGCAAGACCCGGGCGATCACCCACCGCATCGCCTACGGCGTGCTGGCCGGCGTGTACCAGCCGGCCACGGTGCTCGCCGTCACCTTCACGCAGCGGGCCGCGGGCGAGATGCGCGGGCGGCTGCGCCAGCTCGGCGCGGGCGGCGTCCAGGCGCGCACCTTCCACTCGGCGGCGCTGCGGCAGCTCCAGTACTTCTGGCCCAAGGCGGTGGGCGGCGAGGCGCCGCGGCTCGAGGAGCGCAAGATCCAGCTGGTCGCCGAGGCGGCCGCGCGGAACCGGGTGCGCCTGGAGCGGGCCGAGCTCCGGGAGGTCACCGGGGAGATCGAGTGGGCCAAGATGACCCAGACCGTCCCCGAGGAGTACCCGGCGGTGCTCGCCAAGGCCGGTCGCGAGGTGTCGGCCGACCCGGCGCAGGTCAGCCGGATCTACGCCACGTACGAGCAGCTCAAGCGGGACCGCGGGGTGATCGACTTCGAGGACGTGCTGCTGCTGACGGTCGGCATCCTCACCGACCGGCACGACATCGCGGAGACGGTGCGCCGCCAGTACCAGCACTTCGTGGTCGACGAGTACCAGGACGTCAGCCCGCTCCAGCAGCGGCTGCTCCAGCTGTGGCTGGGCGAGCGGGACAGCCTGTGCGTCGTGGGGGACGCCAGCCAGACGATCTACTCCTTCACCGGCGCCACCCCCGAGCACCTGCTCAACTTCCGGCTCCACCACCCGGAGGCCACCGTGGTCAAGCTGGTGCGGGACTACCGCTCCACGCCGCAGGTGGTGCACCTGGCCAACGGGCTGCTCGCCCAGGCCCGTGGCCGGGCCGCGGAGAACCGCCTGGAGCTGGTCTCGCAGCGCCCCGCGGGCCCCGAGCCGGTCTACGCCGAGCACCCGGACGAGCCGGCGGAGGCCGAGGCGACCGCCAAGCGGATCCGCCAGCTGCTGACCCCGGTCGCGGAGGGCGGCGGCGGGGTGCCGGCCAGCGAGATCGCGGTGCTCTTCCGGATCAACGCCCAGTCCGAGATCTACGAGCAGGCCCTCGCCGACGCTGGGGTGCCCTACCAGGTCAGGGGCGCCGAGCGGTTCTTCGAGCGGCCCGAGATCCGGCAGGCCGGTCTCGCGCTGCGCGGCGCGGCCCGCGCCGGGGGGAACGACCGGGTGCTCGAAGAGGCGGCCGACGAGGGCCTGCGCGGGCAGGTGGGCGCCGTGCTGGCCACCGCCGGGTGGACGCCCACCCCGCCCTCGGGCTCCGGCGCGGTCCGCCAGCGGTGGGACTCGCTGAGCTCGCTGGTGCGCCTCGCCGAGGAGTTCGAGCGGTCGAGGCCGGGGGCCACGCTGCGGGACTTCGTGGCCGAGCTCGACGAGCGGGCCGCCGCCCAGCACGCGCCGACCGTGGAGGGCGTCACGCTGGCCTCGCTGCACACCGCCAAGGGCCTGGAGTGGGACGCGGTGTTCCTGGTCGGCCTGACCGACGGCATGCTGCCGATCACCCACGCCAAGACGCCGGAGCAGATCGAGGAGGAGCGGCGCCTGCTGTACGTGGGCGTCACCAGGGCGCGGCGCGACCTGACGCTGTCCTGGTCGCTGGCGCGCTCTCCCGGCGGCCGTGCCTCGCGCCGGCCGAGCCGCTTCCTCGACGGGCTGCGGCCGGGATCCTCCGCCGCCAGGGGGGCGGGCGCCGGTGGCGGCGGGAGCGTGGAGCGCGGTTCGGGCGCGCGCGGGCGCAGGCAGCGGGGGCCCGTCATGTGCCGGGAGTGCGGGCGAACCCTGACCGAGGCGGCCGAAATCAAGCTGCGGCGGTGCGCGGACTGCCCGTCCTCCATGGACGAGGAGCTGTTCGAGCGGCTGCGGGAGTGGCGGCTCGAGCGGGCGCGGGAGTTGGGCCGCCCGCCGTACACCGTGTTCACCGACGTCACGCTGATGGCGATCGCCGAGAGCGTGCCGGGGTCCGAGCGGGAGCTGGGCCGGATCTCCGGAGTGGGGCCGCACAAGCTCCGGCAGTTCGGGCCCGACGTGCTGGCCATGTGTGCGGGGCAGCCCCTGCCGGAGACCGTTACCGATCCTTCTCCGGAATCCTCGGAAAAATAGTTTGCGCGCGCCGGAGAGGTGCGCATAGCGTGCTCCACACGGCGGCGGAGGAGTCTGCGAAGCAGGCTTCCCATACTCCCCGCGGCCATGCTGTACTGAGCTGTACCGAAGTGCCCGTTGTACGTAGCTGAGACTGCCCGTCGAGACCCTTAAGGAGGCGAGTCCCGTGGCCAGCATCACCACCAAACTGATCGACCGCGTGTTCGTCGGCCTCCTCATGTCCGATGGCGCTGTCCGGCTGTCGGGCACCCGTGTGTCCGCCGCCGTGGCCGCGCGTCCGGCCGCCGCCGCGATTCGTGAGGCCTCCGTCAGCGAGCGACCGACCCAGGCGCCCGCAGCGGCAGTGGTAAAGGCCGCCCCCAGGGGGGCCTATGCCACCGCGAACGTGGCCGGCGCCGGAAACCAGCTCTTTGGACAGCAGAAGACCCAGCTTCACACGATGTGGGCCCTCCGCGGGCTCGATCCCTGGAGTGATCCAGCCTGATCGGCGAGATCAGGTCGGCACCTTCAGGGCCGCGGAACCCACACCGGGATCCGCGGCCCTTCTGTTTTGCCCAGCCAGTTCCGGCCACGAGCCGGAGACCGACTACGACGACACGAGGAATGACCGTGCCACTCGCGCCGTACGCCGCCCGACCTGACCTCAACTCACCACCCGATCCGGAGACTTCTGTGACCCCGCTGTACACGCTGACCGAGCTCGACGAGGCCATCGAGCGGCTCGACGCCGGCGTTCCCTGTCGCTCCTACGACCCCGAGGTGTTCTTCGCCGAGAGCCCGGCGGACGTCGAGTACGCCAAGTCGCTGTGCGGGACCTGCCCGCTGCGCGAGGCCTGCCTGGCCGGCGCCAAGGACCGCCGTGAGCCCTGGGGGGTGTGGGGTGGCGAGCTGTTCGTCCAGGGCGTCGTGGTGCCCCGCAAGCGACCCCGTGGCCGTCCCCGCAAGAACCCGGTCACGGCATGAGCGTCCCAGGCACCATCGGCCGGCCGGCAGCACACGGCCCTCGACAAGATCCCGACATGACACGACCCACCGAAGAACCGGCCGCGGCCCGCTCGCCGCGCCAGAAGCTGAACAGGACCAGGAAGTTGCATCTCATCCCAGAAGCGCTCGCTCGCTCCCATATGGCCGAACGAGCCCGCGAAGCGGAGTCCCAACGTGCCGCCGGCCAGCTGGCGCTGGCCAACCGGCTGCACCGCCGCTCGGCCCGCCTCCAGCGGCGTGCCGAGCGCGCCTCCCACCGCGCCCGCCGGGCGCTGGCCCAGGCGGTCATGCAGTAACGCCGCGCTGAACACGGCATGACCCGACCCACACCGACCGGCCGGCCGGTCTGAGCCCGAGGACCCTCGGCTCAGGCCGGCCGGTCCGCTTTCTCCACCGGCTGCTCCACCGGCGGTTCGAACCCCGGCAGGCCGGCGGCCAGTTCGTCCCGCATCCGGACCGTGGCGCCGAGCTGACACAGCACGCCTATGGTGCTGAGCGTCACCCGGTGGATCAGCAGATACGAGGGCGGCAGGTTCAGCCGGCGCCCCAACTGGTGGGCCGCCGACCGGGGATCGGCGATCCGGGCCGCCTGCTCCCGCAGCCACTCCCGGCTGAAGGTGAACTCGGCCACCCGCGCCGGCTCGATGATCGGCAGCAGGTAGTCCAGCACCGCCTGCGGGTCGAGCTCGATCGACGGCTTCACGAACCCCTCGGCCACCAGCCGGGCGTGCACCTCCTCCGCCTGCCCGTCGAGCGACATCCGCAGCGCCTCGCCGATCACCGGCGGCAGCCCGCCAGGCAGCCGGTTCACCGCGCCGAAGTCCATGACGCCGAGCCGCCACGAGGACACCGGCTCCCCGGCCGGCCCCGGCACCAGCCGGAAGTTCCCCGGGTGGGCGTCCGCGTGCAGCAGGCCGGTGCGCGCGGTGCCGGAGAACAGGAAGCGCGCCAGCAACTGCCCCGCCCGGTCCCGCTCTTCCGGGGCGCCCTCGGCGATCACCCGGGACAGCGGTATCCCGTCGAGCCACTCGGTGACCAGCACCTGCTCCCGCTGGCACACCACCCCGGGCACCAGCACCCCTGGATCGTCACGGAACTCCGCCGCGTAGGCCCGCTGCGCCTCCGCCTCCAGGCCGTAGTCCAACTCCTCGGCGACCCGCTCCCGCAACTCCTCGATCAGCGGCTTGAGATCCATGCCGGGGATCAGCGGCCCCAACAGCCGGGCGAAGCGGCCCAGCTGCGTCAGGTCCGACAGCAGGGCCTCGCCCGCCCCCGGATACTGGATCTTCACGGCCACCTCACGACCGTCGTGCCAGACGGCCCGGTGCACCTGGCCGATCGAGGCGGCCGCCGCCGGCCGCTCGTCGAACTCCTGGAACAGCTCCCGCCAGTCCTCGCCGAGCCGCTCCCCGAGGGCCGCCCGCACCGAGGCGGTGGGCAACGGCGGCGCCGCGTCCTGGAGCTTGGTCAGCGCGGCCCGGTAGGGGCCGGCCATGGACTCCGGCAACGCCGACTCGAAGACCGAGAGCGCCTGCCCCAGCTTCATCGCGCCGCCCTTGAGCTCGCCCAGCACGCTGAACAGCTGCTCGGCCGTGCGCTGCTGCAGCTCGCTGCCCACCAGCTCGGCGGACCGGCCGCCGATCCGCTTCCCCAGACTCCAGGTCGCCCGGCCGGCGAAGCTCAGCGGCAGGGTGGCGAGCTTCGCGGTCCTGGTCACCGCCTTACGGGGTAGGTCAGACATGGCGTCCCCTCCAACTCCCATACGCGCGCGCCCCAACCAGGCGGTCGTCGCTGTTCTACCCGCCATTGTGGCCCCTGGTCACGGCGCGCGGGCCGGCTGTGCGGCGCGGCAGGGACACTCGGCGTGCGGCTCGATCGGATGCTCGGCCACCGAGGGGCCGGGCAGCACCAACTCGGTGCGGGTGGCCGGGCCCCGGGGCGCCGTGCCGTCCAGGAAGCCGAGGGCGGCGCAGGCGGCGAGCCCGGCCACCGCCGTGGCCAGGGCTCCGTCGCAGGCGGGCACGCCGGCCGAGCGCCCGTTCCGCCACTGGCCGACCAGCAGGGGCCAGCCCGGCTCGACGCGCGCCCGGCAGCGCAGCAGGCAGCCGGCGCAGCCCGTGATCCCCGGCAGCACCAGCGGGCCCACGAAGCCGGTGGCCTCCACCACGCCCGCGTACAGATGGGGCGTGCCGGACGAGACCAGCTCCTCGGCCGGCGCCGGATCGGGGGCGTAGGCCGCGAGACCGTCCCGGGGCGCGAAGATCACCAGCCGCGCCCCCGCCGGCTCGCCCGCGCCGCCCCCCGCCGGGCCGCCCCGGCCCCGGCGCCAGGGCGCCACCGCCCGCAGCAGCCCGCGGGCCGCCACCGACCTGCGCTGCCCCACGTGCTCCGGGCGCGGACCGCCCGCCGCGAGATCCACCGGCTCCACCCGGCCGCCGTCCACCACCTCGACGCGCCCCACGCCCGCCTGGGCCAGCGCCGTGGCCACCGCCATCCCCACTCGGCCGGCGCCCCGCACCTGGACCCAGGCCCGCCGCCGGTCGAGCAGCCGCCGCAGCCCGCCGCCCGGCTCCGGGTCGAGCAGCGAGAGCGAGGCCAGGTCCGGCCGCAGCGCCTCCGTGACCTCGGCCGCCGCCTCCCGCTGCGCCGTGGCGTCGTCCAGCACACCGGCCGCGGCGAGCTGGCCGGCGAGCCGGTCGGCCGCCGCCCGGCCGAGGCCGAGCGAGGCGGCGGCCTCGCGCAGCGTGGGCAGCCCGCGCGTGCCGTCGAGCAGGGTCAGGAACATCTCGGTCGCCGTGTCCAGCGGGCCGAAGAGCACCGAGTGCGAGGGGGTCACTCCGTAGCGGACGGTGTGGCGGTCGCGCCAGCTGCGGCGGAGGGCGGGCTTGATCATGGGGTGCATGGCGACATGATGCGGCCGGACATCGGGCGCGGGTGTGATGTTTTCCACAGGAAGCGGAGATAGTCCTATAAACAGGGCGTAGCTGTGGGCGGTTGGCGCGCGCTCCGCTCTCACCAGCATCTTCAGGCGGGACATATCCGTCTCGCACCGGGTAACGTCGAAGTGTGCCCGGCGAACCGCTGAACACCGCCGGCCCGTCGCAGCGCGTTCCCTCGGCGGGCAGAACGGCGCTGGACACCCACCGGCACGTGCCCGGGCACTCACCCGACCAGGTCGAGGTCCGCCGCAGCTCACGGCGCCGGCGCACGGTCTCCGCCTACCGCGAGGGCGACCGCACCGTCGTGCTGATCCCCGCCCGCATGAGCGTGGACGAGGAGCAGCGCTGGGTCTCCGTGATGCTGGACAAGCTCGCGGCCCAGGAAGAGCGCCGGGTCATCGACGACGACGACCTCGCGCGCCGGGCGACCGAGCTCTCCGAGCGCTATCTCCAGGGCCGCGCCCGGCCGGACAGCGTCCGGTGGGTCACCAACCAGAACTCGCGCTGGGGCTCGTGCACCCCCGCGCTCGGCAGCATCCGGCTCTCGCACCGCCTCCAGGGCATGCCCGAGTACGTCATCGACTACGTCCTGCTCCACGAGCTGGCCCACCTGCTGGTGCCGGGCCACGGCGACGACTTCTGGCGGCTCCTCGACCGGTACCCGCGCACCGAGCGCGCCCGGGGCTTCCTGGAGGGCGTGGTCGCCGCGGAGCGCCTCCCGTACATTCCCTGGCTGCGGTCCTGATCCTCATCGTCGGTGGCAGCGGTTAGTCTGGCCCCGCGAAGGTTCGTGGTACCGGATGGGGGGACGGTCGTTCGCATGGTGACGCACTTCAAGCGCGGCCAGAAGGCCAGGTTGAGTGATCTGACGCTCGGCACCGACCTGTACGTGGGCGTGCAGATATCCGGGCCCGGACTGGTCTTCGACATCAGCTGCTTCGGTCTCGACGCGGACGAACGGCTCTCGGACGACCGCTACTTCATCTTCTACAACCAGCCGAAGTCGCCCGAGGAGTCGCTCCAACTGCTGGGCGCCCAGGCGGGGGACACCGAGTCGTTCCGGGTCACGCTCGACCGGGTGCCGGCCTCGGTCCACCGGCTCGCGTTCACGGCGACGATCGACGGCGACGGCACGATGGCGCAGGCCGCGCCCGGCTGCATCCGCATCGTGGCGGGCGGCGAGGAGGTCGCCAGGTACGCGTTCGACGGCTCGGAGTTCAGCAGCGAACGGGCCGTGATGCTGGGGGACTTCTACCGCAAGGACGGCTGGCGCTTCGCCGCCGTCGGCCAGGGCTTCGACGGCGGCCTCGCGGCGCTCCTGACCCACTTCGGCGGCGAGGTGGAGGAGGACGAGCCGGCACCAGCGCCGGCGCAGCCGGCGTCCGCGCCACCGCCCTTCGCCGTCCCGGGGGCGGGCGCCTCCGGCGGTCAGGCCGCGGGTGGGCAGGCCGCGCCGCCGGGGGCATCGCAGATGCCCGGGCAGCCGGCGTCGGCCGGCGGTGTGCCTCCGGCGGCGCCGTTCGGGGTGCCGGGCCAGCCGGCACCGCCTCCCGGCGGTGGCCAACCCGCGCCGCCCTTCGGTGGCCCGGTGCCGTCGTCGCCCGGCGGCGGCCATGTCGCACCACAGGCGCCGGCAGTGCCGCTTGGCGGCCAACCCGCGCCGCCCTTCGGCGGCGCCCCGCAGGGCCCTGGCGGCCCCGTCGCGCCACCCTTCGGTGGCCCGGTGCCGTCGCCTGGCGGCGGCTATGCGGCGCCGCCGCAGGGGCCGGGTGCCTTTGCCCCGCCGGGGCAGGGAGGCGCTCCGCCTGGTGTGGGTGGTCCCGCGCCCGCCGGTGGTCCGGTTGTGCCGCCTTTCGGCGGCGCCCCGCAGGGGCCTGGCGGCCCCGTCGCGCCCCCACCCGGGCAGGGGTTCGTGGCGCCCAGTGCCGGCGGCCCCGGCGCGCCGCCGTTCGGCGGCGCGCCGCAGGGTGGCGGCGGCTTCGGCCAGCCCGGGCAGGGCGGCGCCGCGTCGCTGGGCGGGGTGCTCGAGCGGTACCGGGGCGTGGAGGACGGCCGGCGGTGGAGCCAGCCGAATCCGGAGCTGGTGCGGGTCGACCTCACGCAGGGCGGCGGGCAGCCCGTGCTCGCCCGGCAGGGCAGCATGGTCCTGTACCACGGCGACGTCGACTTCGGTTACAAGAGCTCCGGCTTCCGGGGCCGGATGACCCGCTGGGCCACCGGCGAGGGCATGCCGTCGATGATGCGCTGCACGGGCAACGGGCAGGTGTTCCTGGCCGAGGAGGCCGTCCGGCTGCACCCCGTGGAGTTGCAGGGCGACGCCATCGTCGTCGCCTCGCAGCACGTGCTCGCCTTCGACGAGACCCTGGAGCCCGAGGTGCGTCGGATCGACGGCCACGGCATCCCCGGCGGGTCGCTGTTCGCGCTGCAGTTCCAGGGCCACGGCACCGTCGTCATCACCACCAGGGGCGAGCCGTTGGTGCTGCCGGTCACGCCCATGACCTTCGCCGACGCCAACGCGATCGTCGCCTGGTCGGCCGCCGCCCAGGTGCTGGTCGCCAACCAGGTCCGGCTGCGGCGGCAGGCCTATCCGGGCCACACGGGGGAGACCACCCAGCTCCAGTTCCGCGGTGCCCCCGGGAACTTCGCCATCGTCCAGCCCTACGAGATCTGACGGGAGCCCGTGATGGACCAACGCCTGATCGCGGGATACGCCCCGGCCGCCCCCGCCGCCCGGATGGACAACCACGGCCCGGCCATCGCCAGGATCGCGATGCGGCAGGGCCAGGACCTGTTCGCGCGGACCGGCTCGATGATCGCCTACGAGGGCTTCGTCCAGTACGAGTCCAACCCGGCGGCGCTCGGCCAGGCCATCGCCGGCCGGCTGGCCGGCGAGAGCGTGCCGCTGATGAAGTGCTTCGGCGACGGCCTGCTCTACCTCGCCGACTACGGCGCGAACGTCGTCTGCCTCCCCCTCCAGAACGACAACCTCTCCGTGAACGCCAGCAACGTCCTGGCCTTCGACGCCCACCTCGAGTGGGGCGTGCAGCGGGTCAAGGGGATCGCCAAGTTCGCCGGTCAGGGCCTGTTCAACCTCGGCATATCCGGGACCGGATGGGTGGCCGTCACCAGCCGCGGCACCCCGCTGGTCGTGGACTGCGGCCGGGCCGGCGAGACCCTCGTCGACCCCGACGCGCTCGTCGCCTGGTCCACGGGCCTGCAGGTCACCGGCAAGCGCAGCTTCAAGGCCAGCTCGCTGCTCGGTCGCGGCAGCGGCGAGGCCTACCAACTGGCCTTCTCCGGACAGGGCTTCGTCGTCGTGCAGCCCAGCGAGGACTCCACCGACCGGCTCGGCCGACAGAACTGACGCGGGGGACACGGCAGATGCAGAGCCCGATCTTCAACCACACCGTCAACCAGACCGAGGAGCACTTCGCGCCCCAGGGCGCCCACATGCTCCGGGTCAACCTGACCCGCGGCGTGGACGTGCTCGCCAGGACCGGCAGCATGGTGGCCTTCGAGGGCATGGTGGAGTTCGACGGGGAGCACCAGTCCCGGCGACAGCAGCACAGCCAGTGGGCCACCGGCGAGGTGCTGCCGCTGATGCGCTGCTTCGGTCAGGGCGCCGTCTACCTCGCCAACCTGGCCCAGCACGTGCACGTGCTCGACGTCGACCACGAGGGCCTGACCGTCGACAGCTCCTACGTGCTCGCCCTCGACGCCCACCTGCACTGGGACGTCGTCGCCGTCGACAGCCAGTACGGCATACCCGGCGTCGGCGCGTACAACCTGGTCATCGCGGGGCAGGGCAAGGTCGCCATCACCACCTCCGGCTTCCCGCTGGTCATGCGCGTCTCCCCGGAGAGCTACGTCAGCGCCGACGCGGACGCCGTGGTGGCCTGGTCCTCGTCGCTGCGGGTGCAGGCGCAGGCCCAGACCAGCAACCGGTCCGCGTGGCGGCGCCGGGGCGACACCGGCGAGGGCTGGGAGCTGAGCTTCATGGGCGAGGGCCACGTGGTCGTCCAGCCGAGCGAGCTGATGCCGCCGCTGCACACCTCGTTCGGCGAGCAGCTCGGCGGTCAGTTCCGGCAGACCGGCACGCCAGGGCTGCACCAGGGCGGTGCCTGGGGCCCCCGCTGAGCCGCGGCCGCGGGGGCCGGCGCGGCGGTCACAGCAGGGCGCGAGCCCGCGCCGTGAGCCGGACGACGGAGGGGTCGGCCACCGCCGGCACCTCGTCGTAGCGGAACCACCGCAGGTCGAGCGACTCGTCGCTGATCACCGGCCGGGCCCCGGCGGGCGCCACCGCCGCGTACTGCACGTCCAGGTGGACGGCGCAGGGCGTGCGGTGCCGGTCGAGGCCGGCGGGCCGGGGCAGCAGCCGCAGCCCCTCGATGCCGGACTCCTCGGTGGCCTCCCGCAGCGCGGCCTCGGCCAGCGTGGCGTCCGACGGCTCGCAGTGCCCGCCGGTCTGCAGCCACGCCCCGATCTTGGGGTGGAGGGTGAGCAGCACCCGCTCCTCCGCCGGGTCGATCACCAGCGCGCTCGCCGTGATGTGGCCGGCGCCGCAGGACCGCCACACGCCGTCCTCATGGGTCGCGAGGTGGCGGCCGTACGCGGTCCGCAGCTCCTCCTGGGCCGCGTCGGGCGCCGACCACTCGCGCAGCACGCGGCTGGCGTCCTCGTGCAGGCTCACGCGCCCCGGCCGCCCTTGCCGTCGTCGCCGTCCTCGTCCTGCTGGTCCTTCTGGTCCTTCGCGCCGGTGTCGTCGCTCTCGCCGCGCTCACCATCGCCGTCGCCGGGCTTCTCAAGACGGGGGCCGTCCTCGCCCGCCGCGTCGCCCAGCATCCGGTCCAGCTCCGAGAAGTCCAGCTGCTCCCGGTGCACGAAGCCGTCCGGGTCGTCCAGGTCCTCGGCCGTCGGCAGCATGTCCGGGTGCGCCCACAGCGCGTCCCGCCCCTGCGCGCCGCGCGCGTCCGTGAGGGAGGCCCACAGCCGTGCCGCGTCCCGCAGCCGGCGCGGCCGCAGCTCGAGACCGATCAGCGTGGCGAACGTCTGCTCCGCGGGGCCGCCGGAGGCCCGGCGCCGCCGCAGCGTCTCCCGCAGCGCCCCGGCCGACGGCAGGTGCGGCTCGGCGGCGGCGAACACCACCGCGTCCACCCAGCCCTCCACCAGCGCGAGCGCCGTCTCCAGGCGGGCCAGGGCCGCCTTCTGCTGCGGCGTGTCCTCCGGCTGGAACAGGCCCTGCTGGAGCTTCTCCTGCATCTCCTCGGGCCGTGTCGGGTCGAGCTGCCCGACCAGGTCCTCCAGCTTGCCGGTGTCCACCTGGATGCCCCGCGCGTACCCGTCGACCGCGCCGAACAGGTGCGACCGCAGCCACGGCACGTGCGCGAAGAGCCGCTGGTGCGCGGCCTCCCGCAGCGCCAGGTAGAGCCTGACCTCCTCCTGCGGCACGCCGAGCCCGGCGCCGAAGGCCGCCACGTTCTGCGGGAGCAGCGCGGCCTTGCCGGCCGGCCCGAGCGGCAGCCCGACGTCCGTCGAGCCGACCACCTCGCCGGCGAGCACGCCCACCGCCTGGCCGATCTGGGTGCCGAACATGGCGCCGCCCATCGAGCGCATCATGCCGATCAGCGGCCCGGCCATCGCCTGCATCTCCTGGGGCAGCACGTCGCCCATGGCGGCACCGACGCGCTCCGCGACCGGGTCCACCAGCTCCCGCCACACCGGAAGCGTCGCCTCGACCCACTCGGCCCGGCTCCAGGCCACCGCCGAGCCGGAACCGGAGGGCAGCGAGGTGACGCCGTCCAGCCACAGGTCGGCCAGCCTCACGGCCTCCTCGACCTGGGCCCGCTCGGGCGAGGACACGCTCTGGTCCCGCGAGCCGTCCTGCGCGCCCTGCGCCACCGTCTGCCGGGCCACCGAGCGGGCCAGCTCCCAGTTCACCGGGCCGCCCTCGTACGACAGCATCTGGCCGAGCTGCTGGAACGCCGCGCCCAGGTCCTGCGGGTTCAGCTGGCCGCCGGCGCCCATCGAGCCGAACAGCGCGGCCAGCGGGTTGTCCGCGGGCCCCTGCCCACGGCCGCCCTGTCCCCCGGCGCCGCCGCCACCGCGCTTCTTGCCGGATTCACCATCATCCGGCTCCTCCGGGGGGAGGCCGAATCCGAAGGGAAAGTCACTCACGGGAATCCTCGGCTCTGTGTGTCGGACGGAACCAACGTGGCTGCCCGATCGCTGGTCTCTGCCTCCAGCCTAGACACCTCTCAGGCAGGATGGGCGTGCGCACGTCGTACCAGAAACAACCGCTGGAGAAGTCCTGTGAGTTCCCCGGAGCCAGCCGTTCGCGCAGCGCGAAACGGCCCCGCGGCCCCGCTGACCGTCGCCGTTACCGGTGCCGCGAGCGGGGTGGGCGCCCTGCTCACCGAGCGTCTGCTGGCCGCAGACGAGGTGAGGCGGGTGCTCGCCCTCGACGAGCGCGTCGGCGACGCCAAGGGTGCCGAGTGGCACACGCTGGACGTCCGCGACCCGGCCATCGCCGACCTGCTGCGCACCTCGGGCGCCGCCCGCGGACCGCTGCGCCGCGAGGGCGGGCGCGACCGGGACCGCGAGGGGACGCAGGGCCCGGTGGACGTGGTGGTGCACCTCGCCCTCGACCTGGACCTGGAGTCCGACCCGGCCGCCCGCACCGCGTACAACGTGCGCGGCACCCAGACCGTGCTGACCGCCGCCGCGGCCGCCGGGGTGCGGCGCGTCGTGCTGTGCACCTCGGCCATGGTCTACGGCGCGCTGCCGGACAACGACGTGCCGCTCGCCGAGGAGGCCGAGCTGCGCGCCACCGCCGACGCCACCTGCGTCGGCGACCTGCTGGAGATCGAGCGCCTGGCGCGCCGCGCGCCGCGCGCCCACCCCGGGCTCAACGTCACGGTGCTGCGCCCCGCCGTGCTGGTCGGCGGCACCGACACCGCGCTCACCAGGTACTTCGAGTCGCCGCGGCTGCTCGTGGTGGCCGGCTCCCGGCCGCGCTGGCAGTTCTGTCACGTGGACGACCTGGTCAGTGCCCTGGAGTTCGCCGTCCTCGACCGGGTGGAGGGCGAGCTCGCGGTGGGCTGCGACGGCTGGCTCGAGCAGGAGGAGGTCGAGGAGCTGAGCGGGATCCGGCGGATGGAGCTGCCGCCCTCGGTGGCCCTCGGCGCCGCGGCCCGGCTGCACCGGCTCGGCCTCACCCCGTCCCCGGCCGGCGACCTCGCCTACACGATGCACCCCTGGGTGGTCAGCGGCAGCAAGCTGTACGAGGCGGGCTGGCGGCCGCGGTGGAGCAACGAGGAGGTGCTGGCCGAGCTGCTCGCCGAGGTCGCGGGCCGGCACACGGTGGCCGGCCGCCGGCTCGGCCGCAAGGACGCCGCGACGACGCTCGGCGCGGCCGGCGCGACGGTGGCGCTGGTGGGCACGGCGGCGCTGGTGCGGCGGGCGAGGCGCAGCCGGCGTCGCTGAGCGGGTGTTCGATGGGGCAGCATGGGGACATGACTGGGCCCACTTCGACGCCTCCCGAAAGCCGTGCCGACCGCGCCGACCGCGCGGAGCCGATCCGGTTGCTCGCGATCCGTGACACCCCGCTGTCCGTGGACGAGGTCTTCGCGGCGGTGGGCCACGAGCGGGCCGGCGGCACCGCGTTGTTCGTCGGCACGGTCCGCGACCACGACGGGGACGCCAAGGGGCCGGCCGTCACCTCACTGGCCTACTCGGCGCACCCCAGCGCGGAAGGCGAGCTGCGGCGGGTCGCCGAGAAGGTGGCGGCGGACTTCCCGGTGGAGGCGCTGGCCGCCGTGCACCGGGTCGGCGACCTGGGCGTCGGCGACCTCGCGGTGATCGTGGCGGTCGCCTGCCCGCACCGGGGCGAGGCGTTCGACGCCGCCCGCCGCCTGATCGACGACCTCAAGCGGGAGGTCCCGATCTGGAAGCACCAGTCCTTCGCGGACGGGACCCAGGAGTGGGTGGGGGCCTGCGCGTAGCGCAGTCGTTGAGGGGTGGTGGTTGGGCGACGGGAGGGCGGGTGG
>NZ_JAVREM010000071.1:0-33633 GCF_031845425.1 Streptomyces millisiae
CTCGCCCGAATCGGCCAACGCATCCTCGCCCTGACCTGCGCCATCTGGCATAACCGCACCACCGGCCAGCCCATCACACGATCGCTGACCGCCTACGACCACTAACCATTAGGACTTACTCATCTAGAGACCGGGGCGCACCAGGCCGCTCTCGTAGGCGTAGACCGCCGCCTGCACCCGGTCGCGCAGCCCCAGCTTGGTCAGCACGTGCCCCACGTGGGTCTTGACCGTCGTCTCGCTGACGAACAGGTCGGCCGCGATCTCCGCGTTGGAGAGACCACGCGCCACCAGCTTCAGCACCTCGACCTCGCGCTCGGTCAGCGTGCTCAGCGCGTCCGGGACCGGCGACTCGCCCGAGGGCAGCTTCTCCGCGTACATGTCGAGCAGCCGCCGCGTCACGCTGGGCGCGAGCATCGCCTCGCCGGCCGCCACCACCCGGATCGCCTGGACCAGCTCGGCCGCCGGCGCGTCCTTGAGCAGGAAGCCGCTGGCGCCGGCCCGCAGCGCCTCCACCACGTACTCGTCCAGGTCGAAGGTGGTCAGCACCAGCACCTTGACCGGCCCGTCCTTCGCGGGCCCGGTGATCTGCCGCGTCGCCTCCACGCCGTCCATCCGCGGCATCCTGATGTCCATCAGCACCACGTCCGGCTGCAACGCCCGCACCTGCTCCAGGGCCTGCACCCCGTCGCCGGCCTCCCCGACCACGGCCACGTCGTGCTCCGCCTCCAGGATCATCCGGAAACCGGTGCGCAGCAGCGGCTGGTCGTCCACCAGCAGAACGCGGATCGGCATGGGCCACCCATCGTCGGCGGGAACCGGCCGGCGCCCCGCGACGCGGCCGGCGGCGCGACGCGCCGGGCACCATTCTCACTCACGGCAGCGACTCGGCCGCCCCCGGCCGGGTCTGCTCGGGAAGCTCCACCGGCAGCGCCGGCTGGATCATCAGCGGATAGGGCGGGGGAGTGCCGCCGAACTCCGGGCAGCGCGCCTTGTGGTCGCACCAGTCGCAGAGCCGCGTGGGGTTCGGCCGCCAGTCCCCCGACTCGGTGGCCCGCCGGATCGCCTCCCACAGCGCCATCAACTTCCGCTCCACGCTCCGCAGATCCGACTCGTCGGGGTCGTACGTGAGGACCTCGCCGCTGCCCAGATAGACCAGCTGGAGCCGGCGCGGCACGGTGCCGCGCAGCCGCCACAGCACCAGCGCGTAGAACTTCATCTGGAACAGCGCCTCGTTCTCGAACCGCGGACCGGGCGCCTTGCCCGTCTTGTAGTCCACGATCCGCACCTCGCCGGTGGGCGCCACGTCCACCCGGTCGATCACCCCACGCAGCCTGAGCCCCGACTCCAGGCGGGTCTCCACGAACAACTCGCGCTCGGCCGGCTCCAGACGCCCCGGGTCCTCGAGCGAGAACCAGCGCTCGACCAGCGCTTCGGCCTCCGCCAGCCAGCCGGCCAGACGCGCCTCGTCCACCCCGGCCCCGTCGGCGTCCTCGGCGCGGAACAGGCCGGCCAGCTCGGGCCGCTTGGCCAACAGCCGCTCCCACTCGCGCACCACCATCGCCCGCGCCCTGGGCGCCACCCGCTGCCCGGGCGGCATGTCGAAGACCCGCTCCAGCACGGCGTGCACCACCGTGCCCCGTGTCGCGGCGGCACTGGGCGCCTCCGGCAGTTTGTCGATCACCCGGAAGCGGTACAGCAGGGGACACTGCATGAAATCCGCGGCTCTCGACGGGGACAGTGAGTTGGGAGGCGTGGCGGTGGACCCAGTCATGGAGCGAACCCTACGGCGCGTCACTGACACGCGGGCGGCATACCATCGACGGCAGAGCCCGCGCGCACGGCACGATCGACGTCGCGGCGGCCTTCGCGCGCGAGGACACAAGGCAACGAGGGGAACTGGTGGGAGACTCGGAGACGGACCGGACACCACGGGCCGAGGGCCGGCAGGCCGACGCCCGGGAGCCGCGGCGCCAGGAGGGCGCCGGCGGCGGGTTCCTGATGGGCAGGGTCTATGGCGTTCCGGTCTACGTGGCCCCCAGCTGGTTCCTGGTCGCGGCGCTCATCACCTGGTTCTTCGGCAACCAGCTCGACCGCGTGCTGCCGGAACTCGGCGGCGGCCGCTACCTGGTCTCGCTCTTCTTCGCGGTGGCCTTCTACGCCTCGGTGCTCGTCCACGAGCTCGCCCACACCGTGGCCGCGATCCGCTTCGACCTGCCGGTCCGCAGGATCCAGCTCCAGTTCTTCGGCGGCGTCTCCGAGATCGAGAAGGAGTCCCAGACCCCGGGGCGCGAGTTCGTGCTCGCCGGCGTCGGCCCGCTGCTCTCGCTGGTGCTCGCCGGCGTCTTCTACCTCGGCATGCTGCTGGTCGACTCCGACACCGTGCCCGGGGTGCTGCTCGCCGGCCTGATGATCTCCAACCTGATCGTCGCCGTCTTCAACCTGCTGCCCGGGCTCCCGCTGGACGGCGGCCGGATGCTGCGCGCCGTCGTGTGGAAGCTCTCGGGCAGCCCGATGACCGGCACCGTCGCCGCCGCCTGGACCGGCCGGGTGCTCGCCGTCGCCGTGCTGATCGGCTTCCCGCTCGCCACCCACCTGGGCTCGCCCGAGCGTGAGTCGTTCACCGGTCTCGAGACGCTGACCGACGCGCTGCTCGCCGCGATCCTGGCCGCGATCATCTGGACCGGCGCCGGCAACAGTCTCCGCATGGCCAGGCTCCGCGAGCGGCTGCCCGGGCTCAACGCCCGCGCCCTCACCCGCAGGGCCGTGCCGGTGACGGGCGAGACGCCGCTCTCCGAGGCGCTGCGCCGGGCCAACGACGCGGGCGCCCGCGCCCTCGTGGTGGTCGACGGCCAGGGTGCCCCGGTCTCCGTGGTCCGCGAGGCAGGCATCGCCGGCGTCCCCCAGCACCGCCGCCCCTGGGTCCCGGTCAGCACGCTCGCCCAGGACCTCACCGAGGGGATGCGGGTGCCGGCCGGGCTCACCGGCGAGGGCCTGCTCGACCACCTGCGGGCCACCCCCGCCACCGAGTACCTGGTGGTCGAGGAGACCGGCGAGATCTACGGCGTGCTCTCCACCAGCGACGTCGAGCGCGCCTTCATCGACGCCATGGCCCGGCCCGCCGCGTTCCCCGCCCGCCCGCCGGCCGCCGACTCCTGAGCCGGTCGGGCGCCGCCCCCGACCGGCGGCGGCCCGGGCGCCCGGGCGTGACCAGCCACGACGGCGCCGCGGCCGAAGGGGGGCGCGTTGCGGCTCTTCCAGCGGAGCGCCTAAGGTTGCCCGCATGTCCGAACCGACCGGTGCGGCCCGCAGACGCGGGCCCTTCAAGGTCGGGGACCAGGTCCAGCTGACCGATCCCAAGGGACGCCACTACACCTTCACGCTCGAAGCGGGGAAGAGCTTCCACACCCACAAGGGTGCCTTCCCCCACGACGAGCTGATCGGTGCCCCCGAGGGCACGGTCGTGCGCACCACTGGGAACGTCGACTATCTCGCGCTGCGCCCCCTGCTCCCCGACTACGTCCTGTCCATGCCACGCGGCGCCGCCGTGGTCTACCCGAAGGACGCGGGCCAGATCCTGGCCATGGCCGACATCTTCCCCGGCGCCCGAGTCGTCGAGGCCGGCGTCGGCTCGGGCTCGCTGAGCACCTTCCTGCTGCGCGCCATCGGCGACCAGGGCATGCTCCACTCCTACGAGCGCCGCGAGGACTTCGCGCGGATCGCCCAGGAGAACGTCGCCCGGTACTTCGGCGGCCCGCACCCCGCCTGGCGGGTCACGGTCGGCGACCTCCAGGACCACCTCTCCGACACCGACGTGGACCGCGTCATCCTCGACATGCTCGCCCCCTGGGAGTGCCTGGACCCGGTCGCCAAGGCACTGGTCCCCGGCGGGATCCTGTGCGCCTACGTGGCCACCACCACGCAGCTGGCCCGCACCGTCGAGACCATCCGCGAGCACGGCGCGTTCAACGAGCCCACGGCCTGGGAGACCATGGTCCGCACCTGGCACGTCGAGGGCCTGGCCGTCCGTCCCGACCACCGGATGATCGGCCACACCGGCTTCCTGCTCACCGCCCGCCGGCTCGCCGACGGCGTGGTCCCACCCCGGCGCAGGCGCCGCCCGGCCCCCGGCGCGTACGGCGCCGACTACACGGGCCCAGGCGGGCAGAGCGGACAGGGCGGACAGAACGGCGCGGAGGGCGCGGAGGGCGCCTGACGGCCCTTCGGGAACGGCACCCCGCCGTTCACCCGACGGGCTCCCTGTGGCACGATGCCGTGCACCTGCCGGCGGGCAGGGTCCGGCATCGTGTCCACTCCCCTCGCGTCCCCCTGGAGTCCTCCGCGTGCTTCCGGCAGGCAACGACCTTCCGCACACCCGCACCCGCCCGACCCACTGGTTCGTCACCGCGGCCGCGCTCGCCCTGGTGACCGGTGGCGCGGCCCTCATCGAGCCCGCCGGCGCCACCGCGCCGGCTGCGGCGCCCGCGCCCGAGCCCGCCGCCGAGGAGGCGGAGGAGGCCGAGGGGACGGTCGAGGAACCGGCGGCGCCGGCGCCCGCACCCGACCCGGAGGCCGCCGACTACCCGGTGGACTGCGGGCCGCTCGCGGTGATCGTCACCGACCAGGCCGAGGTGGACGTGCAGGCCGACGGCCGCCCGGAGACCGTCGCCGTGGTCCGCTGCGACGCCGGCTCCGGATCCCCGCCCAACGGCGTCTACCTGCTCACCGCGCCGGCCGAGACCGGCGCGCCGCCCACCGTGGCCGGCACCCTGGTCGACCCGACCGAGCGGATGACCGTCGAGCGGCTGGAGGTGCGCGGCTCCGACATCGCCGTCCGGCTGCTCGGCTACTCCTCGTCCGACGTCCCGAGCTGCTGCCCCGACCTGCGCCGCGACCTCACCTGGACCTGGCGCGACGGCCGCCTCGAACCCCACGCCGCGCCCGTAGCCCCCGACAGCGTCTAGCTCCCCTGGTCCTCCGCGTCCGGGCCGAACACCTCGGTCCGGTCCGCCACCCGGCGCACGTGGATGCACTGTCCTGGGCAGTCCTTCGCGGACTCGGCCACCTCGCGCAACAGCGGGAGCGGGACCCGCGCCGTCGCGCCCGGCTCGGTCAGCAGCTCCGCCTCCTGCCCGATGGGCGCCGGCGGCTTCACATAGGCCAGGCCGTCGATGTCGAGCTCGAACACCTCGGGCGCGTACTGGGCGCAGATCCCATCGCCGGTGCAGAGGTCCTGATCGATCCAGACCTCGAGCTCCTCGGTCGCCTCGTCCCGCACGGTCATCTGGCCTACCGTTCCTCGTGTACCCACTACGTGTCGCCTGCGTCAAACTGCGGCAAAGAGAGCCGTCCCTGACGGGTGTTGACCGCTTACGACCATACAGCGGGCCGCTTTCCGGCGTGGCGGGGTGGGTATTCCCCTGGCGTGAGGGAGTGCGCAAGGGTGAAGATCGGACACACCCCGACCGTCTTTTTGATCTAGGGGTTTCGAACTGCACCGGTCCAGGTAGGGTCTGGAAGCGTCCAGCTCCCCTTGGAGGAGGTGAGGACCGTGGTATCCCAGAACGACGACATCAACCGCGGCGACCGGCCCGGTCGAGGGTCCGACGACCCGGCCCGGCGGGTGGCCGATCTAGAGCAGGAGATCACCGTCCTGCGCCGCAAGCTGGCCGACTCTCCGCGCCACACTCGGATTCTCGAGGAGCGGATCGTCGAGCTGCAGACCAACCTGGCGGGTGTCTCCGCGCAGAACGAGCGTCTGGCGAGCACCCTGCGCGAGGCCCGCGACCAGATCGTCGCCCTCAAGGAAGAGGTCGACCGCCTGGCGCAGCCCCCCTCGGGTTTCGGCGTCTTCCTGCGCGGCAACGAGGACGGTACCGCCGACATCTTCACCGGCGGCCGCAAGCTCCGGGTCAACGTCAGCCCCGGCATCGACCTCGACGACCTGCGGCGTGGCCAGGAGGTCATGCTCAACGAGGCGCTCAACATCGTCTCCGCGATGGAGTTCGAGAGCGCCGGGGACATCGTCACCCTCAAGGAGGTCCTCGAGGACGGCGAGCGCGCCCTGGTCGTCGGGCACACCGACGAGGAGCGCGTCGTCCGGCTCGCCGACCCCCTGATGGACGTGACGCTGCGGGCCGGCGACGCCCTGCTGCTCGAACCGCGCTCCGGCTACGTCTACGAGGTCGTGCCCAAGAGCGAGGTCGAGGAGCTGATCCTCGAAGAGGTCCCCGACATCGACTACACCCAGATCGGCGGCCTCGGCGGGCAGATCGAGCTCATCCGCGACGCGGTCGAGCTGCCCTACCTCTACCCCGACCTGTTCCGCGAGCACGAGCTGCGCCCGCCCAAGGGCGTCCTGCTCTACGGCCCGCCCGGATGCGGCAAGACCCTGATCGCCAAGGCGGTGGCGAACTCGCTGGCCAAGAAGGTCGCCGAGGTCACGGGGAAGCCCGCGGGGAAGAGCTTCTTCCTCAACATCAAGGGCCCCGAGCTGCTCAACAAGTACGTCGGCGAGACCGAGCGGCACATCAGGCTGGTCTTCCAGCGGGCCCGGGAGAAGGCGAGCGAGGGCGCGCCCGTCATCGTCTTCTTCGACGAGATGGACTCCCTCTTCCGCACCCGCGGCTCGGGTGTCAGCTCGGACGTCGAGAACACGATCGTCCCCCAGCTGCTTTCGGAGATCGACGGCGTGGAGGGCCTGGAGAACGTCATCGTCATCGGCGCCTCCAACCGGGAGGACATGATCGACCCGGCGATCCTGCGCCCGGGCCGGCTCGACGTGAAGATCAAGATCGAGCGCCCGGACGCCGAGGCCGCCAAGGACATCTTCTCCAAGTACCTCGCGCCGCGTCTGCCGCTGCACGCCGACGACCTCGGCGAGCACAACGGGAACGCGGACGCCACGGTCGCCGGAATGATCCAGACCGTGGTCGAGCAGATGTACGCCGAAACGGAGGAGAACCGCTTCCTCGAGGTGACCTACGCCAACGGCGACAAGGAAGTCCTCTACTTCAAGGACTTCAACTCCGGCGCCATGATCGAGAACATCGTGGACCGGGCCAAGAAAATGGCCATCAAGGATTTCCTCGACCACAACCAGAAGGGTCTGCGCGTCTCCCATCTTCTCGCCGCCTGCGTGGACGAGTTCAAGGAGAACGAGGACCTGCCGAACACCACCAACCCGGACGACTGGGCTCGCATCTCCGGAAAGAAGGGCGAGCGGATCGTCTTCATCCGCACCCTGGTCACCGGAAAGCAGGGCGGCGACACCGGTCGCTCCATCGACACGGTGGCGAACACGGGTCAGTACCTGTAAGACGCGTCCGACGCGTCGGCGTCCGGCTGCGGGGCACGCCACGGCGGCCCCGCAGCCGGGCGTTTTCCCCTCGGGGGCGCCCGCCGGGCGCCCGCCACGTCAGTCCAAGGAAACCCGCAGTGACCTCCTCACCGCAGCCCGTGTCGCCTAGGCTCGTAGGCAGCGACGGGTCGGTGCAGGACCGCCACCGGGCAAGGAGGGCCGCATGACTGTACGGCGAGTGATGGGCATCGAGACCGAGTACGGCGTGTCCGTCCCCGGCCACCCGAACGCCAACGCCATGCTCACCTCCTCCCAGGTCGTCAACGCCTACGCGGCCGCGATGCACCGCGCCAGGCGCGCTCGTTGGGACTTCGAGGAGGAGAACCCGCTGCGCGACGCCAGGGGCTTCGACCTGGCCAGGGAGAACGCGGACGCGAGCCAGCTCACCGACGAGGACATCGGCCTGGCCAACGTCATCCTCACCAACGGCGCCCGCCTCTACGTCGACCACGCCCACCCGGAGTACAGCTCACCCGAGACGACCAACCCGCTGGACGCGGTGCTGTGGGACAAGGCCGGCGAGCGGGTCATGGCCGAGGCCGCCCGCCGCGCCGCCGAGGTGCCGGGCGCCCAGCCGATCATGCTCTACAAGAACAACACCGACAACAAGGGCGCCTCCTACGGCACCCACGAGAACTACCTGATGAAGCGGGAGACGCCGTTCTCGGAGATCGTGCGCCACCTGACGCCGTTCTTCGTCTCCCGCCAGGTCGTCTGCGGCGCCGGCCGGGTCGGCATCGGCCAGGACGGCAGCGAGCACGGCTTCCAGCTGAGCCAGCGCGCCGACTACTTCGAGGTCGAGGTCGGTCTCGAGACCACGCTGAAGCGCCCCATCATCAACACCAGGGACGAGCCGCACGCGGACGCCGAGCGCTACCGTAGGCTGCACGTGATCATCGGGGACGCCAACCTGTCCGAGATCTCCACCTACCTCAAGCTGGGCACCACGGCGCTGGTGCTCTCCATGATCGAGGACGGCTTCATCGCGGTCGACCTGGCCGTCGACCAGCCCGTGCGCACCCTGCACCGGGTCAGTCACGACCCGTCGCTGAAGCAGCTGGTCACCCTGCGCAACGGCCGGACGCTCACCGCGGTCCAGCTCCAGATGCAGTACTACGAGTTGGCCAGGAAGTACGTCGAGGAGCGCTGGGGCGTCGACGCCGACCCGCAGACGGCCGACGTGCTCGCCCGCTGGGAGGACGTCCTCACCCGCCTCGAGAGCGATCCGATGAGCCTGGCGGGGCAGCTGGACTGGGTGGCCAAGCGGGAGCTCATGGAGGGCTACCGGCGGCGCGACGGCCTCGGCTGGGACGCCGCCAGGCTCCACCTCGTGGACCTCCAGTACGCCGACGTCAGGCCCGACAAGGGCCTGTACAACCGGCTGGCGGCCCGGGGCAGGATGACCAGGCTGCTGGCCGACGAGGACGTCCTGCGGGCCCAGGGCGCCCCGCCCGAGGACACCAGGGCCTACTTCCGGGGGCGCTGCCTCGAGCAGTACGCGGACCACGTCGCCGCCGCCTCCTGGGATTCGGTGATCTTCGACCTCCCCGGCCGGGACTCGCTCCAGCGGGTACCCACCATGGACCCGCTGCGGGGCACGAAGGAGCACGTCAAGGACCTGCTCGACCGCAGCGCCACGGCCGAGGACCTGGTCAGGTCGCTCTCCGGAGGCTGATTCCCGGTTGATCAGGGAATCATGGAGATGGCCCCCCTGGGCGATGTGGCGATCGGGGAGCCGATGTCGGTCCCGGCTAGTAGGGTCTGATCTTGATACGTCTGATACGTCGAGTCTGAGCAGGGGTGAGGGAGATGGCGACCAAGGACACCGGTGGCGGCCAGCAGAAGTCGTCGCGCACCAGCGAGGAGACCGAGGAGCAGACACCGGAGGCAGAGGTCTCCGAGGAGCTCAAGGAGCGGCAGGAGGCGTTGACGGACGACGTCGACTCCGTCCTGGACGAGATCGACGAGGTGCTGGAGTCCAACGCGGAGGACTTCGTGCGCAGCTTCGTCCAGAAGGGCGGCCAGTAGGCCGCCGCCGCCCGCGCCGCGAAGCCCTCGCGGCCCATGTGGATCATGAGTGTTTGACGGGTAGGGTCCGTGGCGTACCGCGCCGCTGCCCCGGCCGCTCCGCCGACCGGGGCAGCGGACCGTTCACGACCTGGAAGGAATCCTGTGGCAGCCAACTCCCATGACCAGGGGCGACTCCCGGCGGCCTTCCTGCGGCCGGGGTCCTCCTCTTTCCTGGACTTCCTCTCCGACCACGCGCCCGAGCGGCTGCCCGGCAACCGCGTGCTGCCGCCCGTGGAGGGCGCGCTGGAGACGGTGCACGGCACCACCATCGTGTCCGCCGTCTTCGCGGGCGGCGTGGTGCTCGCCGGCGACCGCCGGGCCACCATGGGCAACATGATCGCCCAGCGGGACGTCCAGAAGGTCTTCCCGGCCGACGAGTACTCGGCGGTCGGCATCGCCGGCACCGCCGGGCTCGCCGTCGAGCTGGTCAAGCTGTTCCAGCTGGAGCTCGAGCACTTCGAGAAGGTCGAGGGTCACGTGCTCTCGCTCGAGGGCAAGGCCAACCGGCTGTCCACGATGATCCGCGGCAACCTGGGCATGGCCATGCAGGGCCTGGCCGTGGTCCCGCTGTTCGCCGGCTACGACCTGGAGCGCGGCAGGGGCCGCATCTTCTCCTACGACGTGACCGGCGGCCGCACCGAGGAGCTGGGCTTCGCCGCCGTCGGCTCGGGATCGATCTTCGCGCGCGGCTCGCTCAAGAAGCTGCACCGCGACGACCTCTCCGAGGAGCAGACGGTCACGGCCGTCGTGCAGGCGCTCTACGACGCCGCCGACGACGACTCCGCCACCGGCGGACCCGATCTGACCCGGCGGATCTTCCCCATCGTCGCGGTGATCACCGAGGATGGGTTCCGCAGGCTCTCCGAGGCGGAGATCTCGGAGGTCGCCGGGACCGTGCTCGAGGGGCGCCTGCAGCTGCCCAACGGGCCCCAGGCACCGGTGCTCTAACCGCCCGGCGCGCCGGACCACGTCCGGGGGCCCGGGCAGACTGCCGTGAAGACCTACGACGGACTTTGAAGGGACGAACGCCGGTGTCGACGCCGTTCTATGTCTCACCCCAGCAGGCCATGGCGGACCGCGCCGAGTACGCCCGCAAGGGCATCGCGCGCGGGCGCAGCCTGGTCGTGCTGCAGTACGCCGACGGCATCGTGTTCGTCGCCGAGAACCCCTCGCGCGCGCTGCACAAGGTGAGCGAGATCTATGACCGGATCGCCTTCGCGGCGACCGGCAAGTACAACGAGTACGAGAGCCTGCGCATCGGCGGCACCCGCTACGCCGACCTGCGCGGCTACACCTACGACCGGGCGGACGTCACGGCCCGCGGGCTCGCCAACCTCTACGCCCAGACCCTGGGCAACATCTTCTCCAGCGCGGCCGAGAAGCCCTACGAGGTCGAGCTGTTGGTCGCCGAGGTCGGCGAGACCCCGGCGGACGACGAGATCTACCGGCTGCCGCACGACGGCTCGATCATCGACGAGCACGGCTCGGTCGCGGTCGGCGGCAACGCGGACCAGATCAGCAGCTATCTGAGCCAGCGTCACCAGGACGGGATGAGCCTGGGTGAGGCGCTGCGCCTCGCCGTGGAGGCCCTGTCCCGGGAGAGCAACGGCTCCGAGCGGGCGCTGACCTCGGACCAGCTGGAGGTGGCGGTCCTGGACCGCACCAGGCCGCAGCAGCGGAAGTTCAAGCGGGTGCTGGGAGCGCAGCTGGCCCGCCTGCTCGAGGAGTCGGCTCCCACCGAGGGCGGCAGCGAGGGCGGCGAGGAGGCCGAGGGCGCGGCCGAGGGCGGCGAGGAGTAGCCCCCCGCCCGCGTGGTTCTACGGCCCCGCCGCCGGCGGGGCCGTAGAACCACGCGGGACGAGCTCGACGGGCAGCACCGCGCTGGCGCACGGTTCGCCGCGCAGGGCGGCGAGCAGCGCCCGCATGCCCGTCGCGCCGAGCTCCTCGGCCGGCAGCCGCACCGTCGTCAGCTCCGGCTCGAGCGCGATCCCCAGGGTCAGGTCGTCGAACCCGGTGATCGACACGTCCTCCGGGACCCGGAGCCCCAGTCGCCTGGCCGCCTTGTAGGCACCCGCCGCCAGCAGGTCGTCGTCACACACCAGGGCCGTGGGCCGGGGCGTGTGGGCGGTCAGCGCGCGCTCGGCCGCCCGCAGCCCGCCCTCGATGGTGAGCGGCGCCCGCTCGGTGGCCAGCAGGCCGGCGCCCGGCGCCCCGGCCAGCCGGTCGGCCAGCTCCCTCGCCCGGACGGCGAAGGTCCAGGAGTCCACGTCCGCCGCCAGGTGGCAGAACCGGCGGTGGCCGAGGGCGAGCAGATGCCCGGCGACCAGCCGCATCGCCTCGGCGATGTCGGGGTTGACGGTGCCCGCCGCGGCGCCCCGCCCCGGCTCGCTGTCCAGCATCACCAGCGGCAGTCCGTCCCCGCTCAGCGCCGCCAGGGCCTCGGCGGCCATCGAGGAGGCGAGCACGCCGGCCAGCGAGACGCTGGCCGAGGCGAAGGGGTCGCGGGCCGGCAGGACGACCTCGGGGGAGTGGTAGAGCACGAGGCCGACGTCCTCCTCGCCGGCCACCCGGGCGGCACCCGCGTGCACCCGCGCGAAGAACTCGTTGGTGAGCGCCGGCACCACGATCAGCACCGTTCTGCTGCGGCCGAGCCGCAGGCTGCGCGCGGCCAGGTTGGGCCGGTACGCCAGCTCCCGCGCCGCGGCGCGCACCGCCTCGACGCGCGCCGGCGACACCCGGCCGCGCCAGCGGTCGCCGAGCACCAGCGAGACCGTCGCCTGGGAGACCCCGGCCCGCCGCGCCACGTCCCGGCTGGTCGGCCGGTCCGGCCTCCCCGTGCTGTCGCTCACCCGCCGCGCTCCGCTCACATCCGACCGGGACCCACTCTCCCGGAGTGCCGCAATCGTACGTAGACTCAGCGGCGTTATACGTAACACGTGCGGAGGGTGCGGGCATGGCCATGGGATATCTGGAGCTGCTGCGGGCGCGTCACGTGGCCCGGCTGCTCGTCGGCACGTTGGTCGGCCGGCTGCCCAACGCCACCGCCGGGCTCGGCATCGTGCTGTTCATCCGCGCCGAGGGCGGCGGCTACTCGCTGGCCGGTGCCCTGGCGGCCGCCTACGGGGTGGCCAACGCCGTGGGGCAGCCGCTGCTGGGCCGGCTCGTCGACCTCCACGGGCAGCCCCGGGTGCTGCTGCCCTCGGCCGTGCTCTCCGCGCTCGGCATGGTGCTGCTCGCCGCGGCCGGCACCGACCCCGTCGCCGTGGCCTTCGCCGGCGCCCTGCTCGCCGGCCTCGCCACCCCGCCGCTGGAGGGCGCGCTGCGGGCGCTGTGGCCCAGCGTGCTCTCCGGCGAGGGCCGGGTGCAGCGCGCCTACGCGCTCGACGCGGTGGCCCAGGAGGTCATGTTCACCGCGGGACCGCTCGTCGTGACGCTGGTGGTCGCGCTCTGGTCGGAGACCGCGGCGCTGCTGGTGATCAACGCCCTCGGTCTGCTGGGCGCCTTGGTCGTGGCGGCCTCCGGGCCCTCCAGGCGCTGGCGCGGGGCCCGGCGCGAGGCGCACTGGCTCGGCGCACTGCGCTCGCCGGGGCTGCTCGCGCTGCTCGGTGGCTTCTTCTTCGTGGGGGTGGCCCTGGGCTCCATCTCGGTGGCCGCCGTGGCCTACGCGGACGCCCGCGGCGACGAGTTGATCGCCAGCTACCTGCTCTCGGCGCTGAGCGCCGGGGCCCTGGTCGGCGGACTCGGCTACGGCGCCGTCGCGTGGGCCGGCGCCCCCGAACCCCGGCTGCGGCTGCTGCTCGCCGGGCTCGCCGTCGGCTACCTGCCGCTGGCCCTGGCGCCGTCCTCGGTGCCGCTGATGACCCTGCTCGCCGGGCTCGCGGGGATCTTCCTCGCGCCGGCCCTGGCCTGCTCGTTCGTCGTCATCGACCGGCAGGCCCCGGTCGGCACGGTCACCGAGGCGTTCTCCTGGCTGGTGACCATGTTCGGCGTCGGCGCCGCCCTCGGGCAGGCGGTGGTCGGCCCGGTGATCGAATGGGGCGCGGAGGCGGCCGGGTTCGGCGTCACGGCGGCCGCCGGCGTCCTCGCGCTCCTCGTGGTCACCGCCACCCGGCGCGTTCTCGCAGCTCCCGAGGGTTCGCCGAACGGGAGCGGCGGGCCCGTGGAATCGCAAAATGATCGAAACGCCGCACTCGAACCCGGTTTCAGAACCGGGCATCAGGCGTAATGTTCACTCATGGATCGCCGAATCTTCGGGCTGGAGAACGAGTACGGCGTCACCTGCACGTTCCGAGGCCAGCGTCGGCTGTCCCCGGACGAGGTGGCCCGCTATCTCTTCCGCCGCGTCGTGTCCTGGGGGCGCAGCAGCAACGTTTTCCTGCGCAACGGCGCACGGCTGTATCTGGATGTCGGTTCGCACCCCGAGTACGCCACTCCGGAGTGTGACAACGTCGTCGAGCTCATCACGCACGACAAGGCCGGTGAGCGCATCCTGGAGGGTCTGCTCGTCGACGCCGAGCGCCGGCTGCACGAGGAGGGCATCGCCGGCGATGTCTACCTGTTCAAGAACAACACCGACTCCGCCGGCAACTCCTACGGCTGCCACGAGAACTACCTGGTGGCCAGGCACGGGGAGTTCTCCCGGCTGGCCGACGTGCTGATCCCGTTCCTCGTCACCCGCCAGCTGATCTGCGGCGCGGGCAAGGTGCTCCAGACGCCGCGCGGCGCCGTGTTCTGCGTCAGCCAGCGCGCGGAGCACATCTGGGAGGGCGTGAGCTCGGCCACCACCAGGTCGAGGCCCATCATCAACACGCGCGACGAGCCGCACGCCGACGCCGAGCGCTACCGCCGGCTGCACGTCATCGTCGGCGACTCCAACATGTCCGAGACGACCATGCTGCTCAAGGTCGGCGCCACCGACCTGGTGCTGCGCATGATCGAGGCCGGCACGGTGATGCGCGACCTGACCCTGGAGAACCCGATCCGGGCCATCCGCGAGGTCAGCCACGACATCACGGGCCAGCGCAAGGTCCGGCTGGCCACCGGGCGCGAGGCGTCCGCGCTCGAGATCCAGCAGGAGTACTACGAGAAGGCGCTCGACTTCTGCGAGCGCCGTGGCATGCGCACCGGTCTCACCGAGCAGGTGCTGGAGCTGTGGGGCCGGGCCCTGGAGTCCATCCGCAGCCAGGAGCTCGACAAGATCAACACCGAGATCGACTGGGTGATGAAGTACCAGCTGATCGAGCGGTACCGGGCCAAGCACAACCTGACCATGTCGCACCCCAGGGTCGCGCAGATAGACCTCGCGTACCACGACATCCACCGCCGCCGCGGCCTGTACTACCTGCTGGAGCGCAAGGGCCAGGCCCAGCGGATCTGCAACGACCTGAAGATCTTCCAGGGCAAGTCGGTGCCCCCGCAGACGACCAGGGCCCGGCTGCGCGGCGACTTCATCCGCCGCGCCCAGGAGCAGCGTCGGGACTTCACCGTCGACTGGGTGCACCTCAAGCTCAACGACCAGGCGCAGCGCACGGTGCTGTGCAAGGACCCGTTCCGGTCGGTCGACGAGCGGGTGGAGAAGCTGATCGCCGGGATGTGACGGCGCGTGTCGGGGTGGGCCGCCCGGGTGGTCGTGCCCGAGGCCGTAGGGTGGGGTGGGACCAGCGGGTCCCACCCCGACCGTGCCTACCCGAGTTGGACTCATGATCCCCACCACCAAGCGAGTGCGCCGCATCGTCGCGGTGCTGGCCGTCCCGGCCATCCTGCTGCCCGTGGCCGCCTGCGGCTCCGAGGACGAAGGCTCCGGATCCTCGGGGGCCAGCGGCCCGGTCGCCACCGTGTCGGGCCAGCCCGGCGAGCAGCCGGAGATCACCGTCGAGGAGGACGCGGCCGTCGGCGACGAGACCGTGTCCCAGGTGATCGACGAGGGTGACGGCGCGGAGGTCCAGGAGGGGGACTTCGTTCGGGTGAACGTCGTCGGCCGGACCATCCAGGGCGACATGGAGCTGATCAACACCTGGAAGAGCGCCTCGGGCGACGAGCTGGCCACCGAGGAGGAGGGCCCGCGTCCGCAGGTCATCGTGCAGGCCGGCACCGAGTCCGCGCTCCCCGCCGTCGCCACCGAGCCGCTGATCGGCCAGACCGTGGGCAGCCGGATCCAGGTCGAGGGCAACTCCGTCGACATGCTGGGCGCCGCGGCGCAGCAGGGCGGCATCCCCGAGGACGACGGGATCGTGTGGGTCTTCGACATCGCCGGCGCGGTCAGCGTCGACCCGGAGGCCGCCGCCGAGGGCGAGCAGGCCGCGGTCGAGGAGGGCATGCCCGAGGTCGAGGCCGCGGCGGGCGAGCCCGCGACCATCACCGTCCCCGAGGGCGAGGACCCGCCGGCCGAGCTGCGGGAGCAGGTGCTGATCGAGGGCGACGGCCCCGAGGTCACCGAGGGCCAGGCGCTGGTCGTGCAGTACACCGGCGTCATCTGGGACAGCGGTGAGCAGTTCGACTCGTCCTGGGACCGGGAGAGCGCGTCCGCCTTCCAGATCGGCACCGGTCAGGTCGTCCAGGGCTGGGACCAGGGCCTGGTCGGCAAGCACGTCGGCGACCGGGTGCTGCTGGTGATCCCGCCGGACCTGGGCTACGGCTCCGAGGAGCGCGGCGGCATCCCCGCCGACTCCACGCTGGTCTTCGTCGTCGACATCGTCGGCGCGGCCTGACACCCACCGCGCGTGCCCGAGCGGCCGGTGTGCGTGCCGGCCGCTCGTTCACGTCCGACGCGGTTTTCCCTAGCAAAGGACGATGGAGGGGTATTCACGTGAACACCGACAAGCCCGAGGTCGACTTCCCGGGCGGCGAGCCGCCGGCCGACCTGGAGATCAAGGACATCTGGCAGGGTGACGGGCCGGTCGCCGAGGCGGGCGCCAAGGTCTCCGTGCACTACGTGGGCGTCTCCTTCAGCACCGGTGAGGAGTTCGACGCCAGCTGGAACCGCGGCGCGCCGCTGACCTTCCAGCTCGGCGCCGGCCAGGTCATCCCCGGCTGGGACCGCGGCGTGCAGGGCATGCGCGTCGGCGGCCGGCGACAGCTGATCATCCCGCCGCACCTGGCCTACGGCGACGCCGGGGCGGGCGGTGGCCGGATCGGGCCGGGCGAGACGCTGATCTTCGTCTGCGACCTGGTCTCGGTCTGATCCCCGTAGGGGGTACCGTGGGCCCATCCCCGAACGGACCAGCGTGGTCCAAACCGGGGGTGGGCCCACGGTGTTGAAGAGGGAGGGCGGCGCTTCGATGGCGATTGCCAAGGCCGAGCGACTGATGAACCTGGCGCTGTGCCTGCTCGGCAGCGGCCGCCCGCTGACCAAGCGGGACCTCCGCTCCTCCATCGAGGCCTACCTGGAGGTCGGCTCCGAGGACGCCTTCAACCGCATGTTCGAGCGCGACAAGGACGACCTGCGCGAGCTCGGCATGGTGATCGAGACGGTGGAGAGCATCGACGGCGAGGTCGGCTACGTGGCCCGCCGCGACCGCAACCAGCTGCCGCCGGTCACGCTGGACGCCGAGGAGGCCGCCGCGCTCGGCCTCGCGGCCCGCGTCTGGCAGCAGGCCAGGCTGGCCGGCGCGGCCAGCGGCGCGCTGCAGAAGCTGCGCGCCGCCGGGATGCCGCTCGGCGCCGAGGAGGGCGAGGCGTACGGCGCCCTCGAGCCCCGGGTGCCGGCCGGTGAGGCCGCCTTCGAGCCGCTGATGCTCGCCTGCCGCGACCGTCGCCCGGTCACCTTCGACTACCGCAAGTCCAACGCCGCGCACGCCGAGACCCGGCAGGTCGAGCCCTGGGCCCTGGAGTGCTGGCGCGGCCACTGGTACCTGGCCGGCTGGGACCGGGACCGCGGCGCCGAGCGGGTCTTCCGGCTCTCCCGGATCACCGGCCGCGTCAGGTCGCGCTCCGGCGCCTTCACCGCCCCCGTGCCCGACCAGGTCGCGGTGCGCGGCAGCGTGGCCCGCTGGGCGGGCGAGGAGGCCACCGGGCAGGCCAGGATCAGGCTGCGGGCCGGCTCCGGCTACCCGCTGCGGGCCCGGGCGAGCCGGGTGACGGCCGGGGCCGCCGGGCCCGACTGGGACGAGCTCGAGATCCCCTACGGCCACGGCCTGGGTGCCTGGCTCGCCGAGTTCGGACCCGACGTGATCGTGCTCGAGCCCGCCGAGCTGCGGGCCGACGTGGTGGACCGGCTGCGGGCGGTCGCCAAGGGCTAGCGCCCGAGGCGTGGCGAAGGCGTAAGGAGAGGCACAGACTATGGCGACCACCGCCATCGACCGGACCAGGCGGATGCTGTCCCTGGTCACCTATCTTCGCGAGCGCCCGGGGGCCCGGGTGGCCGAGGTGGCACGGGCGTTCGGGATCACCGAGGAGGAGCTGATCTCCGACCTCCAGGTGCTGCCCATGTGCGGCACCAGCTTCCGCGGCGGGGACCTGCTCGACATCGACACCGACGGCGAGCACATCTGGTGGTACAACGCGGAGGCCGTGGGTTCCGGCACCGGCCAGCCGCTGCGGCTCGCCGCCGACGAGGCCACGGCCCTGCTGGTCGCGGCCCGTGCCGTGGCGACGCTGCCTGGGCTGCGCGACGGCGACCGGGACGCCCTGCTGCGCGCCACGGCCAAGCTGGAGGCGGCCGCGGGCGAGAACGCGGGCGCCAGCTCGCGGCTCTCGGTCACCTTCGAGGCCGAGGGCGGCGTCTTCGCGGACGTGGACCGGGCCATAACGGAGCGCCGCAGGCTCCGGATCCGTTACTACTCGCCGGGCCGGGACGAGCTCACCGACCGGGAGATCGACCCGATCCGGCTCTTCGCGGTCGGCCACACCTACGTCGAGGCGTGGTGCCGGCGCTCCGAGGCCAGGCGTACCTTCCGGCTCGACCGGGTGGCCAGGATCGAGCTGCTCGACACGCCGGCCGACCCGCCGCCCGTCGAGCCGCGCGACCTCAGCGAGGGCCTGGTGCAGCCGTCCCCCACCGACCCCGAGGTGGTCGTGGAGGTGGGCCCTGGCGGCCGCTGGGTCGCCGAGTACTACCCGCACGACACCGCGGAGGAGCTGCCGGACGGCGGGCTCCGGGTGACGCTGCGCACCCCCGATCCGGCCACGCTGCGTCGGCTCGCGCTGCGCCTCGGCGGGGACGGCCGGATCGTCTCGCCGCCGGAGCTGGCGGACAGCGCCAGGCGCGCCGCCCGGGACGCGCTGGCGCTCTACGAGGAGATCGGGGAGGCGGCCTAGTGTTCTGGCCGATGTTCCAGCTGGTCCTGGCGTTCCTCGGGGTCGCGGTGCTCGGGGTGCTCGCGGTCCTGGTGGGGGTCGAGGTGCGTCGGTTCGCGAAGGCCGTGGGGGACGGCAGCGAGCGGATCAGCCGGGCCGCGGACGACCTGGAGCGGGCCGCGGCACCCCTGGCCACCAGGGGCGGAGCGGTCAGGCGCGGCGACGGGGCGCCCGGCGGACGACAATAGGTGGTCGCGCGGCCATTGATTCGTGTTCACCCTCCCGCGTTAAGATTGCGGCACGTGTGGGACCGTGGGGAGATATCCGCGTCCGGCACGGCAAGGCTTCAGCAAGAAGCTCATTCCCGAATCAGAAGGTAGACGGAGAAGATTATGGGCTCGCTCTCGGTATGGCATCTCCTCGTCGTCTTCCTCGTCGTCGTGCTCGTCTTCGGATCGAAGCGCCTGCCGGACACCGCACGGTCCCTCGGCAAGTCGCTGCGCATCCTGAAGAGCGAGACCCAGGCCATGAAGAACGACGGCCGCACCGACACCGCCGGTGCCGACACGAGCACGACCGAGCCGCAGCCCGCTCCGCGGACGATCCAGGCGGCCCCCGGCGACGTGGCCAGCTCGCGCCCCGTCGAGGAGCCCGGGCGTACGACGCAGCCCTGATGCCGCAGGCGGTATCCAAGGCAGGACCGAGGTTCCAAGGCGGCCGGCGCGGTTCCGGCTGCCCTACGAGATGAGGACGTGGGGTGCCCAAGGCCGCACAGAAAAAGGTGAAGGACCCCGAGGGGCGGATGCCGCTCACCGAGCACCTGCGTGAGCTGCGCAACCGGCTCGGCATCTCGGTCGCGGCGATCCTGGTCGTCACCATCGCGTCCCTGGTGTTCGCCAAGGACATCATGGACTTCCTCACCGCGCCGGTGCCGCTCTGCGACGACCAGAGCGACCCGGACGCCGCCGCGCACCGCTGCGCCGTGCTCGCGCAGAACGGCCTGACCTCGCCGTTCGCCACCTACTTCCGGGTCTCGCTGCTGGTGGGCGTGATCGCCGCCTCGCCGATCTGGCTCTACCAGTTCTGGGCCTTCATCGCGCCCGGCCTGCACCGGAACGAGAAGAAGTACAGCCGCGCCGTGGTCAGCGTCGGCGTTCCGCTCTTCCTGACCGGTTGCTACTTCGCCTACTGGCTGCTGCCGCGCGCCATCCCGGTGCTGCTGAGCTTCAGCGCCAACGACGCGACCAACTTCGTCTCCGTCGAGGAGGTCCTCGACATCACCGTCCGGCTGGCGCTGGCCTTCGGCCTCTCCTTCGAGCTGCCGCTGGTGCTGGTCATGCTCAACATCGGCGGCGTCCTCTCGGGCAAGCGGATGCTCAGCTGGTGGCGCTGGATGGTGGTGGGCATCGCCGTCTTCGCGGCCGCGATCACGCCGACCGACCTGATGTCGATGATCGCGCTCCAGGTGCCGGTCACCGCCCTCTACTTCATCGCCTGTGGCATCGCGCTCTTCAACGACCGGCGGCGCCGTCGGCGGGACGAGGAAGCGGAGCTGGCGGACGACGAGGCCTCGCAGCTGGACCTCACCCCGGCGAGCATCGAGGCGCCTGAGCGGGTCACCTCCGGCTCCCTCGACGACAACCCGCCCCGGCTGAACGGCTTCGACGACGCCACCTGAGCGGCCCCGTGGCCAGCGCTCCCGGGAGTCCGGGGGCGCACCCGAGCGGCCGTAAAAGATCACCATCCTGTCAGAGGCGGCCGGTAGGCTCGTAACCACAATGACCGATGACATGTCCCCCGCCGAGCGCTTCGCCGCCGCCCGGCGGCGCGCCGCCGAGCACGCCGGCGCCCTCGGGCCGTTCCGCGAGATGTACGACTTCGATCTCGACGCGTTCCAGATCGAGGCCTGTCAGGCGCTGGAGGCCGGCAAGGGCGTGCTGGTCGCCGCCCCCACCGGCTCCGGCAAGACGATCGTGGGGGAGTTCGCCGTCCACCTGGCGCTCGCCCAGGGGCGCAAGTGTTTCTACACCACGCCCATCAAGGCCCTCTCGAACCAGAAGTTCACGGACCTGGTCAAGCGGTACGGCGCCGACCGGGTCGGGCTGCTCACCGGCGACAACAGTGTGAACTCGGACGCCCCGGTGGTCGTGATGACCACCGAGGTGCTGCGGAACATGCTGTACGCGGGCTCCCAGGCGCTGGTCGGCCTGGGCTACGTGGTGATGGACGAGGTGCACTACCTCTCGGACCGCTTCCGCGGCGCGGTCTGGGAGGAGGTCATCATCCACCTGCCCGAGTCCGTCACGCTGGTCTCGCTCTCCGCCACGGTCTCCAACGCCGAGGAGTTCGGCGACTGGCTGGACACGGTGCGCGGCGACACCCGGGTCATCGTCTCGGAGCACCGTCCGGTGCCGCTGTGGCAGCACGTGCTGGCCGGCCGGCGGATGTACGACCTGTTCGAGGAGTCCGAGCACAAGCGCGAGGTCAACCCGGACCTGCTGCGGGTGGCCCGGCTGGAGAACACCCGGTCCTGGGGCGTCAGGGACCGCGACCGCAACGGCCGGGACCGTCGGCGGGCGGCCGACCGGGAGCGGGAGCGCAGGCAGCGCTCGCGGGTCTACACGCCGAGCCGGGTCGAGGTCATCGACCGGCTCGACGCGGAGGGGCTGCTGCCCGCCATCACCTTCATCTTCAGCCGCGCGGGCTGTGAGGCCGCCGTCCAGCAGTGCCTGCACGCCGGGCTGCGGCTCAACGACGCGCCGGCCAGGGCCCGGGTGCGGGAGATCGTGGAGCGGCGCACGGCGGCCATCCCCGACGAGGACCTGCACGTCCTCGGCTACTTCGAGTGGCTGGAGGGCCTGGAGCGCGGGATCGCGGCGCACCACGCCGGCATGCTGCCGACGTTCAAGGAGATCGTCGAGGAGCTGTTCGTCCGCGGCCTGGTCAAGGCGGTCTTCGCCACCGAGACGCTGGCACTCGGCATCAACATGCCGGCCCGCTCCGTGGTGCTGGAGAAGCTGGTCAAGTGGAACGGCGAGCAGCACGCGGACATCACCCCCGGCGAGTACACGCAGCTCACCGGCCGTGCCGGGCGGCGCGGCATCGACATCGAGGGCCACGCCGTCGTCCTGTGGCAGCGGGGCATGGACCCGGGGCACGTCGCGGGGCTCGCCGGCACCCGCACCTATCCGCTGCGTTCCTCGTTCAAGCCCTCGTACAACATGGCGGTCAACCTGGTCGGCCAGTTCGGCCGGCACCGCTCCCGTGAGCTGCTCGAGACGTCCTTCGCGCAGTTCCAGGCGGACCGTGCGGTGGTGGGCATCTCACGCCAGGTCCAGCGCAACGAGACGGGTCTCGCCGGCTACCGTGAGGCGATGACCTGCCACCTGGGCGACTTCCAGGAGTACGCGCGGCTGCGGCACCGGCTCAAGGAGCGGGAGACCGAGCTGGCCAGGCAGGGCGTGGCCCAGCGGCGGGCCGCGGCGGCCAGCGCGCTCGAGCAGCTGCGGCCCGGTGACATCATCCACGTGCCGACCGGCAAGTTCGCCGGCCTCGCCCTGGTGCTCGACCCGGGCGTCCCGGCCGGCCGCAGCCCGGGGCACCGCGGCTTCGAGCACCACGACGGGCCGCGCCCGCTGGTGCTCACGGCCGAGCGGCAGGTCAAGCGTCTGGCCTCGATCGACTTCCCGGTGCCGGTCGAGCCGTTCGACCGGATGCGGATCCCCAAGTCCTTCAACCCGCGCAGCCCGCAGTCGCGGCGCGACCTGGCGTCGGCGCTGCGTTCCAAGGCCGGCCACCACGAGCCGCGCCGGCACCGCAGGCAGCGGGCCGCGGCCGCCGACGACGCGGAGATCGGGCGGCTGCGGACCGCCATCCGCGCCCACCCCTGCCATGGCTGCGCGGAGCGCGAGGACCACGCGCGGTGGGCCGAGCGCTACTACCGCCTGGAGCGGGACAACCGCGCCCTGCAGCGGCGCATCGAGGGCCGCACCAACACCATCGCCAGGACCTTCGACCAGGTCTGCGCGCTGCTGACCGAGCTCGACTACCTGCGTGAGGACGAGGTCACCGAGCACGGCAGGCGCCTCGGCCGGCTCTACGGCGAGCTCGACCTGCTGGCCAGCGAGTGCCTGCGGGAGAGGGTCTGGGAGGGCCTCGGCCCCGAGGAGCTCGCGGCCTGCGCCTCGGCCCTGGTCTACGAGGCGCGCTCGGCCGACGACGCGCCGGCGCCCGAGCTGCCCGGCGGCCGGTGCCGCCAGGCCCTGGGAGAGATGGTCAGGATCTGGGGCCGGCTCGACGCCCTGGAGGAGGAGCACCGAATCAGCCAGGCCACCGGCGTCGGGCAGCGCGAGCCCGATCTGGGCTTCGCGATGCCGGTCTTCCGCTGGGCCCACGGGCTCGGTCTCGACGAGGTGCTGCGGGACGCCGACATGCCCGCCGGTGACTTCGTCCGCTGGTGTAAGCAGGTGATCGACGTGCTCGGGCAGATCGCCGCCGCCGCCCCGCAGGACGGCACGGTGCCGGGGAACGCCCGCAAGGCGGTCGACGCGCTGTTGCGCGGGGTGGTGGCGTACAGCTCGGTGGCCTGAGGCCGGGCCGCGGCCCGGCCGCTCAGCGCCCGAGCGCGGTGAGCAGCCGGGTGAGCGAGCCCCCCAGGCCCCAGCGGGCGTCGAGGGCCTCCAGGGCCGCCGGGTCGCGCGGCGCGGTGGGCAGCGCGGGGTCGTGCGCGGGGAGCTTCAGGTCGGTGACCACCCGGACGACCCGCGGCGCCACGGCCAGGTACTCCCCGGCCTCGGCGAGCCGCTTGCGCTGGGCGGGGGTGAGGGCGGCGCGCGGGTCGTCGACGGCGGCGCGGATGCCGGCCAGGTCGCCGAACCGGTCGAGGAGCCGGGCCGCGGTCTTCTCGCCGATGCCGGGCACCCCGGGCAGCCCGTCGCTCGGGTCGCCGCGCAGCACGGCCAGGTCGGCGTAGCCCGGACCGTCCACGCCGTACTTCTCGCGCAGCGCCGCGCCGTCGAAGCCGGCCAGCGTGCTCATGCCCTTGACCGGGTAGAGGACGCGCACGCCCCGCGCGTCGTCGATCAGCTGGAAGAGGTCGCGGTCCCCGGTGACGATGTCGACCGGTCCGCTCGCGTGGGTCGCCAGGGTGCCGATGACGTCGTCGGCCTCGTGCTCGGGGACGCCGACGCGGGCGATGCCGAGCGCGTCGAGCACCGCGTCGATGACGGGTACCTGGGGCGAGAGGGTGTCGGGCACGGTCTCGGTGTCCGGTCCCGCGGTGTGTTCCTCGGCCACCCGGTGCGCCTTGTAGCTGGGGATCAGCGCCACCCGCCAGGCCGGCCGCCAGTCCTCGTCGAGGCAGGCCACCAGGTCGTCCGGGCGGTGGTCGGCGACCAGCCTGGCGATGAAGTCGAGCAGGCCGCGGACGGCGTTGACCGGCGTGCCGTCGGGTGCGCGGACGGACTCCGGCACGCCGAAGTAGGCGCGAAAGTAGAGCGAGGCGGTGTCGAGCAGCATGATTCGTCGGGTCACACACCGGATCATGCCGTAAGGAGCACGTGAGGGTTCCGGGCCCCCGACGCAAAAATAATCGTTTGATATGCTAACTATTGACGATTTCTTGACGCCGCTCAGACGCTCTCTTGACCGAGCCGTCCGGACGCCATGGAGGAACCATTCACTCGCTGACGCCCGCCCGACCCGGCCCCACCCCGCTCCTGTCCCTGTCGTGCCCCGTCCCCACCCGGCGCGGGTGATCTCATGGGACACGCTGACACCCTGCTCGCCATGGGCGGCGCCTTCGTCGCCGCCGCGTTCCTCGCCCGCCTGGGCAGCCGCATAGGGCTGCCCACGATCCCCCTGTTCATCCTGGCCGGCATACTCCTCGGCCCCAACACCCCGGGCTTCGTGCTGCTCGACGACCCGCACGACCTGGAGATGCTGTCCGCGCTCGGCCTGGTGCTGCTGCTGTTCTACCTCGGGCTCGAGTTCCACATGGACGACCTCAAGACCGGCGGCCGGAAGATGACCGTGGCCGGCTGCACCTACCTGGCGCTCAACGTCGGCGCCGGCCTCGGGTTCGGCTTCGCCCTCGGCTGGGGCACCTCGGAGGCCCTGGTGCTCGCCGGTGTGCTGGGCATCTCGTCCTCGGCCATCGTCACCAAGATCCTCGTGGACCTCGGCCGCATCGGGAACCCCGAGACCAAGCCGATCCTGGGCATCATCGTGGTGGAGGACATCTTCCTCGCCCTGTACCTGGCCGCCCTGCAGCCGGTGATCTCCGGCGCCGACGACGTCGGCGCCATGACGCTGGACATCGCCAAGGCCTTCGGCTTCCTGCTGCTGCTCGCCATCGCGGCCCGGTGGGGGACCGGCGTGATCGGCAAGCTGTTCGCCATCAAGGACAACGAACTGCTGGTGATCTCCTTCCTCGGCGCCGCGGTGCTGATCGCCGGCATCGCCGAGACCTTCGGAGTGGCCGACGCCATCGCGGCCTTCATGGTGGGCCTGATCCTCGGCAACACCGGGTCCGGCGACCGCATCCGGGACCTGGTGCACCCGCTGCGGGACGCGTTCGCCGCGATCTTCTTCTTCGGCTTCGGCCTGTCGATCGCGCCAGGCGACCTGCCGACCGTCATCTGGCCGGTGCTCATCGCGATCGTCATCACCGTCGCGATGAACCTGCTGGCCGGGCTGGTCACGGCGCGGATCTACGGCTTCGGCCCGCAGCCGGCGGCCAACGTGGCCACCACGCTGCTGGCGCGCGGCGAGTTCGCGCTGATCCTGGCCACCATGGCGGCCGCCGCGGGACTCGACGAGCGGCTCTCGCCGTTCATCGCCGGCTATGTGCTGATCCTGGCCGTGGTCGCGCCGCTGGTCGCCGGGCGCTCGCACTGGCTCGTCCCGCTGATGCCGGGCGGCCGCGAAGCGGCCAAGCGGGCGGAGGCCGGCGTCGAGCCGGCGACCTCGCGCTCGTAGTGTGGGGGCGGGCCCGGGCCTCGCGGCCCGGGGCCTCAGCCGCCGGCCGCCGTGACCAGCGCCTCGACGAGGCGCGTGTCGTCCGCCGCCTCCGGGTGCCACTGGACGGCGAGGACGAAGCCGTCGGCGGACGGCAGCTCCAACGCCTCCACCGTGCCGTCCGCCGCGTGCGCGGTGGCCGTCAGGCCGGGGCCGAGCGCGGCCACCGCCTGGTGGTGGTGGGTGGGGACCGCGAGCGGCGCGGGGGAGAGGAGGTCGGCGAGCAGGGAGCCGGGTACCGGGGTCACCTCGTGGTCGACGAAGGTGCCGGGCCGGCCCTGGTGGCCGGCCACATGCTGGTGCAGCGTCCCGCCGAGCGCCACGTTCAGCAGCTGCATCCCCCGGCAGATCCCCAGCAGCGGCAGCCCGGCGGCCAGCGCCGCCTCGATCAGCGCCAGCTCCCACCCGTCACGCTCCGGCGCCGGCGGGCCGCTGCGCGGATCCCGCGCTGCGCCGTAGCGGGCCGGCTCCACGTCCGGGCCGCCGGCGATCACCAGGCCGTCGAGCCGGCCGACCGTGGCCGCGGCCGCGTCGGGGCCGGTGTCCGGCGGCAGCAGCGCCGCGAGGCCGCCGGCCCGCTGCACCTGGCGGTGGTAGCCGACCGGCAGCAGCGCCGCCGGCGCCTCCCACACGCCCCAGCGCGCCGAGTCCTCCAGGTAGCTGCTGATCCCGATCAGCGGTCGCGCCATCCGGCGGGCTCCCTTCAGTCCCTGGCCAGTTCGGCCTCGGCCTCGGCCAGCGCCGCGAACTCCTCCTCGGGGGCCGCGGCCACCAGGCGGTGCCGACTGTAGAAGGCGAAGTACGCCACCGCCACGGCGTACACGCCGAGGGCGATGAGCGCGGCCTGCCGGTCCACCAGGAACGTGGCCACCAGCGCCGCGAGCGCCAGCACCAGGGCGACGCCCGAGGTCGCCACTCCGCCGGGGGTCCGGTAGGGCCGCGGCAGCCCCGGCTCGCGGCGGCGCAGCACGATGTGCGAGAGCGTCATCAGGGCATACGAGATGGTGGCCCCGAACACGGCCACGTTCAGCATCCGGGCGCCGTCCCCCGTCGCGGCCGCGAGCGCGAAGCCGAGCGCCCCCGGGATCAGCAGGCCCAGATAGGGCGACCTGCGGCGGCTGGTCAGGGAGAGGAAACGCGGCAGGTAGCCGGCCCTGGAGAGCGCGAACAGCTGCCGGGAGCCCGCGTAGACCAGCGAGAAGAACGAGGCGACGAGCCCGGCGAGCCCCGCGTAGTTCACGAAACGACTCAACCCGGTGGTCTCGCCGTCCGGTTCGAGGGCCGTCACCAGCGAGTTGCCCGCGTCCTGGATCGCCGCCGAGCCGCGCGCCCCGGCGGCGGCCAGGAAGGTGAGCGCCGCGAGCACCAGCAGGACGCCGATCGCCCAGGCCATCGCCCTGGGCAGGGTGCGGGCCGGGTCCCTGGTCTCCTCGGCGGCCAGCGGCACGCCCTCGACGCCGAGGAAGAACCACATGCCGAACGGGAACGCCGCCCAGATCCCGAGCAGTCCGAACGGCAGCCAGGAGCTCGCGCCGAACGCCCCCTCGTCCACCGGGATGTCGTCCAGCGCGCCGGGGCTGAAGTCGGCCAGCGCGCCGACCACGAACACCAGCAGCGCCGCCACCGCGACCGCGGTCACCGCCAGGCTGAACCGCAGCGCCTCGCCGACCCCCCACAGGTGGATGGCCAGGAAGACGACGAAGCAGCCGAGGTAGACGGGCCAGCCGGACTCCAGCCCGAACAGGTCGAGCGACTCGACGTAGTCGCCGATGAAGATCGCGATCGCGGCGGGGGCCAGCACGAACTCGATCAGGATCGCCGTGCCGGTCAGGAACCCGCCCCAGGGGCCGAGCGCCCGCCGCGCGAAGCCGTAGCCGCCGCCCGCCGTGGGCAGCACGGCGGCCAGCTCGGCCAGCGCGAACACCATGCAGGTGTACATCAGGCCCATCAGCACCGCGGCGATCGCGAGACCCCCGAAGCCGCCCTCGGCGAGGCCGAAGTTCCAGCCCGCGTAGTCGCCCGAGACCACGTAGGCGACGCCGAGTCCGGTCAGCAGCAGCGGCCCGGCGCTGCCGGCGCGCAGGGTCCGCCGGCGCAGGTAGGCGTCCTCGGGGGACGGCGGGCCGCCGGTCTCCCCGGGCGGCGCGGTGCTGGGCTCGGTGTGCTCGGTCATGGGCCGCTCCTTCACTCGCGCCCGCCGTGGGGGCGTGAATGGTCTGGGCCGATACCTTTGCGGTTGTCGTGGTCGCGGCGCAAGCCTCGTGCGTGAAATGGCTGTTACGGCGCCGGCGCCGGCGCCGGCGCCGGCGGACGCGGAGCGCGGGCCGGCCCGGCCGGCTCAGGCGAGGAAGCCGCGCAGCAGCGCCGCGGTGCCCGCGCAGTGCTCGCGCATCATCTCCCGCGCCCCGTCCGCGTCCCCCTCGCACACCGCGGCCACCAGCGCCGCGTGCTGGGCCTGCGAGTGCTCCAGGTTGCGCACCAGCAGCGGGATGCAGTCCAGCAGGTCGTTCACCGTCGCCCGCACCGCCGCGTACTGGGCGGCGAGCGAGGGCGACCCGGACAGCTCGGCCAGCGTCAGGTGCAGCGCCGTGTCCATCCGCCGGTAGTCGGCCGGCGCCGCCTCCCCGGTGGCGGCCAACGCCGCCCCGAGCCGCGCCGTCCCCGCCGCGCCCAGGCCCTCGGCCGCGCACAGGCCGGCCGCGCCGACGTCGAGCACCTCGCGCAGCCGCAGCACGTCCTCCAGGTCCACGTCCGCGATCCGGCGCCGCAGTTCGGCCCGGACCGCGTCACCGGCCGGCGCGGGCCTGGGGCAGACGAACGTGCCGCCGTACCGGCCGCGCCGGCTCTCCACCAGGCCCTCGTCCTGGAGCACCTTCAGCACCTCGCGCAGCGTCACCCGGCTCACCCCGAGCCGGGCCGCCAACTCCCGCTCGGCCGGCAGCCGTTCACCACCCGCCACCAGGCCGAGCCGGAGCACCTGGAGTATCTGCTCCAGGGCCTCCTCGAAGCCGTTGCCGGCGCGCACCGGCCGCAGCACCGCCGTCAGCCGCTCGACGCCGCCGCCCCGGCCGCCGTCACCCACGCCCATCGGACCTACTTCCCAATCAATGGTCTCCACCGCTACCTTATGGCCCCCGGTTGAAGCGACAGGAGGCCGTCGACATGTGGGAACGCACACCACCGCTGTCCATCGAGGAACTGCGCGGCCTGGTCGACATCGGCGAGATCGACACCGTCGTCCTCGCCTTCACCGACATGCAGGGCCGGCTCCAGGGCAAGCGGTTCGCCGCCAGGTTCTTCCTCGACGAGGTGTGGCGCCACGGCACCGAGGGCTGCAACTACCTCCTCGCGGTCGACACCGACATGAACACCGTGGACGGCTACGCCATGGCCTCCTGGGAGCGGGGCTACGGCGACTTCCGGATGGCGGGCGACCCCGCCACCCTGCGCCGCGTCCCCTGGCATCCGGGCACCGCCATGATCACCGCCGACCTCGCCTGGCACGACGGCACCCCGGTGGCCGCCTCGCCCCGCCAGATACTGCGCCGCCAACTGGACCGGCTCGCCGAGCGCGGCTGGACCGGACACGTCGGCACCGAGCTGGAGTTCATGCTCTTCCGCGACAGCTACGAGCAGGCCTGGAACGCCGGCTACCGCGACCTCACCCCCGCCAACCAGTACAACGTCGACTACTCCGTGCTCGGCACCGGGCGCGTCGAGCCGCTGCTGCGCCGCATCCGCAACGAGATGGCCGGCGCGGGGCTCGTCGTCGAGTCGGCCAAGGGCGAGTGCAACCTCGGCCAGCACGAGATCGCCTTCCGCTACGCCGACGCCCTCACCACCTGCGACCAGCACGTCGTCTACAAGACCGGCGCCAAGGAGATCGCCGCCCAGGAGGGCGTCGCCCTCACCTTCATGGCCAAGTACGACGAGCGCGAGGGCAACTCGTGCCACGTCCACTTCTCGGTCCGGGACGCCGCCGGCCGCCCCGTCTTCGCCGCGACCGACGACGACCGCGACCCGCACGGCATGTCGGAGACCATGCGGCACTTCCTCGCCGGCCAACTGGCCACCCTGCGCGAGCTGTCGCTGCTCCACGCCCCCAACATCAACTCCTACAAGCGGTTCCGCGCCGGCTCCTTCGCCCCCACCGCCGTCGCCTGGGGCCTGGACAACCGCACCTGCGCGCTGCGGGTCGTCGGCCACGGCCCCTCGCTGCGCCTGGAGAACCGGTTGCCGGGTGGCGACGTCAACCCCTACCTGGCCGTCGCCGCCATGATCGCGGCCGGCCTGCACGGCGTCGACCAGCGCCTGGAACTCCCGCCGCCCTGCCCGGGGAACGCCTACACCGGCGACGCCGAGCGCGTCCCCGCCACCCTGCGCGACGCCGCCGCGCTCTGGCGCGACAGCGCCGTCGCCCGCGCCGCCTTCGGCGACGAGGTGGTCGAGCACTACCTCAACATGGCCCGCGTCGAACAGGACGCCCACGACAGCGCGGTCACCGACTGGGAGCGGTTCCGCTCCTTCGAACGCCTGTGACCACGGACCCCGGAACCCGAGGAGCCACCCGCACCGTGCAGACCACGCCGCCGGCCCACCACATCGTCAACCCGGCGACCGAGGAGATCGTCGCCACCGTCCCCGTCACCACCCCGGCCGAGGTCGACGCGGCGGTGCGCCGGGCCGCGGCGGCCCAGGCCGGCTGGGCGGCGCTCGCCCCCGCCGACCGGGCCAGGCTGCTGCGCCGGTTCGCCGCCGAGGTCGACGCGGCCCGCGAGGAGCTGGCGCTGCTGGAGGTCAGGGAGGCCGGGCACCCCGTCGGCAACGCGCGCTGGGAAGCGGGCAACGTCCGGGACCTGCTCGACTACGCGGCCGGCGGCGTCGAGCGGCTGACCGGCCGGCAGATCCCGGTCGCCGGCGGGCTCGACGTCACCTTCCACGAGCCGCTCGGCGTCGTCGGCGTGATCGCCCCCTGGAACTTCCCGATGCCGATCGCCGCCTGGGGCACCGCGCCCGCGCTCGCCGCCGGCAACGCCGTCCTGCTCAAGCCGGCCGAGACCACCCCGCTCACCGCGCTGCGGCTCGCCGAACTCGCCCTGGCCGCCGGCCTCCCGGACGGCCTGTTCCAGGTGCTGCCCGGCGACGGGCCGGGCACCGGGGAGGCACTGGTCACCCACCCCGGCGTCGCCAAGATCGTCTTCACCGGCTCCACCGCCACCGGCAAGCGCGTCATGGCGCACTGCGCCGCCGCCGTGAAGCGGGTCACCCTCGAACTCGGCGGCAAGAGCCCCAACATCGTCTTCGCCGACGCCGACCTGGAGCGCGCCGCCGCCACCGCGCCGGGATCGTTCCTCGACAACACCGGGCAGGACTGCTGCGCCCGCAGCCGCATCCTGGTGCAACGCGCCGTCTACGACCGCTTCCTCGCGCTCCTCGAACCCGCCGTGCTGTCCTTCCCGGTCGGCGACCCGGCCGACGAGGGCACCGCCATGGGGCCGCTGGTCTCGGCCGCCCAGCGCGAACGGGTGCGCTCCTACGTCCCCGAGGACGCCCCGGCCGCCATCCGCGGCACCGCCCCCGCCGGCCGCGGCTTCTGGTACCCGCCCACCGTCCTGGAGGCACACCAGGCCGGGCGGCGCGCCGCCGTCGAGGAGATCTTCGGCCCGGTCGCCGTCGTCACCCCCTTCGACGACGAGGAGGAGGCCGTCCGGCTCGCCAACGCCACCGACTACGGGCTCTCCGGCTCCGTCTGGACCCGCGACCTCGGCCGGGCGCTGCGCGTCTCCCGGGGCGTCGCCGCCGGCAACCTCTCCGTCAACTCGCACAGCAGCGTGCGCTACGCCACCCCCTTCGGCGGCTTCAAGCAGTCAGGGCTCGGCCGCGAGCTGGGCCCCGACGCGCTCGCCGCGTTCACCGAGACCAAGAACGTCTTCCTCGCCTCGGACTCCTGAGACCGAGGCCCGAGCCCCACCGCACCACGAGCCCACCGGCACCACGACCCAAGGAACCCGCAGTGACCGAGACTCCCGTGTCCGCCCGCCGCCTGGTCGGCCGCACCGCCGTCATCACCGGGGCGGCCAGCGGCATCGGCCTGGCCACCGCCCGCCGGCTCGCCGCCGAGGGCGCCACCGTGGTCTGCGCCGACCTCGACGCCGAGCGCGGCGAAGCCGCCGCCGCCGAGACCGGCGGCCGCTACGTGCACACCGACGTCACCGACCGCGAGCAGGTCGAGGCGCTGTTCCAGACCACGGTCGACGCCTACGGCGCCGTCGACATCGCCTTCAACAACGCCGGCATCTCGCCCCCCGACGACGACTCCATCCTCACCACGGAACTCGACGCCTGGCGCCGCGTCCAGGAGACCAACCTCACCTCCGTCTACCTGTGCTGCAAGGCCGTCCTCCCGCACATGCGTCGCCAGGGCAGGGGCTCCATCATCAACACCGCCTCCTTCGTCGCCGTGATGGGCGCCGCCACCTCCCAGATCAGCTACACCGCCTCCAAGGGCGGGGTGCTCGCCATGTCCCGCGAGCTCGGCGTGCAGTTCGCCCGCGAGGGCATCCGGGTCAACGCCCTGTGCCCGGGGCCGGTCAACACCCCGCTCCTCAAGGAACTGTTCGCGAAGGACCCGGAGCGCGCCGCCCGCAGGCTGGTGCACGTGCCGGCGGGCCGGTTCGCCGAGCCGGAGGAGATCGCCGCCGCCGTCGCCTTCCTCGCCAGCGACGACGCCTCCTTCGTCAACGCCGCGGAGTTCCTGGTCGACGGCGGCATCTCCGGCGCGTACGTCACCCCGCTGTGACGTCCCGCGCGGTGGCCGCGCGGCGTTCAACCGGCCACGCACGGTGGCCTCGTGGGCCAAGCTGTGGCAAGTTCACTCCGTGAGCATGACGATGCCACCCGGCTGGTACCGGGACCCGAGCCAGGGCGAGGACCGACCCGCCCTGGAGCGATGGTGGGACGGCTCCTCCTGGACCGAGCGCACCCGTCCCCCGGGCGGCGAGCCCACAGCGGCCTCGCCGACCGCCACGGCGCCCGACCACGGCTGGCCGGCCGCCGCGCCTCCGACCCCCCTCGTGCCGCCCCCGCCCGTGCCGCCGCGGCCCGGGAAGCGGGGCGGCCGGGTCGCCATGCTGATCGGCGGCGCGCTGGTGCTCGCCGGGCTGCTGGTCGCCGTCCCGCTGCTCCTCGACGAGGACGGACGCGACGCGGGCGGCGTGGCCGGCGACGCGTTCGAGCGCTTCGCCGGGCCGCCGGGCGAGGGCGAGGAGCGGCCCGAGCGTGAGGGCGGGAGCGGCGCGGGCGACGGCTTCACCGAGGCCCAGGTCGGCGGCGCCGCGCTGCCCGTTCCCGAGGGCTGGGAGGAGGGCCGGATGGACGGCGGCGTCTCGGTCACCATCGGCGGCTACCCCTGCCCGACCGACGCCGACCTCCAGTGCGTGGACGCCGGCGCCCTCCTGATGGCCGTACCGGGCGTCGCCGGCGTCACCCCCGAGCAGTTGGCCGCCGGCGACATCCCGAGCAACGAGCAGGACTCCTACGGCGAGGCGTACGGCGGGATCACCGACTCCCAGGACGTGCTCGACGAACCGGTCACCGTCGCCGGTCAGCAGGGCCACCGGGTCCGCACCCGCGTCACCACGGGCGCCGGCACCGAGGCGTATGTCGAGTCCGTGGCGTTCCCCGCGCCGGACGGCTCCGACGCGCTGTTGCTGCTGCGGATCGGCTGCGACCTCGGCCCCGAGGCCCCCGACCCGGACGTTCTCGACCGGTTCGTCCAGGACGTCCGGGCGGTGGCGGGCGGGCCAGGTACCGAAGTCTGAGCGGGCGACCGTAAAGTGACCACGTCACGCGTGACCAGCGACGCCGGTCGGCCTGGGAGAGGGTGGATGAACACGGAGCAGGGTCCCCGGCGCACGCCACCGGCACCGCCGTCACGGCCCGCCCCGCCACCCCCC
>NZ_JAVREM010000072.1:0-33323 GCF_031845425.1 Streptomyces millisiae
TCGCCTCAGGCGCGGGGGAGGAACTGCGGGCCCTGCGGGGGGAGCGTGAACGACGGGTCCGGTTGGGGCGGCGCGGCGCGCCGCCGCGCCGCGGTGACGCCGAAGTCCGCCGCCAGCGCGACAAGGCCGCCCACGTAGCCGCGGCCGACCGCGTGGAACTCCCAGCCCGTCGCCGTGCGCCCGAAGAACCCGCAGACCAGCGCCGTCTCCCCCGCGGCGGGAGCCAACCGCAGCAGCGCGAGCCCGGCCGTCGAGCCCGGCGCGGTCGCCGCGTCCTGGAGGAGCAGCCGGGGGGAGCTCTCCGCCACGCGGAAGCCGCCGGCGTCCGACGAGGCCGCCAGCACCACCCGGGTCACGCCGGCGTCGAGCCGGCCCAGGTCGGCCTCGACGGAGTCCCGCAGGCCGGCCGCCTCCCGCCGCTTCGGCAGCCGCCGCACCAGGCCCGTCGGGTGGCGCGGCTGGTTGTAGAAGACGAAGTCACCCTCCGTGCGCACCCGCCCACCGGGGCCGAGCAGCAGGGCCGAGAGATCGATATCGGGGGTATCAGGGCTCGCTGACGTCCCGGTGGGTTTCCACCGCAACACGGCTCGCAATGAGGCGACGGGCAGATGAATTGTCGCCCCTCTCTCCAGTGCCTGCGTCATAGCAGGAATCCTGCCTTCCGCCACACCAACGAAACAATGTCGCGCTTACGATTGCGAGGGGATCCGGTAAGCCAGCGGGGCGGCCGGAACCGCTGCCAAAATCCGGGGAGATCCATGCGGCATTACAGGCACCTCACGCCTGCGCAACGTCGCGCGCTGTTTCACCGGGAGCCCGCCGATTTCGGGCCGGCCTCCCCCGTCAGGACGTTGGGCGTCGCCCTCGGCGCCACGCTCTACTGCCCGGCCACCCGCCCCAGGCTGGCCGCCGACGTCCGAAAGCAGGCCGACGCCGGCGTCGTGTCGATGGTGCTGTGCCTGGAGGACTCGATCAGCGACGCGGAGGTGGAGGGCGCCGAGGAGAACCTGGTGCGGCAGTTCCACAAGCTGCTGTCCGAGCCGGAGGACGCGCTGCCGCTGCTGTTCGTCCGGGTCCGCGTCCCCGAGCAGATCACCGATCTCACCCGCCGCCTCGGCCCGGCGATCCGGCTGCTCACCGGCTTCGTGCTGCCGAAGTTCACCGCCACCTCGGGGCCGGCGTTCCTGGAGGCGCTGACCGGCGCCGAGGTCATGTGCGGCCGGCGGCTGCTGGCCATGCCGGTGCTGGAGTCGCCCGAGCTGCTGCACCTGGAGACCCGCGCCGACGGGCTGCGCGCCGCGGCCCTCGTCGTCGACAAGTACCGCGAGCGCATACCGGCCGTCCGGCTCGGCGTCACCGACTTCTGCTCCGCCTACGGGCTGCGCCGCAGCCCCGACATGACGGCCTACGACGTGCACCTGGTCGCCTCCGTGATCGCCGACGTCGTCAACGTCTTCGGCCGCGCCGACGGCACCGGCTACACCGTCACCGGGCCGGTCTGGGAGTACTTCCGCGCCCAGGAGCGCATGTTCAAGCCCCAGCTGCGCAACAGCCCGTTCAGCGGCCGCGCCGAGGAGCTGCGCGCCCGGCTGATCGAGCACGACATGGACAGCCTGCTCCAGGAGATCGAGCTCGACCGCGCCAACGGCCTGCTGGGCAAGACCTGCATCCACCCCTCGCACGTCGCGCCGGTGCACGCGCTGTCCGTGGTCAGCCACGAGGAGTACAGCGACGCGGTCGACATCGTCGGCGCCGGGCCCGAGGGCGGCGGGGTGCTGCGCTCCGCCTACACCAACAAGATGAACGAGGTGAAGCCGCACCGCGCCTGGGCCGCCCGCACCCTCCAGCGCGCCGAGGTGTTCGGCGTCGCCAGGGAGGGCGTGGACTTCGTGGACCTGCTGGCGGCCGGCATCGGGGTGGCGGCATGAGCGACACCCACCTGGACACGGACATATGGGCGGGGGACTGGGTCACCCGGCGGCTCGGCGTGCGGCTCGAGGGGGAGGGGACCAGGGAACTGCTCGGCCTCGCGCTGCGCCGCAACCCGAAGCGTTCCCACCTGCTGGTCTCCTCCGTGCTTGGCAAGCACGTGCCGCAGCGCCCGGCCACCGTGCACGGCACGGGCCTCGAGCTCGGCCGCCGGGTGCGCGAGGTGCTCAGCGCCGAGGAGGCGGCCAGGGCCGTGGTGCTCGGCTACGCGGAGACCGCCACCGGGCTCGGCCACAGCGTCGCCGACGGGCTCGGCGCCGCCGCCTACCTGCACTCCACCCGCCGGCCCGTGCCGGGCGTCGCCCCGGTCGGCGGCTTCGAGGAGGAGCACAGCCACCACACCTCACACCTGCTGCTGCCCACCGACCCGGCGCTGCTCGCCGGCGGCGGGCCGCTGGTGCTGGTCGACGACGAGCTGTCCACCGGCCGCACCGTCCGCAACACGGTCGCCGCGCTGCACCGCGACGCGCCCCGCCCGCGCTACGTGGTGGCCACCCTCGTCGACATGCGCACCGAGGCCGACCGGGCGGCGCTGGCCAAGTTCGCGGCCGAGCTCGGCGCGGTCGTCGACGTGGTGTCGCTGGCCGGCGGCCGGGTGTCGCTGCCCGCGGACGTGCTGACGCGCGGCGCCGCGCTGGTCGCCGAGTTCGAGGCCATCGGCGCCCCGGCGGCCGAGGCGCTGCCGGCCGCGCCCGTGGCGCGGGTCGAGCTCGACTGGCCGGCCGGGCTGCCGGACGGCGGCCGGCACGGCTTCACCCCGGCCCACCGCCGGCGCCTGGAGGCCGCGCTGCCGGCGCTGGCCGCCCGGGTCGCCGCCGCGCTGCCGGCCGGCGCCCGCCGGGTGCTGGTCCTCGGCACCGAGGAGCTGATGTACGTGCCGCTGCGGCTCGCCGAGGCCACGGCCTCGCTGCTGGGCGACGAGGGCCCCGAGGTGCTGTTCTCCACCACCACCCGCTCCCCGGTGCTGCCCGTCGACGACCCCGGCTACGCCATCCGCAGCCGGCTCACCTTCCCCTCCCACGACGACCCGGCCGACGGCCCCGGACCCCGCTACGCCTACAACGTCGCAGGCCGCGCCTGGGACGCGATCCTGCTGGTCACCGACGTCGCCGGCGACACCGAGGCGCTGCACGCCCCCGGCGGCCTGCTGGCGCGGCTCGCCGAGCTCACCCCGTGCCCGCTGCTCGCCGTCGTGCCCGACCGGCGGCTCGCCGAGCCGCTGCGCGGCCCCGCGTTCGGCTCCTACGCGGCCGAGGAGGTCGGCTGGCTGCTCCAGGACCTCTCCGAGGTCACCCTGGAGGCCCCGGCCGAGGAGCGCGAGGAGGCCATCCAGTCGGGCGGCGCGCACTACGCCGAGTCGCTGCCCGTCGAGTACCAGCCGAGCCCCGAGTACCAGCGGCTCTTCCACGCCGCGCTCGCCGCCTCGGCCCACCGGGTGGCGCGCGCCGTGGGCACCGTCACCGAGGCGGTGCTCGCCGAGCGCGGCCGCCCTGGCCACCCGCCGGTGCTGGTGTCGCTGGCCCGCGCCGGCACCCCCGTCGGCATCCTGATGCGCCGCTGGGCCCAGCGGGCGCACGGCGTCGACCTGCCGCACTACGCGATCTCCATCGTGCGCGGGCAGGGCATCGACGCCACCGCGCTGCGCTGGCTCGCCACCCACCACGACCCGGCCGACGTCGTCTTCGTCGACGGCTGGACGGGCAAGGGCGCCATCACCCGCGAACTCGCCGCCGCCGTCGAGCCGTTCGCCGGCTTCTCGGCCGACCTCGCGGTGCTGGCCGACCCCGGTGGCTGCGTCACCACCTACGGCACCCGCGAGGACTTCCTGATCCCCTCCGCCTGCCTCAACTCCACCGTCTCCGGGCTGATATCGCGGACCGTGCTGCGCGCCGACCTGGTCGGCCCGGACGACTTCCACGGTGCCAAGCACTACCGCGAGCTGGCCGACGCCGACCTCTCGGGCCACTTCCTCGACGCCGTCGCCGGCCACTTCGCCGACCCGGCGCTGGCCGCCGGCGTGGCCGCCGACACCGCCGCCCTGCTGGCCGCCGACCGCACCCCGGACTGGGTCGGCTGGCGGGCCGTGGAGCGGATCAGCGAGGAGTACGGCATCGGCGACGTCAACCTCGTCAAGCCCGGCGTCGGCGAGACCACCCGGGTGCTGCTGCGCCGCGTGCCCTGGCGGATCCTGGCCAGGCGCGGCGCGGGCGCCGACCTGGACCACATCAGGCTGCTCGCCGAGCAGCGCGGGGTGCCGGTCGAGGAGGTCGACGAGCTGCCCTACAGTTGCGTGGGTCTGATCCACCCCCGCTACACCAGGGGCGCCACCGGCGCCGACGGGAAGGCCGCGCGATGACCACGACGTCCCCGACGGCCACCACGACCGTCGTCGCGAGCGACCTGGACCGCACGCTGATCTACTCGGCCGCCGCGCTCGCCCTCGACGACGTGCCGGACCACGAGGCGCCCCGGCTGCTGTGCGTGGAGACCTACCGGTCGAGGCCGCAGTCGTTCCTCACCGAGACGGCCGCCGGGCTGCTCGCCGCGCTGGCCGCGGAGGCGGGCGTGGTCTTCGTGCCCACCACCACCAGGACCCGCGAGCAGTACCGGCGGATCAGCCTCCCGGGGCCGCCGCCCCGGTACGCGATCTGCGCCAACGGCGGCCACCTGCTGGTGGACGGCGCCACCGACCACGACTGGCACGCCACCGTGCGGCGCGCCCTGGCCGCCGACTGCGCCCCGCTCGCCGAGGTCAGGGACCACCTGCGGCGCTCCGCCGACCCGGCGTGGCTGCTGAACGAGCGGGACGCCGAGTCGCTCTTCACCTACCTGGTGGTGGACCGGGCGCTGCTGCCGGAGACGTGGGCGAAGGACCTCGCGGAGTGGGCCGAGCCACGCGGCTGGTCCGTCTCGCTCCAGGGCCGCAAGCTGTACGCGGTGCCGCGCCCGCTGACCAAGTCGGCGGCGGTGGCCGAGGTCGTGCGCCGCACCGGCGCCGGCCGGGTGCTGTCCGCCGGCGACTCGCTGCTCGACGCCGACCTGCTGCTGGCCGCGGACCGCGGCTGGCGGCCAGGGCACGGCGAGCTGGCCGACGCCGGCTGGTCGGCGCCCGGCGTGACGGCCCTCGCGACGACGGGCGTGCGCGGCGGCGAGGAGATCCTGCGGGCCCTCCGCACCGCCGCGCGGGCCACCACCCGGGGGCGGTCCTAGGCCGCCCTGTGCCGCCCCCTTTCCTCCTCCTCCCGTTCCCGTGCCTCCCGTTCCCGTTCCGCGCGCTCCTTCAGCTCGCGCTCCCGCACCAGGGCGTCGTTGAGCTCCAGGCGGCGGCGCTCCACCTCCCGTTCCCGCGCGGTCATGCCCAGGGCGGTCCTCGGGTGCCGCGCCCGCCAGTACGGGTTGTCGTGCGGCAGCCGGCCGCTGAACCGCCCGTACGTGCCGAACGCCAGCAGCACCAGGCCGACCACGAAGCTGAAGATCACGTTCTGGATGCGGAAGTTCAGGAAGTTGAGCCCGGTGCGCAGGATCGCCAGGTTCACGAAGCCGCTGAGCACGAACAGCACGCCGAGCACCAGGTTCAGGTTGGAGGCGAAGTGGCCTCCCTTGAGCATGCCGGCGAAGAGCAGCAGCCCCACCGCGATCGACAGCCAGCTCAGCGCGCCGTTGCTGTTCAGGCCGATCACGGCGTTGTTGCCGGTGCCGAAGAAGCCGATGTTGGAGAACAGGCCGAACATGCCGAAGATCACGAACCCGATGCCCATCAGCCCGGCGCCCACCCGGTAGACCAGGCTCAGCCGGTGGTGGGCGGGCTGCCGCTCGTCGAGAACGGGGTGCTTCATCAGCGAGCGCGGCCCGCCGTGGGGCAGCCGCGGCTCGCCGCGCGTGTCGAGTGGGCCACGCATCGTCGACCTCCTGGACGCGTTCGTGAGACGACGGAGCCCCGGGTACCCGCCCGCGGCGGCCCCAACCCCCGCCGTCAGCGGCCGGCGCGCATCTCCTCGACCACGGCGGCCACCGCGGACCGCACGCCCTCCGCCTCCGTCAGGAACCGCCAGTAGTCGGGGTGCCGCCCCCCGGCCTCCAGCTCGGCGACCGCCCGGTCGAGCCGCTCGACGGCGGCGTCCAACGGCCGCGCGTGCCGCGGTTCCGGTACCGACCGGCCCGCCATCGCGAGCCGCTGGGCGTCCCTGATCACGAACCGGGTCCGCTCGATCTCCTGCTTCGGGTCGAACGACACCTCGTTCAGCCGGCGCAGCCGCTCGCCCGGCTCGGAGACCGCCTCGTCGGTGCGGCCGAGCAGCGCCTGCACGCTGGTCAGCGTGGCCGTGGCCGCGTCGAACCGCTGCTCGTCGCGCGCCCGACGCGCCTCGACCAGCAGCTGCTCGGCCCGGCGCACCGCGTCGGCGGCCTGCTCGGGCACCCGCTGCAGGTCCTGCCAGCAGGCGACGGCGAACCGGCGGCGCAGCTCGCTCAGCACCGGCTCCACCTTGCCGGCCCTGGTGGTGATGGCTTCGGCGCGGGTGCGCAGCGAGGAGAGCCGCCGGTCGAGCTCGGCGGCGAGCCGCGGCAGCCGGGCCGCCTCGGCGGCGATGGCGCCGGCCCGCCGGCGCACGTCCTCGGCGCGGCGGATCGTGGGCTTGACGCCGTGCCGGCCGGCGCCCTCGTTGAGCAGCCGCAGTTCCGGCGCGAGCGCGGCCAGCGAGGTGGCCAGCTCGTCGGCGCCGAAGCCGGCGGCGCGGGCCTCGTCGAGCGCGGCGGTCGCGGCGCGCAGCGCCTCCCTGGCGCGCTCGACGGCCGGCGTCACCTGCGCCAGCTGCGAGGCGGCCCGCTCCTGGAGCGGCGCGATCCGGGCCGCGAACGCGTCGAGGTCGGCCTTCACCTTCTGCAGCTCGCTCTGCGCCATCAGCAGCGCGGCCCGCGCCCGGTCGGCGGCGCCGGCGTCGAGGCCCTCGGCGTCCAGGTCGTGGGCGTCGACGGTGGCGATGTAGTGGTGGCTGACCTGGTCGATGCGCTCCCCGAGCGCGGCGAAGTCGGCGGCCGCCCTGGCCGCCGCCGGGGAGTCGTCGGCGGCGCCGATGGTCTCCAGCGCGATCTCCAGGTCACGCTGGGCCATGTCGAGCTCGTAGAACGCGGCGGCCGCCGCGTCCTTGGCGCCCTGGGCCGCCGTCCGCAGGTCCTCGACGCGGCCCCGCCCCCACCACGGCCGGGAGCCGCCGCCCCCGGAGAAGGCGGCCGGCAGCGCGGCGGCGAACAGCAGGGGCAACGTCAGGGACAGTCCGAGTTGGCTCCTGGAACGCCTCGCCCTCACGTCTCCCTCTCCCCGCCGCCGACCGGCCGATCCGTGTGAGAGCCATTCTCCCACCCGGCCCCGGGATCAGCGGGAGGTGGTGCGCAGGGTGATCCCCCCGTTGTGGCTGCGGGCGTCGATGACGGCGGGCGCGGCGTCGTCCCGCGCCACGTCGACGTCGACGTCCCCGTGGTCCGTCTCGGTCGCCACCCGGTAGGCGGTGCCGTCGTCCGGCACCTCGACGGTCGTGCCGCCGTTGTCCGCGACGGTCTCGACCCGTCGGGGCGCGGCGTCGAGGGTCAGCGTCATCCCGCCGTTGTGGGTTCTGGCGACGATCTCGGGCGAGGTGACGCCGGTGGCGCTGATCCGGCCGTTCCTGGTGTCGAGTTCGAGGGGCGCGGACGCGTTCCGCACGGTGATGTCACCGTTGCGGGTGGTGAGGTCGAGCGCCGTGTCGAAGCTCTCGGCCGCCACGTCGCCGTTCCGCCCCTCCAGGGTGACGGCCACCCCCGCCGGCACCCGTATCTCGTGCCGGGCGTCGCACTCCACGACGATGCCCTCGCAGACGACGCGCAGCCGGAGCGTGTCGTCCTCCATCGACCACTCGACGCCGGTGGTCCCGGTCATCCGCCGTGCCTCGAACGTCCTGGTCACCGCCACCTCCCCGGCCGGCGAGGCGTCCGGCACCAGCACGATCCGGCTGTTGTCGGTGTCCACGGTCAGCGTGTCCCCGGCCAGCGGGAACGCCCGCTCCTCGGGCGAGCCGTCGTGCGTCTCCTCCACCAGGCACCCGGTCAGGGCGGCGCCGGCCACGAGAACGCCGGCGGCGGCCAGCAGGGCGCGACGGGCGGTGGCGGTGCTTCGGCTCATGGGTCTTCTCCGGTCTCCTGCCCCCGGGCGGTTCCGGTGGGCGGCGGTTCGTGACGGTCACCCGACGCTAGAAGTCCCGCCCCAGGACCGGGAATCCGGCGACCCACCGCCTCCGGGGTGGGGCTGTCCCCCGTAAGCCGCTCTTTATGGGCGGACGGCGCGGGCATGTAGGCTGTTGCCTCATTCCCCGGGTGCATAGCTCAGCGGTAGAGCGCCGCCCTTACAAGGCGGATGTCGGCGGTTCGAACCCGTCTGCACCCACCCGTGGGTGACCGGCGGCTCCGGCGCCCGCCCTCAGGCGGGCGCGCGGTGGCGGAATCGTGACGGTCCCGTGTGGGGGTGTGGGCGCGCTGCGCGTCTGTGCGATGGCGTGCGGGTAGTGCATGGCGGACATCCGTTCCGAACGAGGGAGATCCGCATGCCCAGACGCAGTGCCCGTCCCATACCGCAGCGACTGGCCGCGCTCGTGTCGGCCGCCGTGCTGCTGCTCATGGGCGGGCCGCTCACCACCCAGGCGTCCGCCGCGTCCACCGGCGCGGCCGCGGATGAGCATCCCCAGATCTGCTACCGGGCGTATGTGGAGTCCGTCGGGTGGGAGGCCGACGAGTGGTGCAACGGGATCGGTGCCGGCCTTCCCGGTTTCAGCGTCCAGGCGCTGCAGTTGAGCGCCGCGAACGTGGGCACCCTCTGTGCCCGGGCCAACCTGGCGGTCAGTGGCTGGCAGGCCTGGCAGTGTTCGAGCACCGAGTGGGGGCGGATCCAGATCGGCTCCGCCACGGCGGGCCGTGGCGTTCGGGCTGTCGAACTCTCCGTCACCACCGGCGTGATCACCGCCGAGGTGGAGATGTCGAACAGCGGGTACCAGGGGCCGAGGACCGGCTCGACGGTCCTGGTCGGTTCGCCCGGTGGCGTCGACGAGATCGAGTTCATCGGCATCGCGGTGCGCTGAGCCGACTTGACCTCAAGGAAGCTTGAGGTCTCAGGATGTCCGCATGAACGCAGAGGAGACGCGCGAGGCGGACGAGGCGGAGATCGCGGCCATCCGGCAGGTGGTGGCGGTGCTGGAGCACTCGCAACAGAACGAGCTGCCGGAGGAGTTCCTCGGGCTGTTCCGCGAGGACGCGATCTGGACGACGGCGCACGGCAGGCGGCTGTTCGGCCGGGAGGCGATCTCGGACTTCACCCACCGGGTGCTGCCGGGCGCGATGAGGGAGTCCACCGTCACCTACGAGGTGGAGCACGTGCTCTTCGTCCGGCCGGACGTGGCGGCGGTCAAGGTGCGGGGGCAGTACCGCACGCCGGACGGCGAGCCGCGGGGCAACGCCACCAGCCCCATGTACGTGATGGCCAAGGAGGACGGGCGGTGGCGGCTGGTCGCCTCCCAGAACACGGAGGTGATCGACGGCTAGCGGGGGCGGGTGGCCCGCGGCCGGGTGGTCGGGCCGGCCGCGGACCGGTTCGGGGTCAGGCCGCGGTGGCCCTGGCGAAGCGGTCGGCGACGTCCTGCCAGTTGACGAGGTCCCAGAGCCTGGTGACGTAGTCCGGGCGGACGTTCCGGTACTGCAGGTAGTAGGCGTGTTCCCAGGCGTCGAAGACGAGCAGCGGGGTGCTGCCCTGGCCGACGTTGCCATGGTGGTCGTAGACCTGTTCCACGATCAGGCGGCGGCCGAGCGGCTCCCAGGCCAGCACCCCCCAGCCGCTGCCCTGGACCGAGGAGGTGGCGACGGTGAGCTGACGCCTGAACGCCTCGAAGCCGCCGAGGTGTTCGTCGATCGCGTCGGCCAGCGCGCCGTCGGGGCGGTCTCCGCCGTCGGGGGAGAGGTTCTCCCAGAAGATGGTGTGGAGGACGTGGCCCGAGAGGTTGAACGCGAACGTCTTCTCCAGGCCCACCAGTTGGGTGGGCGCGAGCTGCTCCTTCGTCCTGGCCTCGGCGAGCTGCTCCAGGGTGTCGTTGGCGCCCCTGACGTAGGCGGCGTGGTGCTTGGCGTGGTGCAGTTCGAGGATCTCGCCGGTGATGGCCGGCTCCAGCGCGGCGTAGTCGTACGGCAGGTCGGGAAGCGCGTAGGTGCCCATCAGACACGGCCCCTTTCGACGGGTGGCTGGTCGTCGTGATCGTCGAGGGTCACCCTACGCCTCTATTGCGAATGGCTTGCAACAAGGAAGGTGATGCAAGAGGATGGGTTCCGCGGGGCGTCTCCTTCCCGAGGTGCTCGTCTTCTCAACCGGCTCCCGGCCGTCCCCGCGCGTCCGCCCGTCACCCGGGGGGTGACGGGCGGCAGACCTCGCAGGCGGCGACGCGGTCGCCGTGTTCCGCGAGCAGTCGGCGGAGGGCGGCGGCGTCCAGGTCGGGGGCGCCGGGGTGCCAACAGCCCTCCTCGTGGAGGATTCCGCGCCGGGGTGCGCCGGGCGGGCGGCGCTGCCACCGCACCCACCAGCGTGGCCGGCGGGCCTCGACGGCCGCCGCCCGCTCGGCGTCGGCGACCGCTTGGCGCACGTCGTTCAGCCAGTGCTGCAGCCACGCGGCGAGCGCCCGCAGTGCGGGCAGGTCGCTCGGCGGCTGCGGATCGGTCATGTGTTCGATTCTAGGTGCCGGAACGCGCCCACCCGGTGGGCGGGGGGCTCACGACCGTGGCGCGTGCCTCTCGCTCTCCGCCCAGCCCGCGTGGCAGAGGTAGACCCGGGGCGCGCCGCCCGGATCCGGTACGGGGGCCTGGTGGTTCTCCCGCACGCCGGATCCGGTGATCTCGCCGGTGCGGGGGTCGACCACCCGGTAGGGGAGTGGGATCGCCTCCCCGGCCCAGGGCGCGACGCGCAGGTCGCCGCCGTGCTCGCCGTAGCTGACGTAGAGGCGGCCCGGCACCAGCAGCCCGCGCGGTGCCAGGGTCAGGTCCCAGCTGGGGGCCATGTCGGTGGTCGGCAGCCCGGCCAGGATCCGGGAGACGAGGCCGACGTAGCGGGAGCCCTCGAAGTCCAGGGCCTCCCGCCAGCCCGCGCCCTCCGCCACGAAGAACGGCTCGTGTCCGGGTTCGCCGGGCCGCAGCACCCACTGCCACAGGCTGCCCGCGCCGTAGACCACGCCCATGGTGCCGCCCGCGCACAGGTTGCTCCACGCCTCGTGTCCCTGCCACCAGCCCTCGCCCTTGCCGCGCCGGCCGGAGTGCTCGTAGGTCGGCTCGCCGTTGGCGACCGCCCGCACCGGCTCGTTGCGCCACATGTCGGCGACCCGCTCCGGCACGTGCTCGCCGCGGTGTCCGGTCTGGCACCACTGGAAGTCGAGCCAGGGCGCGGCCTGGTGCGCGTCGGCGCGGGAGTGCGGGCGGTAGTGGATCCCGCACGGCTGGCCGTAGGCGTCCCACTCCTCGATCTCCCGCCCGCCGGCCTCGATCCCGGGCTCGTGGCCACCACCGTCGGCGCCGACCAGGTAGACCACCGGGTCGGCGCCGTAGCGGGCCACCAGGTAGCGGCAGTAGCGGGCGTACTCGGCGGGCGGCACCACGGGGCCCGCCGCCCGCAGGCCCTTCCAGCCGAAGCCGTGGAAGACCGGCTGGAGCACGGGGACGACGCCGTGCTCGTCGAGGACGGCGAGCAGCCGGTCCAGGTGTTGGAAGTAGGCGGGGACGAGGTCGTCGAGGTGGCCGTCGGGCAGGTCCTCGAAGGCGACGTCGAAGCCCTCGTCGGCGGTGCGGTCCCGGGGGCCGCGCGCGTCCATGTCGGGTTGGACGCTCATCAGCAGCGCCGCGTTGAACCCCTTCCCGGCCCGGTCCGCGGCGTAGACCCGGACCTGCTCCTCGGTGGCGCGCCACGGCAGACCCCAGGCGGTGTCGCCGACCAGCAGCGCCGGGGTGCCGTCGGCGTGCACCAGGCTGCGCCCGCCGGGCGACATCCGCCAGAAGCCGTGGACGCGGAACGGGTTGCCGCCGGCGGGCTCGTCGGCGACGGTCAGCTCGCCGGTGCGGCCGACCAGGCCCGGGTCGTCGACGTCGGCCGCGGTGCGCCAGCGCCAACGGCCGCCGGCCAGCGGGGAGGCGAACCGGATCCGCCAGGTGCGGCCGCCGTCCCAGAAGGCGGGGCGGCGCAGCGTCGCGCCCGAGTCATGGGTGAACTCGGCCCAGACCGCGACCCCGGCGTAGGGGGCGGGATGGTCCCGCTCGGCGGTCAGCGTGAACTCGGCGCGCTGCCAGGGGGATGTCCTCACGGTGTGGGGGTTCCTTCCTCGGTGGTTCCGGGTTCGTCGAGCAGTCGGCGCGCGGTGCGGGTGTCGGTGACGAGCGCGGTGATCCACCGGCCGCGCACCGCGCCACGCACCGCCTGGTACTTGCGGGGGCCGCCGGCGACGGCGATGCGGCGCGGCACGGCGCGCAGCTGGTCGACGGAGACGCCGACGGTGCGCTCACCGAGGCCGGCGTCCACGTGCACCCCGTGCTTGTCGAAGAAGCGCTGGCAGATGTCGCCCACCGCGCCGAGGCCGCGCAGCCCGACCAGCTCCTCCTCGGCCACCGCGTTGCCGCTCAGCCGCAGCAGTGGGGACGGTTCGAGGCTGCCGACCCCGACCAGGACCGACGTCAACTCCTGCCAGGCCTGGCCGACCTCGCGCACCGAGGCGTCGCCCAGCAGCGAGAGCCGGGCGCCGGCCGAGCCGACCAGGCCCGGGGCGCGGACGAACAGCGGCGTGGCGCCCGTCAGTTCGGCGAGCCGGGCGGTGAGCCTGGTGGCCTGCACCTGGCTGTGCGCGTCGCCGACCCCGCCCATCAGCTGAACGACCCTGGCGGCGGCGGGCCTCCGGACGCCGGGCCGCATCGTGTCGACGGCGGCCAGCAGCGTCTCGCTCCACGTCGAGACACCGATCACCTCGCCGGACCGGAACGCCGTCTCCAGGAAGCCGGCGGCGGCGCCGCCGAGGGCGCGCATCAGGCTCGGCGGATCGTCCACCAGGTCGTCGCCGTCGACGACCACCACCTCGGCGAGCCGGTACCGTTCGGCGACGGCGTCCTCGAGGTCGCTGTGGATGCCGGCCGGCGCCACCACCACGGTGCGGACCACGCCCAGGGCGGCGGCGGTGCGCAGCATCCGGGAGACCCCGGCCTGGGTGAGGCCGAGCAGCTCGGCGATCCGGGTCTGGCGCAGGCCGCGTTCGTGGTACATGCGTGCCACGCGCACCAGTTGGCGCAGTTTGGCGACGGACATGTGGCCGGGTATCCGGGGAGGATCGGGCACGTCCGGCGCCCTAGGCGTCACCAAGATGAATATCCATTCGGATCATCCATATCTATCTCCGGGGCTCAGCGGGGATGCTCCTGCACGTCGCGCGCTCCCGTCAAGCCCTCGGACGCGCGGCCTTATTGCGGGCTTTCGCCGGAATCGACCCGCGCGGAAATCTCCGCGCAACGGTCTTGACATGTCTCGTCGGGCGATCCTACGGTCCCCTCACCCTGTCATAAACAATACGCATCTGAATTAATATTCAGGAGGGTGTGCGCATGACCATGGACCGCAGGCGGTTCCTCAGTGGCGCCGCCGCCCTGGCCGCGGCCCTCGGCACGGCCGGCGGGCTGACCGCCTGCGGCGGCGGCAGGCTCCAGGCGTCGCCCGACCGGCTCTCCCTCTTCACCTACCTCGACGCCACCCAGGCCCCGCTGCTCGACCAGGTGCTCGACTCCTTCCGCGACGAGTCCGGGATCACCGTCCGGCACGACACGCTGCCGGGCAGCGGCGCCGCGCTCTTCCCCGACAAGGTGCGCACCCAGCTGCTGGGCGCCCGCCCGCCGGACCTGTTCATGATGTGGGGCGGCCAGATCGCCGCCCCCTTCATCGACGCCGGCCAGATAGCCGCCCTCGACGAGGTCTACGCCCGGCACGGCTGGGACGAGCTGCTGAACCCGGCCGCCGTGCGGGACATGACGTTCGACGGCCACCGCTACGGCCTGCCGGGCGTGATCGCCAACCTCGGCTGCTGGTACCGCACCGACCTCTTCGAGCGGGCGGGCGTCTCCGTCCCCACCAGCTACGACGAGTTGGAGGATGTCTGCGACCGGATCGTGGCCAGCGGCGTGGTGCCGCTCGCCACCGGCGGCGTCTACGGCTGGGACCCCATGCGGCTCTTCGAGTACCTCCTGGAGATCACCGCCGGGCCCGAGCTGCACGACCGGCTGCTGGTGGGCGAGGCCAGCTGGGACCGCGCCGAGGTCCGGGACGCCTTCGGGCTCTTCCGGAAGTGGGTGGAGCGCAAATGGGTCCCGGAGGGCTTCCTCGGCATCACGCCGGACGTCGCCGACTCCTACCTCACCCAGGGCACCGGCGCCTTCCTGATCACCGGCCAGTGGCAGGAGTACACCAACAACGCCTCGGGACTCGACCCCGAGCTCTTCGGCACCTTCGTCCTGCCCACCGGCCACGACGTGGTCCGCACCTCCGGCTGGACCGAGGGCTTCTTCCTCTCCAAGGCGTCCCCCAACGGGGAGAACGCCGCCCGACTCTTCGACTTCCTGCTCACCCCGCCCGCGCAGGAGACCTTCGCCGGCTTCCGCACCCCGCTCACGGACCTCGCCCCCGACCCGGGAGAGCTCCCCCTCAACGCCCGGTGGCTCGAACTCGGCCGCCGGCACCCGCACTACGTGATCCAGGACCAGGCGTTCCCCAAGGACGTGTCCGACGCCTACTTCCAGATCCAGAGCGACATCGCCCAGGACAACGTCTCACCGCGGGACGCCGCCGCGCGGATGCAGGACGCGGTCACCACCTGGAAGGAGGGCCAGGTCCGATGACCACCGCCATCCCGGCCGAGGCCGCCCGCCCGGCCCGGACCCCACGCCCCACCACCACCCCGCCCCGGCGCCGCCCGCGCCGCCACCGGCCGAGCGCCTGGGCCTACGCGGCGCCCGCGCTGCTCGTGTACACCGGCTTCCTCGTCTACCCGGCGCTCCAGTCGGTGTACCTCAGCCTCACCTCCTGGGACGGCATCACCCCCGACAAGGAGTTCGTCGGCCTCGACAACTACCGGCACCTGGCCGACGACCCGGTCATCGGCACCGCCGTCCGCAACAACCTGCTGTGGACCCTCGTCACCATCCTGCTGCCGATGCTGCTCGGCCTCGCCCTGGCGCTCGCCCTCAACAGCCGCCTGGTGCGCGGCCGTTCGTTCCTCCGCACCGTCTTCTACGCGCCCGCCGTGCTGCCGCTGGTCTCGGTGGCCACCATCTGGGGCTGGCTGTACAACCCCACCGACGGCGCGATCAACGAGGCCCTGACCACCCTGGGCCTCGAAGCCCTCACCCACGCCTGGCTCGGCGACGACTCCACCGCCCTGTGGGCCACCATGGTCCCGGCCGTCTGGGTGCGCACCGGCTTCCCGCTGCTGCTCTACCTGGCCGCCCTCCAGGGCATCCCCAGGGAGCTCCACGAGTCGGCCGCGATGGACGGCGCCAACGCCTGGCAGCGCTTCCGCCACGTGACCCTGCCGGGGCTGCGGCCCACCAACCACATCGTGCTCGCGCTGTCGCTGATCGAGTCGTTCAAGGTCTTCGACCTGATCTACGCCCTCACCTACGGCGGCCCCGGGCGCTCCACCCAGGTCCTCGGCACCTGGATGTACTTCAACGTCTTCCAGTACTACCAGTCCGGCTACGGCGCCGCGATCGCCGTCGTCATCACCCTGGTCGCCGTGTTCGTCGGCATCCCCTATGTGCTCTCGCAGACGAAGGACTAGCCATGGCAGCGACGATCCCCGCCTCCCGCACCGTGCGGACGGTCGGCGCCAGCGTGGCGCTCGGTCTGCTCGGCCTCGTCTGGTTCGCCCCGCTGCTGGTGCTCGTCACCACGGCGCTGCGCACCGGCGCCGACCTGGCGTCGTCCGGCACCATCTCCTGGCCCGGATCCTGGACCCTCGACAACTTCGCGGACGCCTGGAAGATCGGCGACTTCTCCACCACCTACCGCAACAGCCTGCTCATCGCCGTCGTCAAGGTGCCGCTCGGCGTGGCCGTCTCGGCGCTCCTCGCCTACGCGCTGGCCAAGCTCGACCTGCGCTTCCGGCGCTCCGTGATGTTCTTCGTCTTCCTCGGGCTGACCGTCCCGCTCTACATCGCGATCGTGCCGCTGTTCACCATGCTGCGGTCCGTGTACCTCACGGACACGCTGGCGGGACTGCTCCCGGCCTACCTGGCCTTCGGCATCCCCTTCACCACCCTGGTGCTGCACCAGTTCTTCCGGCGCGTCCCCGACGAGCTGATCGAGGCCGCCCGGATCGACGGCGCCGGCGACTTCCGGATCTTCTGGCAGTTCATGCTGCCGCTGGCGCTGCCCGCCCTGGTCACGGTCGCCATCCTGGACACCGTCGCCACCTGGAACGAGCTGCTCATCGCGCTGATCATGCTGAGCTCCCCGGAGAACAGCACCCTGCCGCTCGGCATGCTCAACTTCAGCGGCGCCTTCTCCACCAACCACACCGGGCTGAGCGCGGGCATCCTGATCGCCGTCGTGCCGATCCTGGTGCTCTACGCCCTGCTCCAGCGCTGGATCGTCGGCGGCCTGACGGCCGGCGCCGTCAAGGGCTAGGCACGGGCGGGCGCGGGCGGCGGGAGCCCGCGCCCCAGCCGGGGAAGGTACCGGACCTACAATCGAACGGATGTCTCTGCCGTCGCCCACCCTGCCCTCGCCGCTCAGCCGGGTGGCGGACGAGCGGCTGGCCGACGCCGGCGTCGAGCTGTGGCTCAAGCGGGACGACCTGATCCACGCCACGGTGCCCGGCAACAAGTGGCGCAAGCTGATCCCCAACCTGGACGCCGCCCGGGCGGCCGGGCACACCCGGGTGCTCACCCTCGGCGGCGCCTACTCCAACCACGTTCGGGCCCTCGCCGCGGCCGCCGCCGGCCGGGGCCTGGAGAGCGTCGGCATCATCCGCGGCGACGAGCTCGCCGACGCGCCACGCAACTGGTCGCTCGCCCGCGCCGAGGCCGCCGGCATGCGGCTCGCCTTCGTCGACCGCGCCGGCTACCGCCGGCTGCGCGCGAGCCTGCACGAGCCCGCCACCCGCCGCGAGCTCACCGACCGCTTCGGGCCCTGCGCGGTGCTCCCCGAAGGCGGCTCCAACGCGCCGGCCGCGCACGGCGCCGCCGCCGTCGCCGCCGAGCTCGCCACCCAGCTCCCCGACCTGGGCCACCGCGACCTGGTCTGCTGCGCGGTGGGCACCGGCGGCACCCTGGCCGGCATCGCCGCCGGGCTGCCGCCGGGCGCCCGCGCCCTGGGCGTCGCGGCGCTGCGCGGCGCCGCCGGCTACCTGGAGCGGGAGATCGCCGGGCTGCACGCGGCCGGCTGGGGCCGCGCGTTCGACAACTGGTCGGTCGACCACACGGCACACGGCGGCGGCTACGGCCGGGTGCCGCCCGAACTCGCCTCGTTCGCCGAGGACTTCACCGAACGGCACGGGATACGTCCGGAACTACGCTACGTCGCCAAGGCGCTGCGCCACCTCTACGCGGCCGCCGCCGCCGGGGAGCTGCCGCGCGGCAGCCGGGTCACCCTCGTCGTCACGGGCCCGCCCGACCCCGAGCCCGCGCCGGCGGCGGCCGTGGATGGCTCATGAGCGTCGCTCCGCGTCCGGAACCCGCCGGTGAGCGCTGACAGCCGGGCCGAAATCCCCTTACTGTGCCGAGAGTTCACTCATCTGATCGATTCCTTTCGGCAGGCATCGAATCACTGTCGACTCACTTACGAAGTGGAGATACGCGTGGCCGACATCGACCTGCGCACCGATCAGCCGCACTCGGCGCGAATGTACGACTACCTGCTGGGCGGCAAGGATCACTACGAGGTCGACGGCGAGGCGGCCGAGAAGGCGCTGTCCTCGTTCCCCATGCTGCGCACCGCGGCCCGCGAGAACCGCAAGTTCCTCGGCCGGGCCGTCCGCCACCTGGTCCGGGAGGCCGGCGTCCGGCAGTTCCTCGACCTCGGTTCCGGCCTGCCCACCGCCGAGAACGTGCACCAGGTCGCCCAGGCCGAGGACCCCGACGCGCGCGTCCTCTACGTCGACAACGACCCCATCGTGCTCGTGCACGGCAGCGCGCTGCTCGCCAAGGACGCCAGGACCGCCGTCATCCAGGGCGACATCCGCGACCCCCGCGCCATCCTGGAGAACGAGAAGACCCGCGCGCTGATCGACTTCGACCAGCCGGTGGGCGTGCTGGCCGTCGCCGTGCTGCACTTCGTCGGCGACGACGAGGACCCCGCCGGCATCGTCCGCACCCTGCGCGAGGCCGTCCCGGCCGGCAGCCACTTCATCCTGTCGCACGCCACCGCCGACATCGCCCCCGAGGCCGCGATGGGCGTCCAGCACGCCTACCGAGCCCAAGGCGTGCCGCTCACGCTCCGCACCAGGGAGCGGTTCGCCGAGTTCTTCGACGGCATGGAACTGGTCGACCCCGGCATCCAGGTCGTCTCCGACTGGCGCGCCACCGTCCCCGAGGCGGAGCGGCCAAGCCACGCCGACGTCTCCTGGTACGGCGGCATAGGCCGCCTCGCCTGACGAAGCACCTCACGGGGCCGGCCCGACCGGGCCGGCCCGCTGTCGCGCGCCCGGCGCGCGGTCAGGAGACGCCCGGCTCCACCGGCGCCGGCACCGCGACCGGCTCGGCCACCGGCGCCGGACGCAGCAGGCGGGCGGCCACCAGGCCGGCGGCCAGCAGCGCCACCACGGAGAGACCGGTGCTGAACCAGCTCGCGCCGAGCAGCTGGCCGCCCAGATAGCCGATACCGACGCTGTACCCCGTCCACACCACGGCCGCCAGCGCCGACCACGGCAGGAACTCACGCTTCCGGCGGCGCGACACCCCGGCGCCCAGGCTCACCACCGCGCGCCCCGCCGGCGCGAACCGCGCCAGCACCACCAGCGGCCCGCCGCCACGCCGCAGTGCCGAGTCGAGGCGCTCCTGGGCCGCGGTGAGCCGCCGTGACCGGGCGATCGCGCCACCGAAGCGACGACCGCCGCGCAGCGCGAGAGCGTACGCCAGCAGGTCGCCGACGAAGGACGCGGTGATGGCGCAGGCACCGAGCAGGAAGATCTGCGGCAGGTGCGGGTTGGCGGTGGGCGAGGGCAGCCCCGCGACGTCGACGGCCGTGCCGGCCGCCACCGTGGCCGCGGTCACCACCAGCGCTCCGCTCGGCAGCACCGGCACGAAGACGTCCAGCAGGATGGACGCCGCCACGACCACGTAGATCCATGGAGCGTAGAGCAGCACCCCCAACGTCTCCTGCACCGTGCCGCTCCCCGTTTCCCCTGATGACGCGCTCTGTGATGTGTACCTGGTACCTGGCTGGGACGCGCCTTCCGACCACAGTGGTTCCGCCGCCAAGAGTACGCCCGGGTCCCCCACACGGTGTACACGGGTGCGTGTGGCGGGCATCTCGTCACCGGCCTGGGCAGGGTGATCGCGCGGGGTGTCATCCCCACCCCACCCCTTCCCCCCACGAGCAGGGAGCACGAGTGATGAGAGCACGGACGACCAGCGCGGTCGCCCTCACCGTGGCGCTGGCCACGGCCGGATCCGCGGCCGCCGCCGGGGGCGGCGACTACTGGCTGCGCACCGGCACCCAGTTCGCGACGGCCGGCACCGGCGAGGCGCCCAGGGCCGTCAGCTACGACACGGACCTCGTGCCGCCCGGCGCGCACATCACGGTCACCGAGTACGTCGTGGACGGCGCCCTGACCGTCGAGGTGTCCGCGCGGGGCCTGGTGCCGGGACAGACCTACGGCACCCACGTCCACGTCGCGCCGTGCGGCGCCGACCCCGAGGCGGCCGGCGGCCACTACCAGAACGAGCCGGGCTCGGTCGACCCGGAGAACGAGGTGTGGCTCGACTTCACCGCCGACGTGGACGGCGCCGGCAGCGCGACCTCCCAGCACGAGTGGCTCTTCCGGCCGGGCGAGGCCGCCTCCGTGGTGCTGCACGAGCGGGCCACGGAACCCGACGGCACGGCGGGCGACCGGGTGGGCTGCTTCACCGTGCCGTTCGCCGCCCTCGCCACCCCCGGCGGCGAGTAGCGGACCGGATTCTCCGCTTCCGGGCGTCTCGTATAGAGTGTTCGAGTCTGAAGGGGAGTAGCTCTTCGCCGGACCGTCGACATACTGGCCCGCCCACCGATGCCTCGGCATCACACGGGAGGGGCCCGGCGCCCGGAGCGGACCCCCGCCGCCTCGCGCGGCGGTCCGCCAGCGAGACCTTCGGCCAGCAGTGTCATGGACGCTGCCGTGCCGAAGTCCGCCTCCCCGCGGGATCCTCCGGCACGGCGGCCCGAGAGTTTCGAGGATTGCCGTGTTCAGTTTCGCCGTCGCCGCCGTCGTGTTCGGCGTCATCTTCCTCGCCGAGCTACCGGACAAGACCGCGCTCGCCGGTCTGGTGCTCGGCACCCGCTTCCGAGGCTCCTACGTCTTCGCCGGCGTCGCCGCGGCCTTCGTGGTGCACGTCGTGCTCGCCGTGGCCGCCGGCAGCGTCCTGACCCTGCTGCCGCAGCGCCCGCTGCAGCTGGTGGTCGGCGTGCTCTTCCTGGCCGGCGCGGCGATGCTGCTGCGGGAGGTGCTGAAGAAGGACGACGAGGACGAAGAGGAGATCAAGGAGCCGTCCGACCCGTCCTTCTGGAAGGTGGCGGGCAGCGGCTTCACCCTCATCCTGGTCGCCGAGTTCGGCGACCTCACCCAGATCATGACGGCCAACCTGGCCGCCCGCTACGACGACCCCGTCTCGGTCGGCGTCGGCGCGGTCCTGGCCCTGTGGGCCGTGGCCGGCCTCGGCATCATGGGCGGCCAGGCGCTGCTGAAGCGGGTGCCGCTGACGCTGATCACCAAGATCGCGGCGGGCGTGATGGTGGTCATGGCGGCCTGGAGCTTCTTCGAGGCGGCCAGGGGATAACGGTTCGCTGGGCGCTTTGCCTTGGCCGCCGGCCGGCCGTGCGGGCCTGGTGGCCGTGCGGTGCCGCGCCCACCCACCCGCCAAGGGCGGGTGGGTGGGCGCGGAGCGGCCGCAGGCCACCCGCACCGCACAGCGCCAGCGAAACCGCGGGTGGGTGGGCGCGGCGCCGCGCGCCGGTTTAAAGGCCGGGCGCGCCCCAGACGGGGAACCAGCGGGAGAGGTCCGGTTCCAGCCGCAGGTCGTTCGTCAGGAGGGCCCGCGCCTGGAGTTCCAGTTCGTTGTCGCGCCGCTCCCCCGCCCCCACCACCGGTGCGAAGGGGTAGAAGGTGCCGCGTTTGTACAGGTAGACCAGGGCCAGCGGCCGCTGCTCCGCGTCCCGGAAGCCGACCAGTGAGCACAGCAGCTGCGGGCCGAAGCCCGCGTCCCGCAGGAGCGTGTTCACCGCGTGCAGGTCGTTGACGAGCGTGGTGACGTCGTCCGGCGACTGCCGGGCCAGCAGCCAGGTGTAGCCGTAGGAGTCCTGGCTGAACTCCACCGGCAGGCCGCCCGTGGCCGTGTCGGCGTCCAGCAGTTCCCGCACCTCGTCCCGCACGCGCGAGAACGCGCCGCCCTCGACGCTGGCGAAGCAGACGGAGCCGAGCCCGGTCGGCAGGAAGCCGGCGCCGGCCTGGAGCGTGATCGCCGCGGAGGGGACGGCGAACAGCTGGTCGAGGTCGGGGCGGACCGGCTTGCTGCGGCCCAGGATCACGTCGAGGAAGCCCATCGGTGGATCACCGCGATCGGTCAGGGCCGGCCGAGCTCCGTGGAGAGCTTGGCCAGCCGCTCAAGGCGCTGTTCGAGCGTGGGGTGGGAGGAGAGGAGCCGGCCGAGGCCCTCCCCGGACAGCGCGGGGGCGAAGAAGAAGGCGTTGAACGGCTCGGCCTGGCGCAGGTCGCGCGTCGGGATCCTGGCCATCTGGCCCGAGACCTTGGTCAGCGCGGAGGCCAGCGCCGAGGGGCGGCCGGTCAGCAGGGCGCCGGCGCGGTCGGCGGAGAGCTCGCGGTAGCGGGAGAGCAGGCGGGTGAGCAGGAAGCTGATCACGTAGACGACGGCGCTGACGAGCGGGACGAGCAGCAGCAGCGCGTTGTTGTTGTTGCGGGAGCGGCCCAGGCCCGTCCACAGGGCTATTCGGGTGATCAGGCCGGCCAGCACGCCGAGGAACGAGGCGATGGTCATGACGGCGACGTCACGGTGCGCGACGTGGGACAGCTCGTGGGCGAGCACGCCCTCCAGCTCCTCGGGTTCGAGGCGGCGCAGCAGCCCGGTGGTGGCGCAGACCAGCGACTTCTTCTGGCCGCGGCCGGTGGCGAAGGCGTTGGGCACGTCGGTGTCGGCGATGGCGACCCGGGGCTTGGGCATGTCGGCCAGGGCGCACAGCCGGTCGACGGCGCCGTGCAGCTCCGGCGCCTGCTCGGGCGTGACCTCACGGGCGCCCATGCTGTACGCGGCGATCCGGTCGCTGAACCAGAACTGGGCGAAGAAGAGACCGCCCACGATCACCACGATCAGCGGCCACGACTTGCCGAGCAGCACGATCAGGACCCCGACGAGCACGACGTAGAGCAGGCCGAGGAAGAACATGGTGAGCACCATGCGGTTCGTGAGCCCGCGGTCCGGGGCGAAACGGGTACGCGACATCTGACACCTCCCTTCACCCACCAAAGTAAAACAGTGGGGGTGAAAACGGCGCAAAGGGCCGATAAGAGGGAGATCGAAGGAGGAGATCAGGGATCGACTCTCGCCGCCACCGGCAGGTGGTCGCTCCCGGTGGCCGGCAGCGTCCAAGAGGAGACCGGTTCGAGGTCGCGCACCAGGATCTGGTCGATCCTGGCCATCGGGAAGCCGGCCGGCCAGCTGAAGCCGAAGCCGGCGCCGGCGGCGCCCTGGGTGGAGCGCAGCTCGGAGGTGAGGGGGGCGAGCGCGCCGTCGTTCATGGTGCCGTTGAGGTCGCCGGCGAGCACCGTGCGCGGCAGTTCCTCGGCGGCGATGGCGTGGCCGAGCAGGTCGGCGGCGTCGTCCCGCCGCTCGGCGGTGAAGCCGGCCCTGAACTGCACGCGCACGGACGGCATGTGGGCGACGTAGACGGCGACCTCGCCGATGCCCTCCACCTCGACGGAGGTCCGCATCGCGCGCACCCAGCCGATGCCGATGTCCACCGGCTGGGCCTCGGTGAGCGGGTAGCGGCTCCAGAGTCCGACGGTGCCCTGCACGGCGTTGTAGGGGTACGCCTCGGCCAGCTCCTCCTCGTAGGTGGCGACCGCGCCCTGCGGCAGCTCCTGGAGGGCGATCAGGTCGGCCCCCGAGTCGACCAGGTCGCGGGCGGTGCCGGCCGGGTCGGGGTTGTCGGCGTCGACGTTGTGGCTGACGACCATGAGCGCGCCGCCGCCGGAGGTCTTGTCGGCGAGCAGCCCGCCGAACAGGTTGAGCCAGACCAGGACCGGCACGAGCACCGCGACCACGGCGGTGACGGAGCGGCGCAGCACGGCGCACAGCACGAGCGGCGGGATCGCCAGGCCCACCCAGGGCAGGAAGGTCTGGAGGAGGCTGCCGAGGTTGCCGATGGTGTTGGGCACCTTGGAGTGGAGCGTCATCAGCAGGGCGAGGGCCAGGGCGAGGCCGGCCGGCCACCAGCCGCGGCGCCACCGGCCGACGCGGTCGCTCCAGCGCGGCCGCGCGGGTCGGCAGGCGGGAGGGGCGGTCTCGCCGCCCTCTTCGGGGCCCTGACCCGGTTCGGTGTCCGGGGTGTACAACCGTGCCATGCGCTGCCCTCGCTGCCCGTCGCGCTTTCGCTCCGGGGAACCATAGTCGAGCCCCGGTCACGCCGAAGCACAAGACGGTTACCAGGATGTGTGGGGTTCCCGGGGCCGCCGACCTGGTGCGACGATGGAGGTCGATCCGGGGACGCCGGCATGGCGCCTCGAGACGACCTGAACAGGAGCAGCGTGATGACGCAGCACACGACTGCCCAGGCGCCGGCCGCACGGCCGGAGGTGCCAGGGCTCTACGGCGGCAAGCGGAGCCGGCGGATCACCGTGCGGGACATAGCGGCGGCCAAGCGGCGTGGGGAGCGGTGGCCGATGCTCACCGCCTACGACGCCATGACCGCTTCGGTGTTCGACGAGGCCGGCATCCCGGTGATGCTGGTCGGGGACTCGATGGGCAACACGCACCTGGGCTACGACAGCACGGTCCCGGTGACGCTCGACCAGATGGTGATGCTGTCGGCCGCGGTGGTGCGCGGCACCCGGCGGGCGTTGATCATCGGCGACCTGCCGTTCGGCTCGTACCAGGAGAGCGCCACCCAGGCGTTGCGCAGCGCGACCCGTCTGGTGAAGGAGGCGGGCGTGGGCGCGGTCAAGCTGGAGGGCGGCGAGCGCTCGGCCGACCAGGTGTCCCTGCTGGTGGAGGCCGGTATCCCGGTGATGGCCCACGTGGGTCTGACGCCGCAGTCGGTGCACGCCTTCGGCGGGCACCCGGTGCAGGGTCGGGGCGAGGAGGCGGCGCAGCAGCTGCTGCGGGACGCCAAGGCGGTGCAGGACGCGGGCGCGTTCGCGGTGGTGCTCGAGCTGGTCACGGCCGAGCTGGCCGCGGAGGTGACGCGGAGCCTGCACATCCCGACGGTGGGCATCGGCTCGGGTCCCGACTGCGACGCGCAGGTGCTGGTGTGGACGGACATGGCCGGGATGACGGACTGGCCGGGCGGCCGGATGCCGCGGTTCGTCAAGCAGTACGCGCGGCTGCGCGAGACGCTGGGGGACGCGGCCCGGGCGTTCGCCGAGGATGTGGTGGGCGGCGCCTACCCGGCCGAGGAGCACAGCTTCCACTGAGTCCCGCGGAGTCGGCTCTCAGGCCCGGGACCGCCGCAGGTAGTACCAGGCCATGTTGGAGGAGAGCCCGGCCATCAGCACCCACACGACGCCGAGCCAGTTGCCGTTGACGAAGGACACGACGGCGGCGGCGACGGTCAGGACGAAGACCAGCAGGGCGAAGCCGGCGAGCCGGCGGTCCTGGGCGGCGCGGCCCGGCCGGCCGGTCTTGGTGTCGGTGGGCATGGTGGCTCCAGTCGGTTCGAGGGGTGCGGCACCCGGCGTGCGGTCTCCATTGTCCGCGCGCCGGGTGGCCCGCCGCGGCCGGCCCCCGGCCGGGTGCCGGGCGCCGGCCGTGGCTCAGATGTCGGTGAGCCGGACGCCGGCGTGGGCGCGGTAGCGGCGGTTGACCGAGATCAGGTTGGCGACCAGGGACTCGACCTGGTGGGCGTTGCGCAGCCGGCCGGCGAAGACGCCGCGCATGCCGGGGATGCGGCCGGCCAGGGCCTGGACGATCTCGCAGTCGGCGCGGCTGTCGCCGAGGACCATCACGTCGGTCTCGATCTTCTCGATGGCGGGGTCCTGGAGGAGCACGGCCGACAGGTGGTGGAAGGCGGCGGTGACCCGGGACTCCGGCAGCAGGGCGGCGGCCTGCTGGGCGGCGCTGCCCTGCTCGGGGACGATGGCGTAGGCGCCCTGCTTGTCGAAGCCGAGCGGGTTGACGCAGTCGACGACGAGCTTGCCGGCGAGCTCGGCGGTGAGTGAGGCGACGGTCGCCTCGTGGCCCTCCCAGGGGACGGCGATGATCACCACGTCGCTCTCCCGGGCGCAGCCGGCGTTGTCCAGGCCGCGCACGCCGTGGCCGAGCTCCGCGGCGGCGGTCTCCGCGCGCTCGGCGGCGCGGGATCCGATGATGACTCGCTGGCCGGCCCTGGCCAGCCGGTAGGCGAGCCCCCTGCCCTGGTCGCCGGTGCCGCCGAGCACGCCGACCACGAGGTCGGAGACGTCGGGGAGTTGCCAGGGGTCCCGGGCGGGCGGCTTCGCCGCGTCGTGTGAGGTCATGCCTGAATCCTGCCACCCAGGGCTCGCGGTCCCGCCGTGACTACCCGTCCCGCTCGGGCGTGCCGGTCCCGTCCGTCTCCTCGGTCCCGTCCGCCTCGTCGCGGTCGTTCCAGCGGGGGTCGTGGCGCCACTCGTCCTCGCGTTCGCGGGCGGTCTCCATGGCGTGCTCGGCCTCGCCCCTGGTGCCGTAGGGGCCGAGCCGGTCCCTGGCGGGGCACTGCGGTCCCTCCTCGACCGTCTGGTGGCGGAGGCAGTAGTACCACTCGCCGGGGCGTCCCGAGGGCTTGCGTCGAAAGAGTGCGGCCATGTCCCCATCCTGTCCGTCCCGGCGTCCCCTGCCCAGCCGTGGAGTCCATAGACTCGAGCGCATGTCTGGCCAGTCTCTTCTCGTCCCCGGCAGGATCTCGGCGCCCCGCCGGGTGCCGTCCGCCATTCCGCGCCCCGAGTACGTGGGCCGCCCCGGGCCGACGCCCTACCGCGGTCCCGACGTGCAGGACGCCGAGACCGTCGAGCGGATGCGGGTGGCGGGGCGGATCGCGGCGCGGGCGATGGCGGCGGCGGCCGAGCACGTCGCGCCCGGCGTGACCACCGACCGCCTCGACCAGGTGGCGCACGAGTTCCTGTGCGACCACGGCGCCTACCCTTCGCCGCTCGGCTACCGGGGCTTTCCGAAGTCCATCTGCACCTCGGTGAACGAGGTGATCTGCCACGGCATCCCGGACTCGACGGTGCTGCGCGAGGGCGACATCGTGAACCTGGACGTCACGGCGTTCGTGGGCGGGGTGCACGGGGACACCAACGCGACCTATCCGGTGGGTGGCGTGGCGGCTCTGGACGAGGAGTCGCGGCTGCTGGTGGAGCGCACCGGGGAGGCGCTGGCCCGGGCGATCAGGGCGGTGCGGCCCGGGCGCCGGATCAACGTGATCGGCCGGGTGATCGAGTCGTACGCGAAGCGGTTCGGTTACGGCGTGGTGCGGGACTTCACGGGGCACGGCATCCACACCTCGTTCCACTCGGGTCTGTTGGTGCCGCACTACGACGACCCGGGCGCGAGCACGGTGATGGAGCCGGGGATGACGTTCACGATCGAGCCGATGCTGAACCTGGGCACCCACGAGTGGGACAAGTGGGACGACGACTGGACGGTGGTCACCAGGGACCGGCGGCGGTCGGCCCAGTTCGAGCACACGCTGGTGGTCACGGAGACGGGTGCCGAGGTGTTGACGCTGCCCTGACCGGCCCCTTCGGGGTGGTTTGACGCCCCCTCAGGTTTACCGACGACCTGTCGGCAAAAGCTTGACTTAGGTAAGCCTAAGTAGACACTATGGCGGTGCGCGACGACCTGTTGCGCGCCCGCCTACCGTCTCCGGAGGCCACCGAATGAGCCCGACCGCCACCGTCCCGTTCTCCACCCTGATCCGCGAGGCCTCGCAGCGGCAGCACACCGAGGCGGAGAACTCCTCGTTCATGAGCGACATGCTGGGCGGCCGGCTCGGGGTGGCGGCCTACCGGGCCTACACCGAGCAGCTGTGGTTCGTGTACCGGGCGCTGGAGGGGGCGGCCGACCGGCTCGCCGGCGACCCGGTGGCCGGCCCGTTCCTGCGGCCCGAGCTCTTCCGCACCGCGGCGCTCGAGCGGGACCTCGACCACCTGCACGACGGCGCCGACTGGCGCGCCGCGCTGCGCCCGCTCGCCGCCACCGAGACCTACGCGGCGCGGGTGATGGAGGTCGCCCGCGACTGGCCGGGCGGCTATGTCGCCCACCACTACACCCGCTACCTCGGCGACCTCTCCGGCGGCCAGGTCATCCGCGGCACGGCCGAGCGGACCTGGGGCTTCGCGCGGAAGGGCGACGGGGTGCGGTTCTATGTCTTCGAGGAGATCGCCAACCCGGCCGCGTTCAAGCGCGAGTACCGGGAGCTGCTCGACGCGCTGCCGGTCGAGGGCCCCGAGCGGCTGCGCATCGTGGACGAGTGCCAGCGCGCCTTCTCGCTCAACACCGCGGTCTTCCATGCGCTCGGCGAGGCGGCGGGCACCCAGGATCGGTAGCCGTTTTCGGTGACTTTTCCCGATAAGAGCGTTTTAGGCTTTGCGGTGGAATGCGGGCGCGCGAGTCTGAGCCCAGGCACTCGGCGCTCATGCGCAGGGCATTCAAGGAGTTCAAGGAGTCGTCCTGGGCACGTCCATCCGCAGAGCACGCGCACGACGAAGCGGGTTCTGCGTCATCACCGTCCTGCTGGCCGCGGCGTGCGGCTCGGGTGACGGCTCGGCCTCGGTCGCTCCCCAGGAGGTGGGCCCGGCCAAGGGCTCCATCACCTGGTACGCGATCAACTTCGGTCCCGACGGGCTGCCCCAGCGGCTCGTCGACGCCTTCGAGGAGGAACACCCCGACATCTCCGTGACGTACCAGGCCGCGCCCAACAACACGGACACCATGCGCGCCACCCTCACCACGGAGATCTCCGGCGGCTCGGGCGCCATCGACGTCTACAACGGCGACGTCGTCTGGCCGTCCCAGTTCGGCTCGGCGCAGCTCGCCATGCCGCTCGACGCCCACCTGCCGGACGACTTCTGGGACCGCTTCCCGGAGGAGCGCGCCGACGTCACGCTGCACGACGGCGAACACCTGGCGGCCCCGCTGTACGTCGACACCGGCTTCCTCTTCTACCGCGCCGACCTGCTGGAGAAGCACGACCTGCCGGTCCCCGAGACCTGGGAGGAGCTGGCCGACACCGCCGCGAAGCTCCAGCGGGCGGGCGACGTGCGCTACGGCTACGTCGCCCAGTGGGCCAACTACGAGGGCCTGACCGTCAACTGGACCGAGCTGTCGGCCGCGGCCGGCGGCCACAGCGTCGACGACGGCGCCGCGGCCATCGACTCACCGGAGAACCGCCGGGTGCTCGACTTCATGCGCCGCCTGCTCGACGAGGGCGTGGCGCCCGCCGCGATGACCAGCTTCCAGGAGCAGCAGTCGCTGCAGACCTTCGTGGAGGGCGAGGCCGCCTTCCACCGCAACTGGTCGTACGCCTGGAGCGAGGCCAACACCCCGGAGTCCCCGATCGCCGGCAAGATCGGCGTCAGCGCCCTGCCCGCCTTCGAGGGCGAGGACCGGCCGGGCCCCTCCGGCACCGGCGGCTGGAACCTGATGATCAACCCGCACAGCGACGCCATCGGCGCGGGGCTGGCCTTCATCGAGTGGATGACGGGCCCGACCGCCCAGCGGATGCTGGCCGAGAGCTCCGTGCTGCCGGCGGTCGACGAGGTGCTCAACGACCGCGAGCTGCAACGCGACAACCCGACGCTGGCCGCCGCCGCGCGCGTGCCGCTGGTCTCCCGCCCCTCGGACTCGCCGCGCTACGCCCAGGTCAGCAACGGCATCTTCACCAACATCAACGGCTCGCTCGCCGGCTCCGTGCCCCCCGGGAGCGCGCTGCGCGCGGCCCAGCACGACATCGGCAAGGCCCTGAAGGGTCGCGCGCTGTGAGCGACGAGCGCGCGGCAGCCGAGCCGCGGATCAAAGCGGCGCGCGCCGTGCGCCGCGCGATCGGAGAAGCGAACGGGGAGGCGCTGTGAGCGCCCGGGACGCGCGCCGTGCGCCGCGCCGCCCGCCGGATCTGAAGGGGGGCGTCGGGTGAACGAATCCCCCGCGTCGGGCAACCCGCCGGACGACGAGGACGGCCAGGCCATCCCCTACAGCGGAGCGCCCGGGCGCGACCGCGACCTCCCGCTGCGCCCCGTCCCGGCGGGCGCCCCCGGCGCGCCGTCGCCGGCCCCCGAGCCACCGCGCCCCGACCGGCCGCGCCGCCGGCGGATCCCGCACCCCAGCCACCACAGGACCGCGCTCGAGCGCCGCTTCGCCCGCCTCGGCTGGGTGTTCGCGACGCCGGCGCTCTTCGTGGTGCTGGCCGTCACGCTCTTCCCCATCGTGTTCTCGGTCGCCATGAGCCTCAGCGACGTCCGGGTCTCCTCCGACGGCTTCCGGCTCTCCGGGATCACCACCGACAACTACACGATGCTGCTCGGCTCCGAGCGCTGGCGCGAGGCGCTGCTGTTCACCGTGCTGTACACCATCGGCACGGTCCTCGCCGAGCTGGTGCTCGGCACCCTCATCGCCCTCGTCCTCGAGCGGCTCAGCGCCGGCCGGGGCTGGATGATGGCGCTGCTGCTGCTCCCCTGGGCCATGATCACCGTGGTCTCGGCGCAGCTGTGGGCGTACATGTACAACGGCGTGTACGGGGTGCTGACCTCGGTCGTCGAGGGGCTGACCGGCTCCGCGCCGCAGTTCCTCGGCACGCCGGGGCCCGCGATCGTGTCGATGGCCGTCGCCGACATCTGGAAGACCACCCCGTTCGTGGCGATCATCGTGCTCGCCGGCCTCATGATGCTGCCGCGCGAGGTCACCGAGGCCGCCCGGGTGGACGGCGCCGGGCCGTGGACCGCGTTCTGGCGGGTCAGGCTGCCGCTGCTGCGGCCCGCGCTGACCATCGCCGTGCTGTTCCGGATCCTCCAGGCCTTCGGCATCTTCGACCTGCCGTTCGTGCTCACCGGCGGCGGCCCGGGCGACGCGACGGAGTCCCTGGCGCTGCTCGGCTGGCAGGTCATGTTCACCAACCTGGACTTCGGCCCCGGCGCCGCCGTGGCCGCGAGCACCGCCGGCCTGGTGCTGCTCGGCTGTCTGGTGTTCCTGCGGGCGTTCCGGGCCCGCGTCGGCGACGAGGAGGGCGGGGCATGACGACGACGGCGACGACGGCGCGGGAGGCGTCCCGCGGGCGGCGGCTGCGGTCCGTGCTGAGCTGGCCCAACGCGGCCGCGCTGGTGATCGCCGCCTTCGTGGCGGCCCCGCTCTACTGGATGGCCACCACCTCGCTGAAGCCGGCCGAGGAGATCGGCACCCACCCGCCCACCGCCTGGCCCGAGAACGCCACCTGGGCCAACTACCGGGACGCCTTCACCGACAACCACTTCGGGGTCTACCTGCTCAACTCGGTGGTGGTCTCGGTCCTCGCCACCCTGCTGGTGCTCAGCCTCAGCTCGTTCGCCGGCTACGCGCTGGCCCGACTGCCGCTGCGCGGCAAGGCGCCCATCATGGTGGCGCTGCTGATGATCTCCCTCTTTCCCACCATCGCGCTCGCCGCGCCGTTGTTCCTGCTCATGCGGGACATCGGCTGGCTCAACAGCTACCAGGGCCTGATCCTCGTCTACACGGCGCTCAACGTCCCGTTTGCGGTCTGGATTCTGCGGAACTTCTTCCAGGGCATCCCCAAGGAGATGGAGGAGGTGGCGTGGGTGGACGGCGCCTCGCCGCTGCGTACCGTGCTCTCCGTGATCCTGCCGCAGGCCACGCCCGGCGTGTTCACGGCGGCGATCTTCACGTTCACCGCCTGCTGGACGGAGTTCCTGATCGCGTTGACCCTCAACACCGCCGACCGGTACCGGACCATGCCGGTGGGGCTCGCGCTGTTCGGCAGCCAGTTCACCGTCCCCTACGGGACGATCTTCGCCGCCGCCACCGTCTCGGTCCTGCCCATCGCCCTCCTGGTCCTGATCTTCCGGCGCGCCGTGGTCTCCGGGCTGACCGCGGGTGCCGTCAAGGGCTGAGCGAACGTCCCAGAACCGCGAGCCGACCTGACGAGCCGACCTACGAGAGGTGTGCCGCTGCCATGTCGTCCTTCCGTCCCGTTCCGTCCTGGCTGGCCGACGCCGTGCTCTACCAGATCTATCCACAGAGTTTCGCCGACTCCAACGGCGACGGCGTCGGCGACTTCCGGGGCGTCACCGAGCATTTGGACCACCTCGCCTGGCTCGGCGTCAACACGGTCTGGCTCAACCCCTGCTTCGCCTCGCCGTTCCGCGACGCCGGCTACGACGTGTCCGACTACCTCGCCCTGGCCCCCCGCTACGGCACCGACGAGGACCTCGCCGCCCTGGTGGAGGCCGCGCGGGGGCGCGGCATCCGGGTCATGCTCGACCTGGTCGCCGGGCACACCTCCGACCAGCACCCGTGGTTCGTCGCCGCGGCCAACGACCCGGGCAACGACCGCTACATCTGGGCCGAGGGCCAGCCGCCGCGCTTCGTGCCGTCCCCCGGCAGCCGCCCCGGCAGCTACCTGCCGAACTTCTTCGACAGCCAGCCGGCGCTCAACTTCGGCTACGCCCGCAGCGATCCGGACGAGCCCTGGCGCCAGCCGGTCGACGCGCCCGGGCCCCAGGCCAACCGGATGGCGCTGCGCGGCGTCATGGACCACTGGCTGCGGCTCGGCCTCGCCGGCTTCCGCGTCGACATGGCGCACTCCCTGGTCAAGGACGACCCCGACCTGGCCGAGACCTCGAAGCTCTGGGCCGAGCTGCGGCGCTGGCTCGACGACACCCACCCGGAGGCGGCGCTGCTCGCCGAGTGGGGCGACCCGTCGGTCTCCGTGCCGGCCGGCTTCCACTCCGACTTCTTCCTGCAGTTCGGCGGCCCGTCCGACGGGCTGCCGCTGCGCTCGCTGTGGAACAACAACCAGGGCACGGTGGCCGACCACTGGACGCAGCGGCACTGCTTCTTCGACGCCGAGGGCGGCGGCACGGCCGAGACGTTCGTCCAGGCCTGGACCGAGGTGAGCTCGCTGATCGGCGACCGCGGGTACATCTCGCTGCCCACCGCCAACCACGACTTCTCCCGGCTGGCCTGCGGCCCGCGCACCGCGGAGCAGCTGCCGGCCGCGTTCGCGTTCCAGCTCACCTGGCCGACGCTGCCCGCCATCTACTACGGCGACGAGATCGGCATGCGGTTCGTCCCCGACCTGCCGGACCACGAGGGCAGCCGGCTCGGCGAGCACTACAACCGGGCCGGCTCCCGCACCCCGATGCAGTGGGACGACTCCCCCAACGCCGGTTTCTCCACCGCCCCGGCCGAGCGGCTCTACCTGCCGATCGACCCCGACCCGGACCGCCCGACGGTGGCCGCGCAGCGGGCCGACGAGGGCTCGCTGTTGCACCTGGTGCGGCGGCTCATCACGCTGCGGAAGGCGACGCCGGAGCTGGGCGCGGGCAGCCCGGTCGAGGTGCTGCACACCGGCTACCCGCTGACGTACCTGCGGGGCGGACGCTTCCTGATCGTCGTCAACCCGCGCCGGGCGCCGGCGACGTTGGCGCTGCCACGCCCCGAACTGGCGGCGGTACGGCGCGTGGAGGGCACCGGCGTCACGGTCGACGACACCGGCATCACGGCCGAGGGCTTCGCCTTCGGCATCTTCTCGCTCTGAGGGGTCCTGCGCGGCCGGCGGCGACGCGCCCCCGCGCTCCGCGCGGGGGTTTGCCCCCCACCCACCCGCCCTTTTCGCGCTTCGCGCAGTGGCGGCCGGCGCGCCCGGCCGGCCCCGGGAAGGGCGGGTG